>DATEHY010000001.1:0-2568 GCA_035279325.1 Gaiellaceae bacterium
TCCGCCGGGCAAGCCGCCGACGAGCGCTCCGGCGGCATCGGCGGCGACGAGCGCCCCGGCGCCCGCCTTCGAGAGGTGCAGCGCGTGGGTGAAGTGGGGGAGGAGCGGCGTGAGCGCCGCGTAGAGCATCGTGTCCACCCACACGATCGCGCAGACGAGAACGAGGAGACGACGCATTGCGACCGAGCGTACGCGGGCCTACCGTGCGGATGTGACACTTCGAGGCCTCGGCGCCGTATGAGCGACGTGAATGCGCTGCCGGCAGCCGTCCGACCGCCCGGGTTGGTCGGCTCCCCGTCCTTCTCCGACGTCGTCGCCGAGCATCTCGACGCCGTTTACCGCTACCTCGTCTACCTCACCGGCGACCGGGCGGCGGCGGAGGATCTCGCGGCCGAGACGTTCGAGCGCGCATTCCGCAGCTGGCGGCGTTTCGACCCGCGCCGCGGCGCGCCGCGCACGTGGCTCTGCCGCATCGCGCATTCCGCAGCCGTCGACTGGTTCCGGGCCGAGGCGCGGCGCCAGCGGCGCGAGGAGAGCTACAGCCGCGACGACGCGCGGCTCGAGGAATCGGTCTTCGCCGAAGGCCTGTCGCCGGAGCTCGAGCGGGCCCTCCGGCGGCTGACGCCGGCCGAGCGCGAGGTGGTCGCCTTGCGCGTGCTCCTCGAGCTCGACGGCCCGGGCGCGGCTCGCGTGCTCGGCATCAGCAGTTCGGCTTGTTCGACCCGGCTCAGCCGGGCTTTGAAGCGACTGGAACAGGAGATGAGCGATGTCCTCCACTGACTGGAACGAACTGGACGGGTACGAGGCGCTCGTCTCCGAGCTGCGGGCGGCTGCGCCCGTCGCTCCCGATCGGCTCCGCGAGCGCGTGCTCGACGGCGCTCCCGAGTTCCGCCGCCGGATGTCGAGGCGGCGGAGGCTGACGCTGGTC
Organism: Gaiellaceae bacterium; assembly: GCA_035279325.1. Classification (GTDB taxonomy): domain Bacteria; phylum Actinomycetota; class Thermoleophilia; order Gaiellales; family Gaiellaceae; genus Palsa-739. The sequence goes on from DATEHY010000001.1 coordinate 929, forward strand.
GTCCTGCCCGCTGCGGCCGCGCTCGCGGTCGGCGCCGCGCTTGTGCACGGCTTCGTCAGTACGGGCAGCTCGCGGAGTAGCGACGCTCCCGCGCTGACGGCGCACGCGGTGACAGGCGGAATCCACCGCGCGCTCGTGCACGGCAGGCCTGCGACCACGACCGCGGACGCCGGGAAGCTCACCCAGCAGAAGGGCTACGCACCGACCGGGACAGCGGACGAGAACGCGTTCTCTGACTACCGGTCGGCGGCGATGCCGGCGTCCAAGAGCGTCACCTTGGGAGCAGCTCGTCAGGCGCTCAATATCCCGACGAATCGGCTCGTCCACGCGGTCGCGTCGCTCCAGGTGCGGGTGAAGAGCCGCCAGGAGCTCTCGGCCAAGACGAACGAGGCGTCGCAGATCGTCGGCTCACTCGGCGGCTACGCGCAGTCCGTCCGCTACGAGAACTCCCGCAGCGGCTACGGCGAGGCCGTCCTCGACCTGCGCGTGCCCGTCCAGAAGGCGGAGACGGCGATGGGACGCCTCGCCGGCCTCGGCGTGCTCGTCTCGCAGGAGGTGTCGACGCAGGACCTGCAGACGAAGCTCAACCACGAGAACAGCGGCATCGGCTCGCTGCAGCGGGCGATCGCCGTCTACGAGAGCGCGCTCAACAGCGGCACGCTGTCCGGGTCGCAGCGGGTCATCATCCAGATCCGGCTCAACAACGCCCGTCGGCAGCTCTCGCATCTGCGACACGCGCGCACCGGGACGCTCGCGTCGGGCGCGACCGCCGACATCTCGCTCCTGCTCACGACCCGGAGCCAGGCGATCGTGGCGCACCACCACCACAAGGAAGGACGCCTCGGCCGGCTGCTCGGCTCGGCCGCGAACTTCCTCGGGCTCGAGGGGATCATCGTGCTCTACGCGCTGATCGTGCTCAGCCCGATCGTCCTGATCGCGGCGCTCGCGTGGTGGATCGTGCGCGAGCGGCGGCGGCGCGAGGATCGGCTGCTCGCGTCGGCGTGATCTGCTGAAATAGCGGCGTGCTCGCCTCCGAGATCTCGACCGGCCACGAGATCGGATTGATCGTCGTCGCGGCGGCCTTCATCGCCTTCGCGCTCGCGTCGTCGTTCGTCGTGCCGCGCTACAAGCCGGACTTCCCCGGCCCGGCCGGGCTGAGCGTGTTCGCCATCGCGTCGATCGTCATGTTCGGGCTGATGATCGCCGCGGTCAATTTCTTCGGCTAGATCCCGTAAGGCGCTTCGGTACCCTGTCCGGACTTCCGGAGAAGTGGCCGAGTGGCTGAAGGCGGCGCCCTGCTAAGGCGTTATGGGGATGAATGTCTCCATCGAGGGTTCGAATCCCTCCTTCTCCGCTAGCGCAGCGCCCGCCGCGGCTCTGCGCACACCCGCGGAGGGGTGGCAGAGCGGTCGAATGCGGCGGTCTCGAAAACCGTTATCCGTCGTTAGGCGGATCGAGAGTTCAAATCTCTCCCCCTCCGCTTATTGCACCGCCGCGGGCGGGGCGCGAAGCTGCGATCGATGAGCATCCGGCTTCGCAGGCGAGTAGCCTCTTCCCGTGGCGCTGACTCGTGAAGAGGCGGCGGCCGCGCTCGCGGCTGAGGGCTACGTGATCCGGTCGGACTATCACGACGGTCCCTT
>DATEHY010000002.1:0-80037 GCA_035279325.1 Gaiellaceae bacterium
GGAGAGCGGGTCGGCCGGGCCTGGGCCTTTCCGGCGCGCGAGCGGGTGGCCACGGTCTCGGAGGACGAGCTCTTCTCGCTCGGCTTCTCGCGCCGCAAGGCGGAGTACGTCATCGCCCTCGCACGCTCGGACGTCGACCTCACGGCGCTGGCCTTCCTGCCCGACGAGGAGGTGAAAGAGAAGCTGACAGCGCTGCGCGGGCTCGGCGAGTGGACCGCCGACTGGTTTCTCGCCCGCCACCTCGGCCGACCGCGCGCCTGGCCCGCAGGCGACCTCGCCCTGCGCAAGGCGGTGCGCGCGCTCTATGGTGACGTCGATGTCCGCGCGACGGGCGCGCGGTTCGAGCCCTTCCAGAACCTGACTGCGCACTATCTCCTCGCCCAGTATCTGAACCCTTGATCCGAGCCGCGACCTCCGACGACCTCCCGCTCGTCCGCGAGCTCTGGACGGCCTTCAACGCGGAGATACCCGACGAGCCGTGGCGCGAGGACGACCTCGCCGAGGATCTCGCCTGGCTCGAGGAGGCGATTCGCGACGAGATCGTCCTGCTGGCCGACGAGGACGGGCTCGCGGTGGCCCGTCGCCGAGGCGAGAAGCTCGGATTCCTCGAGGTCGTCTACGTCCGCCCGGCCGCGCGGAGGAGCGGAATTGCGGCCGAGCTCGTCCGCGAGGCGGTCTCCCGGCTGCGCGAGGCGGGTGCGGAGATGCTCGAGCTCGAGGTTCTCGCCTCCAACACGGCCGCGCGGGCGATCTACGAGCGCTGGGGCTTCAAGCCGGTCGAGCTGACGCTCGGCGCGCAGATCGCGCAGCTCGAGCAGCGGCTCGCACCCGCCGACGGGCCGACGTTCGGCTTCGTCCACGTCCAGACCGACGACGCCGAGAAAGTCCGGCGGGACGCGGTCAAGGTGCTGCGACTCGAGCCGGACGTCGAGGTCGGCACCGGCTGGGTGCGCGTCCGCTCCGACGCGACGGACGCGGATCCGGCGAGGCTCAGGGCCCTGGCGAAGGAGCTTTCGTACACGTCGGGTGGCGTCGTGCTCTCGCTCGGCGTCCAGCGCGGGGCGGTCGTGCGCTACGACCTCTTCGACCGCGGCTCCGACGTCGACGAGTACCTGTCCGTTCCGGAGTACTACGGCGAGCTGCCGCCCGGGGACGTCTACGCGCTCGGCGCGAACGCGACCGTGGTCGGACGTCTGACCGGCGCCGATCCGAGACGGGTTCGCGAGACCGCGCGGACCGCTGCCTCGCCCGACGAGCTGCCGCCTGCCCAGGAGCTGTACGAGCAAATCGCCGACGTGATGGGGGTGCAACCGTGATCACGCTCTACGACGCGCCGCGCTGTCCGTACTGCGCACGAGTCCGGATCGTCCTCGCCGAGAAGGGCGTCGACTTCGAGGTCGTCGAGGTCGACCTCTCCGACCGGCCCGCCTGGATCTACGAGAAGAACCCGTCCGGCCGCGTGCCGGTGCTCGAGGAGGACGGCGGCCGGCCGCTGCCGGAATCCGCCGTGATCATGGAGTTCCTCGAGGAGCGCTATCCCGAGCCGGCGCTGCTGCCGCCGGATCCGGCGGACCGCGGCGCGGCGCGGCTCCTCGTCTTCCGCGATCACGACCTGACCGATCCCTATTACGCCCTGCGGCGCGGCGAGGACGGCGCCGCCGAGCAACTCGAGGCCGCACTCGGTCGGTTCGACGCGCTGCTCGCCGGGCAGCCGTACCTCGGCGGCGCGGAGTACGGCCTCGCGGACATCGCGCTCGTTCCGTGGTTTCTACGTGCTCGCGACATGCTCGGGGTCGACCTCGACGGCTTCCCGTCGCTCGCCGACTGGCTCGTGCGGCTCGAGGAGCGGCCCGCGATCGCGGCCGAAGCAGGTATCGTCGCCGCGCTGTGAGGGCGGTGGTCGACTCCGGGTGGCTCGCGGAGCAGCTGGGCGCGGACGACCTCGTCGTCGGGGACGTGCGTGGCCCGAACGCACACATGCGCGGCCACATCCCCGGCTCGCGCCCGCTCGTGCTCGGCTCGCCTCCGCCGGCGGCCGACGAGGAATCGGCGCGCGCGCTCGCGCAGGAGATCGCGCTGCGACTCCGCCGCCACGGGATCACCGGCCGCGAGCGACTCGTGCTCGTCGACCGCGGCGACGGCGTCGGCGCGATGCCGGCGGCGCAGATGGCCGAGCTCGCAGGGCACCCGCGGGTCGCGATCCTGCTCGGCGGCATCGCCGGCTGGGACGGCGAGCTGGAGGAGGGAGCGGTCGAGCTGGAGCACGTGCGGGAAGCGGAGGCCGATCTCGCGCCGAATCCCGGCGCGTTTCCCACCCGGCAGGAGCTGCTGGAGCGCCTCGGAGACGAGACGCTGACGATCCTCGACGTCCGGACGCCGGACGAGTACCGGGGTCGGCGCGGCAGCCAGTGCGACCCGCGCCAGGGTCACATCCCCGGCGCCCGGAACGTCGACGTCGGCGAGCTGTTCGAGGGGCCGGGACGGCCCGCTCCGCCCGAGCGCGTCCGCGAGCTCGTCGGCCTCCCGGAAGGCGGCGAGATCGTCGCCTACTGCCACTCGGGCTCGCGCTCGGCGCTGGCGACGCTCGCGCTTCGCGCCGCCGGTTACGACGCGCGCAACTACGCCGGCTCCTGGCACGAGTGGAGCCGCCACGACGAGCTTCCGCTCGAGCGCTGAGCTACTCCTCCGGGACGGCGGGAGCCTCCGGCGGCGCCTCGACCGGCGGTTCGGGATCCGGCGCGGGTGTTGCGGCCGTCGAGCTCGCCCGCGGAATCTCCACTCCCTCGGCGCGCGCCCGAGCGACCGCTGCCACTGCGATCACGAGCCCGAGGAGCAGCCCGATCCACGCAGGCCAGTGCCGCGCGGTGCCCTTGTCCAAGAAGGCGATCAGCGTGAACAACGCGAGCAGCAGGGCGAGTACGACCGAGACGAGCCCCTCGCTCAGCGTCCCGAGCTGCATCTTCACCTCGAACACTCGGCCCGCCTCCCACAGCAGCAGCGCGACCACGAGCAGACCGGCGACGATGCCGACGCCGTGCCAGAGGCTCAGGCCGTACGTGTAGCCGAACGCGGAGACCTGCTGCCAGTCCAGGAATGAGACGATGAGGTAGAGCACTCCGCCGCCGAGGACTACCTGCGCCTCGCGAGAGAGGTGTTTTACGGAATCCATATGCGTGACTCCTTCGTGCCGCCTTCAGGGCGCCGCCTAAGTCCCGCGACCGCGGCCCATCGTGACCGGCTCGCCGGGCGTAGTCAAGCCTCGCAGGCGCCTTGAAAGACGCACCTCCGCGGTGGAGAATGCGCCGAAGCGCACGATCGCAACGAGGAGAGGAGCTCGGGATGAGGCACGCACGAGGGATTCGCCTGCTGGCGATCGCCGCCCTGGTGGCGATCTGCTGCACGGGCACGGCATTGGCAGCGAGGAGCTCCTCCAGCCACGTCGCGGCTGGCTCGAAGCTCGCCGGGAAGTGGAAGGGGCAGTACGGCGGCGCGGTCTCGGGCCATTTCACGCTTCACTGGACGCAGACCGGGACGGTGCTGAGCGGGAAGATCACGCTCTCGAACCCGAAGGGCACGTACGACCTCAGCGGCAAGGTGAAGAACCGCACGAAGATCAAGTTCGGAGCCGTCGGCGTCGGTGCCACGTACAAGGGCACCTGGAAGGGCTCGAAGATGTCCGGGACCTGGAACAGCCCCAGGGGAGGCGGCAGCTGGAGCGCCCACAAGGTCTCCTGACCCGCTAGGCGAGGGCGATCAGGGCCACGCCGCCCGCGACCGCGACCGCGCCCGCGAGGCGCTTCGGTCCCACGGGCTCGCGGAGGAACACGGCCGCGAGCAGTGCCGCGAGCACGACGCTCGTCTCGCGCACCGCCGCCACCTCGGGGGCGGGAGCGAGGCGAAGCGCGGCGAGCACGAGGGCGTAGGCGCCGAAGGAGGCCGCAGCCGTGACCAGCGCTCCCCAGCCGACCTCGGCTTCGAGCGCCCGGATGCCGCGGCGCGCCGCGACGACCGGCACGGCGACGAGCCCGACGGGCGCCATCACGAGCTCGAGGTACGGGAGTGCCGCGGCGTGGTGCAGGCCGTCCTTGTCGACGAGCGTGTAGCCGGCGATGGCACAGCCGATCGCGAGCGCGACGAGCACTCCCTCCGCTCCGCGCCGGAGCCCGCGCACGAGCACGACTCCGGCCGCGACGAGGCAGACGCCCACCGCGCCGTCCACGGACACGTGGCGGGCCAGCACGACGGCCGTCCCGAGCAGGACGAAGAGCGGAGCCGAGCCGCGCGCCACGGGATAGACGACCGACAGCTCCCGGCGGCGGTACGCGGCGACGAGCAGCCCGAAGTACGCGCCCTCGAACGCGGCCGAGGCGGCGACGTACGGCGCGACGGCCCATGAGACGGACCACGTGGCGGCGGCGACCGGCGCGAACAGGAGGAGCGAGAAGGCGAGGACGACAGCGGTGCGCGCCTCGACGTCCTCCGATCCGCGCAGGAGGACGTTCCACCCCGCGTGGAGGACGGCCGCCGCGAGGGCGAGAGCGAGGGCGTCAGCCGGCACGGAGCCGCTGGGCGGCGGCAAGGAACGACCGGCAGAGTCGGCGCCCGAGCTCGTTCCAGCCACCGATCTTCGCGCGCGTCTCGGCCCGCAGGCCTTCGGGATCGGGCGGCGGATCGCTCTCGTCGGAGATCCAGCGCTCGAGCTGGAGCTCCGTCACCTCGGGATGGAACTGGACGCCCCAACAGGACTCGCCGAGGCGGAACCCCTGCAGCGACGCCGGGCTGTGCGCGAGGGCGACGGCTCCCTCCGGCAGCTCGTGCCCGTAGTGGTGCCACTGCAGCGCCTCGAACCGCGACGGCAGCACGGACAGGACCGGATCCTCCGCCGCGGCAGCCGTCAGCTCGACCTCGTGCCAGCCGATCTCCGGCCTCGCCACCGGGCCGACCCACGCTTCGGCCGCCCGGGCGAGGAGCTGCGAGCCGAGGCAGATGCCGAGCGTCGGCACCGGCCGCTCCAGCAGCGCGCGCAGCCACTCCAGCTCGACGCGAAGCCACGGGTGCTCATCGTCCTGATCGACGTGCATCGAGCCGCCGAAGACGAGCACGGCGTCGTACGCCTCCAGCGGTCGTGACGGGGGAGCCGGCCACCCGAAGCTCCACTCCTCGAGCCGGTGGCCGGCCTCGGCCGCGACCGGCCCGAACAGCTCGGTGCGCGCATCCTCGCCGTGCACGATCGAGAGGACGTTCATGCCCCGCCGCTCGCCGCGATCTTGTTCGCGTCGAGGAGTCTCCGCAGCTGCCGGGCGTTCGTCGCCGCCTGCGAGACGCGGCGGAGCGGGTTCTCGGGATCCTCCGACGAGGCGTTGTTGTTGAAGAAGGCGTACGCCTGCCGCGACCGGCCGGCAAGCTCGCGCAACGGCTCGACCCATTCCTCGAGCTCTTCGTCGGAGTAGAGGTAGTCGAAGCGCTCGGCGGCCGAGCCGCCGCGCTTGTTCCAGGTTCCGAGGTTGCGGCCGTGGAAGCGGACGTAGGCGATCGGAGACGTCGTCGCGACGACGGTCGGGACGAGGTTCCTGGCCGTGGCCGAGCGTGGCGCGTCGACGACGACGTAGGCAGCGCCGATCCGCTCGAGGAAGGCGAGGCTCTCGGCGCGATGCTCGTCGTCGAGCCAGGAGCGGTGGCGGAACTCGACGAGCATCTCGTCCGGGCCGAGCTGCTCGCGCGCCCACTCGAGGTAGTCGAGCGACGAGTCCTTGTGCACGATGTACGGCGGCAGCTGGAAGAGGATCCCGCCGAGCTTGCCGGCGGCGCGAAGCGGCTCGAGCGCCTCGAGGAAGCGGCGGAAGATCTCGCCGCGGAGCTCGCGCGGCGGCCGGTCGACGCGGCCTCGCTCGTCGACGGGCATCTCCGCGCGCAGGTCCTCCGGGATGACCTCGGCCTTGACCGGGTGGCGCGTCATGAGGCCGAACGCCTTGACGTGCATCGTGAAGCCGTCGGGCGTCCGTTCGGCCCAGCCCTGCACCATCGACTCGCTCGGCAGCCGGTAGTAGGTCGAGTCGACCTCGACCGTGTCGAAGTGCTCGGCGTACCACGCGAGCCGCTCCTTCGCCGGCAGCTTCGGCGGGTAGAACCATTTCGAGAGCGCCTCGTCGGCCCACGAGCACGTGCCGATGCGAACGGTCGCGGCCATGCCGCGGACGCTACTTGGAGACGGTGCGCTTCAGGAAGGAGAGCTTCAGCGTTACGCGGCCGACCGTGATCGAGGCTCCCTGCGGCGGCGGGCTCGCGTAGACCGGGATGCCGACGTTGTAGACGTCGTCCGAGGAGGTCGCGCCGATCCTGACCATGAGCTTCTTGCCGCGCGGCAGGACGACGGCCTCGTTCATCAGCGGGATCTTCACGACGCCGGACGAGGACCTGATCGGCGCGGCTCCCTCGGTCACCACCGTGTCGCTCCCCTTGATCGAGACCGTCGCCACGAGATGCGTCCAGCTCGCGGCGCCCGAGTAGCGCACGCTGACGGAGCCGTCGCCGAAGGTCTCGTGCGGCCCACCGGTGAGGCGGGCCGAGCGAGACGCGAAGTCCGGACCTTGCACCACGGTCCTGCCGGGGAGGTTGACGCTCGCCGTCCGGGTCTGCGGCAGCTTCCGGTACAGCGTCGTCTTCCCGTCCCACGGATCGTGGGCGAGCTCGACGCCGCCGCCGAGGCCCGGGGCGCCGACGAGGTACTTGCCGAACCAGCCGATCGCCTCCGCGACGTAGCCGGCCTGCTCCGCGGCCGGGTTGGTGGCCGGCGGGTGGCCGAGGTCGCCGAGGTAGAGCCGCTTCGGCCCGGCGAGGAGCTTCCAGGCGGCGATCGCCTGATCCATGTCGAACAGGAAGTCATGCCGCCCCTGCAGGAGGAGCGTCGGCACCGTCAGCGCGTGCAGGTGCGACCGCGACGAGCGGACCGCCTCCGAGCTCTTGACCCCCGGCGTGATCTCGCCCTGCAGGAGCGCACCCGCGGTCTGGGCGAGTGCCGGATCCCAGTTCGAGATGGGCACGGCCTTGGAGAGGATCCCGACGAGGCCCGTCTTCGCGACGCCGTTCGGGTTGAGCGCCGTGCCGAGGTTCGTCCACGTGATCGCCGGCACGATCGCCTTGAACGGCACGCCCGCGACGGCAGCATTCCAGACCTCCCCGCCGCCGAGCGAGAGGCCCAGAGCCCCGATCTGCGTGTCGGAGACGTCGCTGCGCGCCGCGAACCAGTCGAACAGATCGCGCGCGTCCTGCACCTCTCTCGGCCCGTCGAGACCGAACTTCCCGCCGGACCCGCCGGTTCCGCGCGCGTCGCAGGCGAGCGACGCGTAGCCGAACAGCGCGAGCGCCGAGCCGATGGGCTCCATGTCCACGTGCGAGTCCCCGAGCCCGTGGAAGAGGATGACGCCGGGCCAGCCGCCGGCCGGCGCGGTCCCGCTCGGTATGACGTACGCGCACGCGAGCGGCGTCCCGTCGGAAGCGGGGATCGTGACCGCTGTCCAGCCGGTCGACTCCGCCGACGCGCCGCCGGCACAGATGAACGCCACGGCGACGACGGCGAGCACGAGCCGGGCACGACCCATGGCCGGACGCTAGCGCCCCTTTACGATGCTCGCAATGGATCCGCGTCCCGTAGGCGTCTTCGACTCCGGCGTCGGAGGCCTGACCGTGCTCCACGAGTGCCTCGTGACGATGCCGAACGAGGACTTCGTCTACCTTGGCGACCACGCGCGCCTGCCGTACGGCCCGCGGCCGCTCGAGGAGATCCGCCGCTTCGCCCGCGAGATCGGCGCCTATCTCGAGCAGCAGGACGTGAAGCTGATCCTCGTCGCGTGCAACGCCGCGACCTCGGCGGCGCTACCGAGGCTGCAGGAGGAGCTGACCGTGCCGGTCGTCGGCGTCATCACGCCCGAGGCGCACGCCGCGGTGCAGACGACGCGCAACCGGCGCGTCGGGCTGCTCGCCACCGAGGCGACGGTGGAGGCGGGGCGGTACGCCGAGCTCGTGCACGCCCTCGACGCCGGCATCTCGTTCCATCCGGTCGCGTGCCCGCGGCTCGTGCCCTTGATCGAGGGCGACGACCCGTACGGCGAGGAGACCGAGCGCGCCGTGCGCGAGTACGCGGCCCCGCTGTATGCGGCGGGGGTCGACACGGTGATCCTCGGCTGCACGCACTATCCGCTGATCCGCAAGATCTTCGAGCGTGTCTTCGGCCGCGACGTGACCCTGGTCTTCTCGGCGGAGGAGACGGCGCGCGAGGTGGCGGAGACGCTGGCCCGCAAGGGTGTCGAGAACGGGCGCGATCGAGTCGGCGCATACCGCTTCCTCACGACGGGGGACCCCGTCGCGTTCCGCGAGCTCGGGCGCCGCTTCCTTCAGCTGCCGGTGCCCGAGGTCGAGCACGTGACCGTTGCCACGCTCGAGGGAGCCGCAGCGTGAGCGGGCGGGAAGGAGGGCGGAGGCCGGACCGGCTCCGCCCGATCTCGTTCCAGCCGGACTTCCTCGAGAACCCGCACGGCTCGGTCGTGATCACGCAGGGCAAGACGAAGGTGCTGTGCACGGCGATGGTCGACGAGGACGTCCCGCGCTGGATGCGCAACCAGGGGCGCGGCTGGATCACCGCCGAGTACTCGCTCCTGCCGGCGTCGACGGGCGACCGCGTGCAGCGCGAGGCCGCGCGCGGGAAGCAACAGGGACGCACGGTCGAGATCCAGCGGCTGATCGGCCGGGCGGTTCGCGCGGTCGCCGACTTCGAGGCGCTCGGCGAGCGGACGCTGTGGCTCGACTGCGACGTCCTCCAGGCCGACGGCGGGACCCGTTGCGCCGCGATCTGCGGTGCCTACGTCGCGGCGATGCGGGCACTCGAGCGCTTCGGCCTCTCGAAGGCCTTCCGCGACTCGGTCGCCGCCGTCTCCGTCGGCGTCGTCGACGGCGTCCCGCTCCTCGATCTCGACTACGGCGAGGACTCGAGTGCCGACACCGACATGAACGTCGTGATGACGGGGGACGGCCGGCTCGTCGAGGTGCAGGCGACCGCCGAGCGCGACCCGTTCTCGCGCGAGACGCTCGACGAGCTGCTCGCGCTGGCAGCGGACGGGATAGGGGAGATCGCAACGCTCCAGGCGGAGGCGGTCGCGCGTGAGCTTCCCTAGCGTCTTCGCCGCGGTCACCACGATCGGCTGGCCGGAGGTCCTGCTGCGCCTCTTCGTCGCGGCCGCGCTCGGCGGGGCGATCGGTCTCGAGCGCGAGCTGCGAGAGCGCCAGGCCGGGCTCCGCACCCATCTCGTCGTCTGCCTCGGCGCGGCGCTCTTCACGCTCGTCTCGGCGTACGGCTTCGAGGGCGTTCTCTCGCAGGGACGGGTCGTGGCGGATCCGACGCGGATCGCAGCCCAGATCGTGAGCGGCATCGGCTTCCTCGGCGCGGGCGCGATCATCCGCCAGGGCCTCTCCGTGCGCGGGCTCACGACAGCGGCGACGCTGTGGCTCGTCGCTGCCATCGGCATGGCTTCCGGCGCCGGCTACTGGGACGGGGCGCTCATCGCCACCGCCGGCGCGCTGCTCACGCTCGGGCCGCTCCGCATCGTCGCCTACCGCGTCCTCCGAGGCTTCCGGCCGGCACTCGATCGGCTCCTCGTCGAGATTCCGGCAGGAGGCAGCCCAGGACCCATCATCGACGCGATCGAGCGGGCCGGCGGACGTGTCCTCTCCCTCGACGTGACGCAGGAGGGCGAGCGGCGCTCGGTCGCTGCGGACGTCGAGATGCCGCCCGGGACGACGGCGGTCGCAGTCGTGGCCGGCGTCGCGGAGGTCGAAGGCGTGCTCGAGGTGCAGTGGACGGACTGAGCGCCGTCCTCTGCTCGCAGAACCGGCACAAGGCCCGTGAGCTCGAGCGGCTCCTGCCCGGCTGGACGATCGAGCCGCTCGACCGCGACGACTATCCGCCCGAGACGGGCGCGACGTACTACGGGAACGCCCGGATCAAGGCGACGTTCGGGCGTGAGCACGTACAGGGGTGGGTGCTGGCCGAGGACTCCGGCCTCGAGGTCGAGGCGCTCGGCGGCCGTCCGGGCGTGCTCTCGGCCCGGTACGCGCCCGAGGGGCCGCCGGCCGTCCAGAAGCTCCTCGCCGAGCTCGCGGGCGTCGAGGCTCGCCGCGCGCGCTACGTCTCGGAGCTCGTCCTCCTCGCCGCGGACGGCAGCGAGCTGCGCGGGACGGGAACGCTCGACGGGTGGGTCGCGGAGCAGCCGGCGGGAAGCGAGGGCTTCGGCTACGACCCGATCTTCGTCCCGGACGGCGAGGAGCGGACGGTCGCCGAGCTCGGGGACGCATGGAAGGCGCAGAACTCGCACCGGGCCCGAGCTGCGCGCGCCTTGCTCGAGGCACTCAGCCGCTCGTGACCTGAAACTCGGTCGGGGAGAAGCTCGCCTCGCCCCAGCCGCTTCCGTCCGGATATCCGGGCGCCCATTTGTAGAGCACCTCGATCGGGTACGTCCCGGACGGGACGGAGGGGATCGTGACGTCGAAGCGGTAGCTGCACATACCGGCCACGTCCTGCGTGGCGAGCCGCTGCACCGGAGATCCCGCGACCGCCGCCACCGGCGAGGTATAGACCGACGTCCACTGCGTCCCGCTGGAGCCGAAGGCGAGATTCCAGTAGGCGAAGACCTCGACGGTCTGTCCGGAGACTCCGCCGCTCGCATCGCCGGCCGGAAGCGCTCCGGAGACGGTCACGGTCGTGCCTGTCGGTCCGGCCGAGGGGCGGAGCTGCGTGTCGTAGCCGGCCGGGCCGGTGACCTGCGGGCAGTCCGGCAGGCTCGTCGTCGAGCGAGCGGCCGCGGAGATCGAGCCTGCGGCCGCGATTGCCGCCACGAGGGCGAGCGACAGGACCCGGCGCGTCCTCATGACGCTTCTACGCCGGAGGAGACTCCTCGCGTCCCGCGAGTGCGAGCGTCTGGGAGGACGCCTCCTTCTTTCGCTCGCGCCACCACCAGTTCAGCTCGCCCCCGAAGACGATGATGTTCGCCATCACGTAGAGCCAGAGGAGGAGGATCGCCGGCCCGCCGAGCGTCCGGAGGGTCACGTTGACGTCGGCCAGACGGACGAAGATCGGCAGCCCCTGGAACGACGCCTCGAGCACCACCGCTCCGAGGATCGCGCCGGGCAGCGCCTCCCGCACGTGGACGCGCGTGTTGGGCAGCCACCGGTAGATCGCGAGCAGGAAGAGGAAGACGCCGATGAGCGACGCGCCGATGGAGACGATGTAGGCGAGAACCGGGTTGTCGGCGAACCCGAGGTTGTGCCGCAGGAACTCGGCCCCGAGCGCGCCGACGGCGAGGCTGACGAACAGCGTGATGAGGACGCTGACGGCGAGCGCCGCGGCGAGCAGCTTCCCGTGCAGAAAGCGGCGGTTCGGCAGCCCGTAGACGATGTTGAGCGCCGACTCGAGCGCGCTGAAGAACGAGAGCGACGACCAGATGAGCCCGATCCCGCCGATGATCCCGAGGGCAGCCGCGTTGTTCTGGACGCGGCGGACGAGCTTGATGATGCTGTCGAGCGACGTGCCCGGGAACGCGTGCTTCAGCTCGCGGATGAAGAAGTCGGAGGCCTGGGCGCGGTGCGCGAGGCCGAAGAGCGAGAGCGCGAGGAAGATGAGCGGCACGAACGAGAGGAGCGCGAAGTACGCGACCATCGCCGCGAGATGGGTGCCGCGGTCGGCGAAGAACTTGTGCGGAAGCTGACGGCGGCCGATCGTCACGTGCGAATCCTCGCTGATAGCCTCGACGGCGATGGACGCGGTGCGGGCTCTCGCCGATCTCGTCGAGATCTCGCCGCAGATCGAGGCGGCCGCCGTGGTGGACGCCGACGGCCGGGTCGCCGGCACCGTCGGGGTCCCGGACCTGCGGGCCGACCTGCTCGCCCGCTCCCTCGGCGAGTTGCTCGAGGGCGCCGGGACGTTTCGCCGGGACGAGGGGCGCGTGACACAGGTGCACGCGGAGCTCGCGGACGGGCAGGTGTTCGCGGTGACGGGTGCCGGGGAGCGGACGATCGTCGCGGTCACGGGCGGCCGGCCGGCTCCCGGTCTCCTCTTCTACGACCTGAAGCGCTGCCTCGCAGCCGTGGCCGATGAGACGTAGGCTCGCCACGGTCCTGGCCGCCGGCGGCGGCGTCGCGACGCTCGCGTTCCGGTTCCGAAAAAGGCTCGGCGCCCGGCGCGAGCGCGTCGACGTCTACTTCGAGGACGGCTCGTTCGTCACCTTCGAGGCGGGCTCGCGCGAGGCGGCGCGGCTCCTGCCGCTTGCCCGCAAAGTCCTGCTGGCGGCGCGGCCGAGATGACCGACGCCGAGCTTCGCGAGGGTCTCGTCGCGGCCGCCTACCTCGAGGGCGACTTCCTCCTGCGCTCCGGCAAGCGCTCCCGGTACTACCTCGACAAGTTCCGCTTCGAGACGCGGCCGGATCTGCTCGGTGCGCTCGGCGAGCGGATCGCCGCGGCCGTCCGGCAGCACGAGCCGGAAGCGGTGCGGCTCGCCGCGCCGGTGCTCGGCGCCGTGCCGCTCGCCGCGGCCGCGTCGCTCGCGGGCGGGCTGCCGTTCGTGATCGTGCGCGACGAGGCGAAGACGTACGGGACGGCGAACCGGCTCGAGGGCGCCTACGAGACCGGCGAGGTCGTCTGCCTCGTCGAGGACATCGTGACCTCCGGCGGAGCGCTCGTCGAGTCGGTCGCAGCCGTCCGCGAGGCCGGTCTCGTCGTCCGCTCGGCCGTCTGCGTCGTCGACCGGGAGGAGGGTGGAGCGGACGCTCTCGCGCGCCTTGCCGTCCGGCTCCGTCCGCTCTTCCGGGTAAAAGACTTGCTGCAGACGGAGAAAACCCCCGCAAAACCGCATGGTTGAGCGGCAAACACAGAGTTGGTAGGGTCGTTCAGGCCCAGCAAGCGATCTACGACTGGAGGAGAGAGTGACGAAGCAGGAGTTCGTATCCGAGGTGGCCCGCCGCGCGCAGCTATCCAATCGCGATGCAGGCAAGGCCGTCGATGCGTTCCTCGAGGCCATCACGGACACGCTCAAGGGCAGAGGAGAGGTCACGTTCACAGGTTTCGGGAAGTTCTCGACGGCGAATCGCGCGGCCCGGACCGGCGTCAACCCGCGCAATCCGAGCGAGAAGGTGCACATCCCCGCAGCCACGGTTCCGAAGTTCTCGGCCGGCAGCGGGCTCAAGTCGGCAGTCAAGAGCGGGGGATCGTCCTACTAGCGGCAACTGGCAACAGTCTCCTCCGAGGATCGAGAGGCCGCCTGCGGGCGGCCTCTTCGTTCGGGACCGCCTGTCCCCGCCGCCTCGTATCCTGAGGGCGATGAGCGAGGCGGGTCATTTCGCGGATCGGCTCGCTGCCGCGCTCGAGCGCAAGGGCGCGCCGCTCTGCGTCGGCCTCGACCCCGATCGCACGCTCATGCCGGAAGGGATCGGCGTCGTCGAGTTCTGCCGCGGCATCGTGGACGCGGTCGCCGGCGTCGCCGTCGCGGTCAAGCCGCAGGCGGCGTTCTTCGAGGCCCTGGGCCGTGACGGCTGGGCGGCTCTCGCCGAGGTCTGCGAGTACGCCCGCGACGCCGGACTGCTCGTGATCGCCGACGCCAAGCGCGGCGACGTTCCGTCCACCTCCCGGGCGTACGCGGCGGCGTTCGCGCCGCTCGCGGATGCGGTCACGGTCAACCCGTATCTCGGGCACGACTCGCTCGAGCCGTTCTTCGCGCGCGAGGGGCTCGGCGTCTTCGTCCTCGTCAAGACGTCGAATCCCGGCAGCGTCGACCTCCAGGATCTGCCGCTCGCCGACGGGCGGCCGCTGTGGCAGCACGTCGCCGGGCTCGTCGACGGATGGGGAGCCGACCGCGTGGGCGCGAGCGGGCTGTCGTCGGTCGGCGCCGTCGTCGGCGCGACCTTTCCGCAGGAGGTGGCGGAGGCCCGGCAACTGCTGCCCCGGTCGGTGCTGCTCCTGCCCGGTGTCGGCGCCCAGGGCGCGCGCGCCGATGAACTCGCCGACGCGTTCTCGGTGGGGCCGGCCGGCGCGCTCGTGTCGGCCTCGCGCTCGATCCTCTACGCCGACCGGGGCCCGGGCTGGCAGGACGCCGCCGCAGCCGAGGCCGGGCGCCTCGCCGCCGAGCTGCGCTCCGTGGCGGCCGTCGCGGGCTGAGCCGTGGAGCGACGTCGCGTCACGCACTGGGCCGCCCCCGTCGCCTTCCTCGTCGCGGTCACGATCCTCGCGCTCGTGCTCCGGGCGGGCTTCGAGCACGGCAAGCATCACGCGACGGCGCCCACGACGACCGTGACCGCAAAGCAGAAGAAGTCCCACTCGCACCACCGCCCGCAGCAGCGGCGGACGTACACGGTCGTCAAGGGCGACACCTTCGAGTCGATCGCGACGAAGACCGGAACCACGGTCGCGAAGCTCAGGCAGCTCAACCCGGGCGTCGACCCGACTGCGCTCCACGTCGGCGACAAGATCCGCGTCCAGTAACCTTCCGCCCCGGCGTGGTGCACCGGCAGTGATCGTCACCGTAACCCTCAACGTCGCGGTCGACCGGACTCTGACCGTTCCGAACTTCCAGTTCGGTCACCGGCATCGCGCGAGCAAGAGCCTCACGACCGCCGGCGGCAAGGGCATCAACGTCGCGCGGGCGCTGAAGCTCCTGGAGACTCCCGTCGTCGCGTCCGGACTCGCGGGCGGTCGTACCGGGGACCGGATCGTCGAGGATCTCGGCCTCGAGGGGATCCTCAGCGACTTCGTCCGCATCTCCGACGAGTCGCGCACGTCGATCGCGGTGGTCGACCCGACCGCGGGCGCGCTCACCGAGGTCTACGAGTGGGGGCCGGCCGTGCGACCCGAGGAGCTGCAGATGCTCTCCGACAAGCTCCACTACCTCTCACGCGTCGCGAGCTACGTCGTCTTCTGCGGCTCGCTGCCGCGCGATGTCGAGAACGACTTCTACGCGGAGGCGATCCACGACCTGACCCGGCGCGGGATCAAGTGCGTGCTCGACTGCGAGGGCGAGCCGCTGCGGCTCGGCGTCGAGGCGGAGCCGTATCTCGTCACGCCGAACCAGCAGGAAGCCGAGGACCTCGTCGGCCAGGAGTTCATGGACGAGGAGGACTTCGTGATGGCGCTCGACACGATCGCCGACATGGGGGCGCGCAACGTGCTCATCACCCAGGAGACCGCGTGCTTCGCGCTCGTGCGCGAGGAGCGGCAGGTGCAGCGGTTCCGAGCGTCGATCCCGCGTGTCGAGCCGGTCGCTGCGGTCGGCGCCGGCGACGTCCTGCTCGGCGGCTACCTCTCCGAGCGTTTCAACGGCCATCCGGTCGGCGACGCGCTGCGGACGGCGGTCGGCTGTGCCGCGGCCTCGGTCGTCGAGCTCGGTGCCGGTCGCTTCGACCCGCGCGAGGCCGCCCGGCTCGCCGCCGGCGTCGAGATCGTCGAGCTCGCGCCCGTCGAGGCCTAGCTACTGGCCGACCACGAGCGCGCGGAGCCGGCCGCTGTTGGCGTTGTTCACGGCCCAGAGAAGGCGGCCGTTCGCGAGCGAGAGCCCGATCGTGTTGTCCGCCGAGGTCTTGGCCAGCATGCGGATGCCGCCGCCCTGGATCGGAATGGCCTCGATGTTGCGGAAGACGCGATAGACGATGAGCCGGTTGCTCACCGCGAGCTGCGGCGCCGCGTTCCTCGAGACGAGGACGGTGCCGAGCCGCTTGCTGCCGGTCGGCGTGTACCACGAGATCCGGTTCTGCGGACCGCCCTGATCCAGGAGCACGACGAGCATGTGCGACGTGAGCGCGATCGCGGCCGGCTCGCCGTTCACGGCCACTGTGCCCACGACGTTGCCGGCGCCGGCGTCGACGACGTAGATGGTGGCGTTGTGGCCACTGGAGGCGCGACCGGAATTGGCGGTCGTCGCAGGGATGTACGCGATGCGGTCGCCCGACGCGGCGAGCTGGAGAGCCGGCAGCGCTCCGGGCAGCGACGTGTCCGACGACCGGGTGACGATGTGGATTCCTCCGTCGGCGATCTTCTGCTTGCATCTGCCGCTCGACAGGCACGCCGTCGGGTTGACGTACTCGATGTCGTACCAGGAGTAGGCGAGCGTCCGGCCGGCGCCCGTGACGCCGCCGAGCCAGCGTCCCGTGCCGTCGCTGTTGTGCGAGAACTGCTCGAGCCGCCGTTCCGGCCCACCGAGCGAGGCTGCGAGCACCTGGTCGAACGGGGACGACTGGTTGCCGCGCAGCGTCCAGAGTGCCGTCGACAGGCGGGAGGCGATCGCGAGCTGGGACTGCCCGGGCTGGATGTCCCAGAGGCAGGTCATCGTCGGGGACGAGGGCTGAGGAAGGCTGCGGTCCGGCTTGCCCGGCGACATCACGTGGACCTCGTCGCATCCCTTCGTGCCGCCGGATGTCAACCAGGCGGCGACGCCGTTGTTCTGCGCGACGGCGGCGATCGGGCCGTTCGGGCTTCGGCGCAGGGTGTGGACCGTCGGTCGTCCGGCGACGGCCGATCCGGCGAGGACGAGAAGTCCCGCAGAGGCGAGGATGGCCCGCACGGGATGACGGTAGCGTCCCGCTGTTAGGACGTTGTCAAATTTGCGTCCGCGGGCGTTGGTACCCTCTCCTTCTTGACGGAGCACGCAGCAGCCGAGCTGAGCGCCGACGACGTCCAGCGGCTGCTGGAGCTCGACCGGAAGTTCGGCCGCGAGGGGTTGACGTTCGACGACGTGCTCCTCGTCCCGGCCGAGTCGCACGTCCTGCCGAACGACGTCTCGACGCGCGCCCGCCTGACGCCATCGATCGACCTCGCGATCCCGATCGTCTCGGCGGCGATGGACACCGTGACCGAGGCGCGGCTCGCGATCGCGCTCGCGCGCGAGGGCGGCATCGGCATCGTCCACCGCAACCTCTCGATCGAGGCGCAGGTCGCCGAGGTGGACAAGGTGAAGCGGTCGGAGTCGGGGATGATCGTCGAGCCGGTGACGCTGCCGCCCGACGCGCCCGTCCGCGCCGCGCTCGAGCTGATGGCGCGCTACAAGGTCTCGGGCGTCCCGATCACGGACGACGTGGGAGTCCTGGTCGGCATCCTCACGAACCGCGACCTCCGCTTCGAGAACGACGTCGACCAGCCGATCTCCGCTCTGATGACCTCGCGCGACCTCGTCACCGCTCCGGTCGGGACGACGCTCGCGGAAGCGGAGGCGATCCTCCACCGGAACAAGATCGAGAAGCTGCCCGTCGTCGACGCGGACGGGCGCCTCCGCGGGCTGATCACGGTCAAGGACATCCAGAAGAAGATCGAGTTCCCGCAGGCGACGAAGGACGAGCAGGGACGGCTGCGGGTGGGTGCGGCGGTCGGCGTCGGGCCCGACGCGCTGGAGCGGGCCGAAGCGCTCGTCCACGGAGGAGCGGACGTGCTCGTCGTCGACACCGCGCACGGCCACTCCGTCGGGGTGATCGAGATGGTGCGGCGGATCAAGGACGCCGTCGCCGTCGAGGTGGTCGCCGGCAACATCGCGACCGCCGAGGCGGCGCGGGCTCTCGTCGACGCGGGCGCGGATGCGGTCAAGGTCGGGATCGGCCCGTCGGGGATCTGCACGACGCGGGTCGTCGCGGGAGTGGGCGTGCCGCAGATCAGCGCGGTCCACGACGTGGCGAGCGCGGTCGCGGAGAGCGGCGTGCCGGTCGTCGCCGACGGCGGCATCACCTCGTCGGGCGACATCGCGAAGGCTGTCGGAGCCGGCGCCGACGCGGTCATGCTCGGCGGCATGCTCGCCGGGACCGACGAGACGCCGGGCGACGTCGTGCTCGTCCAGGGCGAGCGGTTCAAGGAGTACCGCGGCATGGGCTCGCTCGGCGCGATGAAGGCGCGCGGCTTCTCGAAGGACCGCTATTTCCAGGGCGACGTCGAGGACGTCGAGAAGCTGATCCCCGAAGGGATCGAAGGACGCGTCGGCTACAAGGGCCCGCTCCAGCACGTCGTCCACCAGCTCGTCGGCGGGCTACGGCAGGCCATGGGCTACTGCGGCGCCGCGACCATCGAGGAGATGAAGCGCGCGCGCTTCGTCCGGATCACCGCGGCCGGATTGCGCGAGTCGCACCCGCACGACGTCACGATCACGAAGGAGGCGCCGAACTATCGGCGCTGAGGGCGCGCAGGTTCTGCCGCTGCCGGCCCGGGAGGACCGGCCCGTCCTCGTCCTCGACCTCGGCGGCCAGTACTCGCAGCTGATCGCGCGCCGGGTGCGCGAGTGCCGCGTCTACTCCGAGCTCGTCGGCCACAAGATCACGCCGGAGGCCGTGCGCGCCCGGAACCCCTACGCACTCGTGCTCAGCGGCGGCCCGGCCTCCGTCTACTCCGACGACGCTCCGCGCGTCGATCCGGCGCTGTTCGAGCTCGGCGTGCCGACACTCGGCATCTGTTACGGCGCGCAGCTGATGGCGCTCGAGCTAGGAGGCCGCGTCGACCGCACCGGCGTCTCGGAGTTCGGCCGGACGTCGATGGAGGCGGGCGAGTCGCGGCTCCTCGGCGACACCCCGCCCGAGCAGACGGTCTGGATGTCGCATCGCGACACCGTCGTCGCCGCTCCCGAGGGCGCGCGCGTCATCGCCAGCTCGCCGGCGACGCCGGTCGCCGCCTTCGAAGCGCCCGAGCGGGGCCTGTACGGCGTCCAGTTCCACCCCGAGGTCGTCCACACGCCGCACGGCATGGACGTCCTGAAGAACTTCCTCTACTCGGTGGCCGACGCGCCGCCCGCCTGGACGCCGGCGGCCGTGATCGAGGAGCAGGTCGAGCGGATCCGCGCGCAGGTCGGGCGCGAGCGCGTCCTCTGCGCCCTGTCGGGCGGCGTCGACTCCGCCGTCGCGGCGCTGCTCGTGCACAAGGCGATCGGCGAGCAGCTCACCTGCGTGTTCGTCGACCACGGCCTGCTGCGCCAGGACGAGGCCGAGCAGGTGGTCGAGACCTTCGGCGAGCACTTCCACGTCCCGCTCGTCCACGTCGAGGCGCAAGAGCGGTTCCTCGAGCTGCTCGACGGCGTGGAGGAGCCGGAGGACAAGCGCAAGATCATCGGCCGCGAGTTCATCCGCGTCTTCGAGGAGGAGGCCCGGAAGCTGGGCGATGTCCGATGGCTCGTGCAGGGGACGCTCTACTCCGACGTGATCGAGTCGGGCGGCACCGAGGGCGTCGCGGCGACGATCAAGTCGCATCACAACGTCGGCGGCCTGCCCGAGGACATGAAGATGCGGCTTGTCGAGCCGCTGCGGCTCCTGTTCAAGGACGAGGTGCGGCGCGTGGGCGAGGAGCTCGGGATGCCCGAGCGCATGGTCTGGCGCCAGCCGTTCCCCGGCCCCGGTCTCGCGATCCGCATCATCGGCGCGGTCACGGCCGAGCGGCTCGAGATCCTGCGCCAGGCCGACGCCGTGCTGCAGGAGGAGGTGCGGCGCGCGGGGCTCTACGCCGAGCTGTGGCAGTCGTTCGCGGTGCTGCCGGCCGTGCGGTCGGTCGGCGTGCAGGGTGACGAGCGCACGTACGGCTATCCGATCGCGATCCGTGCGGTGACGAGCGACGACGCGATGACCGCCGACTGGGCGCGCCTCCCGTACGACCTGGTGGAGACGATCTCCGCCCGGATCGTGAACGAGATCCCGGGTGTCAACCGCGTGGTGCTCGACGTGACGTCGAAGCCTCCCGCGACGATCGAGTGGGAATAACGAGCTTCTACGACCTCCTGCAGAAGCGCCGCGCCGTTCGCAGCTACACCGGCGAGCGCGTGCCGCACGAGACGCTCGAGCGGATCGTCCGTGCCGGGCGCCGCGGCCCGAACGCCGGCTACAGCCAGGGGCTGCGGCTGCTCGTGGTCGACGACCCGGAGCTGATCGAGGGGCTCGTCGACTCCGACGCCGACGAGCGCGAGCGCGCGTGGTTTGTCAAAGCCGCCGCCCACATCTTCGTCCTCACGCGGGAGCAGGACTACCACGATCGCTACACGCAGCCCGACAAGCTCGCGATCACCGGCGGCGTCGAGGTGGTGTGGCCGGTGCCCTTCTGGCACGTCGACGCGGGTGCCGCTCTGATGCTGCTGTGGCTCGCGGCGATCGAGGAAGGTCTCGGCGCGGGCGTCTACGGCGTCCCGGTCGAGGACGACGCACGCGTGCGCGAGCTGCTCGCGATCCCGGACGACCTCACGATCGTCACCGGCGTCACCGTCGGGCATCCGGCCGACGATCCGGACTGGGACCGCGCCACGAGCGTCTTCTCCCAGCGCCGGCGCGCCTCGCGCGAGGTCATCCGCTGGAATCGCTGGGACCCGTAGAGCGGCCTGCGACCGGATTCGAGGCGGGATTGCGGGAGGCTTTCGCTACAATCGGCCGCCGGCGGGCACCTGTCCGTCGCTTTTTATGAAGACGTACAGCGCCAAGCCGGGAGAAGTCACGCGCGAGTGGTATCTCGTCGACGCCGAGGGCAAGACGCTCGGCCGGCTCGCGACCCAGATCGCCGACACGCTCCGCGGCAAGCGGAAGCCGCAGTACACGCCACACGTCGACACCGGCGACTTCGTGGTCGTCGTGAACGCCGAGAAGATCCAGGTGACCGGCAACAAGCTCGACCAGAAGCGGTACTACCGCCACTCGGGCTATCCGGGCGGCCTGCGGAGCCGGACACTCCGCGACCAGCTCGAGCGCCGGCCGACCGAGGTGCTTCGCGTCGCCGTCAAGGGAATGCTCCCGAAGAACCGGCTCGCGCGGCAGCAGATCACGAAGCTGAAGATCTACGCCGGTCCGGAGCATCCGCATGCTCCTCAGAATCCGAAGCCGCTGGAGCTCGAGTCGTGAGCGAGCTCGCGCAGTACCGCGGCACCGGCAAGCGCAAGACCTCCGTCGCGCGCGTCATCCTGCGGCCGGGCGACGGCTCGACGTGGGTCAACGGCCGTACGCTCGAGGAGTACTTCCCGCGCTCGGTCTGGCGGACGATCGCCGTCTCTCCGCTCAAGGTGGCCGGCGTCGAAGGCCAGTACGACCTCCGCGTCCGGGTGCACGGCGGCGGCCTCACCGGACAGGCCGGAGCCGTGCGGCACGGGATCGCGCGTGCGCTCGTCGAGGCGAACCCGGAGCTACGCGTGCCGCTCAAGCGCGAGGGCTTCCTCACGCGCGACGCGCGCCAGGTCGAGCGCAAGAAGGCCGGCCTGCACAAGGCGCGCAAGGCGCCGCAGTTCTCGAAGCGCTGACCCGGATCGTCGTCGACTGCGACAGACGCGGTCTCCGGCTCGTGGAGACGGTCACGCCCGACTCCCTCGGCGCGGCTTGACGGGCGAGCCGCCGCTATCGTCCCGCGCCGTGGCGCGCGAGTACTTCGGAACCGACGGCGTCCGCGGCGTCGTCGGCGAGACGCTCACGGCCGAGCTCGTCGAGCGGCTGGGCAGGGCGGCAGCGCTCTGGTGCGACGGAGGACGCGTCTTCGTCGGACGGGACACGCGCGCCAGCGGCCCGGAGCTCGAGGAGGCATTCGCGGCAGGGATCTCATCCGCAGGAGGGACTGCGGTCCTCGCCGGCGTCCTGCCGACGCCCGCGGTCGCGCTGCTCCGCCTCGACCTCGCCGCGGTCATCTCCGCCTCGCACAACCCGCCGGAGTACAACGGCGTCAAGCTCTTCGACCGCGAGGGTCGCAAGCTGACCGACGCCGCCGAGGAGGAGATCGAGGCGCTCCTCGACGCACCGGCGCAGGGCGGCGGCGAGATCGACCGCGTGCAGGTCGCGGCCGACAGCTATCTCGACCACGTCCTCGAACGGTTCGGCGCCGACCTGCGCGGCCTCCGCATCGCCGTCGACTGCGCCAACGGTGCGTACGCGGGCCTCGCGCCGCAGGCGTTCACGCAGCTCGGCGCGCAGGTGGTGGCGATCGGCGACGAGCCGGACGGGTCGAACATCAACGTCGACTGCGGCGCAACCAGTCTCGGCGCGCTCGCCGGCGTCGTGCGTGAGGGCGGGTTCGACCTCGGGATCGCCTTCGACGGCGACGGCGACCGGATGCTCGCGGTCGACGAGCGCGGAGAGCCCGTCGACGGCGATCAGATCCTCGCGGTGCTCGCGCTCGATCTCGGCGTCGACGCCGTCGCGGTCACGACGATGACGAACCTCGGCTTCCACCGCCTGATGGACGAGCGAGGCATCCGCGTCGTCGTGACGGACGTCGGCGACCGGTACGTCCTCGAGGCTCTCCGGCGCGAGGGAATGCGCCTCGGCGGCGAGCAGTCCGGCCACCTTATCTGGCTGGACGGGCACGTGACGGGGGACGGCCTCGTCGCGGCGCTCCTGCTCTGCCGGGCGCTCCGCGGCGCGCCGCTCTCGGATCGGGTGGCTGTCATGCCGCGCTTCCCGCAGGTGATGGAGAACCTCCCGCGCCGAGGCCGCGGACCGCTCCCGGACGAGCTGCTCTCGGCGGTCGAGCAGGTCAACGCGGCGCTGGACGGCGCAGGTCGTGTCCTCGTCCGGCCCTCGGGCACCGAGCCCGTCGTCCGCGTGCTCGCCGAGGCCGAGACGGCGGGGGCCGCGGAAGGCCTCTGTGCTAGGGTTGCCGCCCTGGTGAAACACGAGCTCGGCTGACCCGCTCCGCGACGCTGCGGCTTCGGGTCATGAGGCCGAGCTCTTCGTATTTCCAGGGAGTTTGTCGCCGAGCGGGGAAAGGAGCAGGCGTGTGCGGGATCATCGGATACGTCGGGTCGCGCGAGGCCAAGCCGCTTCTGCTGGAGGGGTTGCGCCGGCTCGAATACCGGGGCTACGACTCCGCGGGAATCGCGCTGCGCGAGGACGAGTCGCTCGAGTACGTGCGTGCCGTCGGCGCCCTCGGCAACCTCGTCCAGGCGGCCGGCTCGAACGGCTCCGGCTCGCAGCACGGGCTCGGCCACACGCGCTGGGCGACGCACGGAAGCGTGACCGAGCAGAACGCGCATCCTCTCACCGGCTGCGAGCCCGGCCGCCTCGCGATCGTCCTCAACGGGATCATCGAGAACTACGTCGAGCTGCGGCGTGACCTTGCCGTGCGCGGCCACGAGCTCACGTCCGAGACCGACGCCGAGGTCGTCGTCCACCTGCTCGAGGAGCAGTACGAAGGCGACCTGGTGCAGGCGCTCGCGCGCGTCTATCCGCTGCTCGAGGGCCACTTCTCGATCGTCGCCATCCACCACGAGCAGCCCGACGTGCTCGTCGGCGTCCGGCACCAGACGCCGCTCGTCGTGGGGCTCGGCGACGGGGAGAACTTCCTCGCCTCGTCGATCGCAGCCTTCCTCAGCGAGACCCGCATCGTCATGCACCCGCGCGACGGAGAAGTCGTCGAGGTCACGCCGAACGGCGTCCGGTTCTTCGTCGACGGCGCGGAGGTCGACGCGCCGGAGCGGCAGGAGGTCGACTGGGACGAGGAGAGCGCCGAGAAGGGCGGCTACGAGACGTTCATGCTCAAGGAGATCTTCGAGCAGCCCGAGGCCGTCGCCGAGACGATCGGCGACCGGGTGCGCGGACACACGCTCGTACTCGATGCGCTCGGGATGACGGAGCTCGAGATCCGCAACGTGCGCCGGATCGTGGTCGTCGCCTGCGGCACCGCGTACCACGCCGGCGTCGTCGGGCGCTACATCCTCGAGGAATGGGCGCGGGTGCCGGTGGAGCCGGACATCGCGAGCGAGTGGATCTACCGGAACCCGGTGCTGTCCAAGGACACGCTCGTGATCGGCATCTCGCAGTCGGGCGAGACGCGCGACACCGTCAACGCCGTCAAGCTCGCGCGCGAGAGCGGCGCGCGGACGCTCGCGATCACGAACCTCATGGGCACGCAGATCACGCGCGAGGCCGAGGCGACGCTCTACACCCGCTGCGGCATGGAGGTCGGCGTCGCCGCGTCGAAGACGTTCACCGCCCAGGTCGCGCTGCTCAGCCTGCTCGCGCTCAAGCTCGCCGAGACGCGCCGGACGCTGCCGCAGGACGAGATCGACTTCATCCTCGACCGGCTGCTCGAGCTGCCCGAGAAGATGCAGGAGTTCCTCGACGGCGACCACCCGATCGAGTCGATCGCGCAGCGCTTCTACGAGTCGCCGTTCTTCCTCTACCTCGGCCGCCACATCGGGCTGCCCGTCGCGCTCGAGGGCGCGCTCAAGCTGAAGGAGATCTCGTACATCCCGACGGACGCCTACTCGGCCGGCGAGATGAAGCACGGGCCGATCGCGCTCCTCGCCGAGGGGACGCCGGTCGTCGTCGTGGCGACGAACATCCACGTCTACGACAAGATCGTCTCGAACATCCAGGAGACGCGGGCGCGGGGAGCGCACGTGATCGCCATCGCGACCGACGGCAACGAGGACATCCAGCACCACGCCGACGACGTCATCTACGTCCCGCGGACGCCGAACTTCCTCCAGGCGTCGCTGGCCGTGATTCCGCTGCAGCTGCTCGCCTACCGGATCGCGCGGCTGCGCGGGCTCAACGTCGACCAGCCGCGCAACCTGGCGAAGACGGTCACGGTGGAGTAAGAACCGCGGAATGGGCTTGACCGAGCGCCTGGCCCGCGCGAGCGCTGCACGCCCCCGCCGGACGTTCGTGCTCTGGGGCGTCGCGGTGCTCGTGGCCCTCGCGCTCGTGGCGACCTCGCTCCACGGGCTCAGCTCGAACGGGAACGTCGTCGGCAATCCGGAGTCGACGAAGGCGAGAGACACGATCGCACGGGCGTTCCCCGGGGTCGTGGCGAGCGAGAAGCAGGACGTCATCGTCGTGACCTCGCGGCCCTACGAGGTGACGTCGAAGGCGTTCCGGTCGTTCGGCAGGCGGCTCGGACGCAAGGTGGAGGCGACGGGCGCGGTCAGCCGGGTTCGGTTCGTCGCCGCCTCGCGCGACGGGCACGCGGCACTGCTTTCGGTCCTCATTCGCAGCGACTCCGGCGCCGGCAGGGTCGAGAAGGTCCTGGCGGCGGCGAACGGCGGCGCGTTCCAGGTCGGCATCACCGGCTACCACAGCACGGGCCACGACTTCGGCAAGCAGTCGCAGACGGACCTCGAGCAGGGCGAGCTCGCGTTCGGGCTGCCGGCAGCGCTCGTCGTGCTCGTGCTCGTCTTCGGCGCCGTGGTCGCCGGGCTCGTGCCGGTGCTGATGGCGATCCTGTCGATCGTCGTCGCGCTCGGCCTCGTGGCGCTCATCTCGCTCGGGTTCTCGCTCTCCGTGTTCATCGTGAACATGCTCACGGGGATGGGGCTGGCGCTCGGGATCGACTACTCGCTCTTCGTCGTCTCGCGGTACCGCGAGGAGCGGCTGCTCGGGTTCGCGAAGGAGGAGGCGATCGCGCTCGCCGGCGCGACCGCGAGCCGGGCCGTCCTCTTCAGCGGCAGCACGTTCGTCGTCGCGCTCGTCGGGATGTTCATCGTCCCGACCTCGATCATGCGGAGCCTCGCGCTCGGGGCGATCCTCGTCGGCATCGTCTCTGTCGTCGCGGCGCTGACGCTCCTGCCCGCGCTGCTCTGTGTCGCCGGCGACCGCGTCGACTCGCTCCGTGTCCCGATCCTGGGCCGGAACCTCGGCCGCGCGGGGACGAGCGAGGGTCGCTTCTGGCGGCGAATCGTCGAGGCGGTCCTGCGGAGGCCGGCGCTCTCGCTCGCGCTCGCCGTCGCCGCGATGCTGGCGGCCGCATCCCCGATCTTCGGCCTGCACATCGGGGCGAACGGCGTCAGCACGCTGCCCACGACGCTTCCCTCGAGGCACGGCTACGACCTCCTGCAGCGCGCATTCCCGGTCCAGAACCCGCAGCCCGTACGGATCGTCGTCGTCGGCGACGCCTCCGCTCGCTTCCGGCGCAAGCTGGTCCTGCTCGACCGCCGGCTGGCGCGCGAGGGAAGCTTCGGCCGCGGGACGATCCAGACGGCCTCGACGCCGAACCCGCGCGCCAGGATCTATCTGCTCACGTCACCCGTCCGCGGAGATCCGGTAGGCGGTGCGGCGGTCGGCGCGGTGCGCGACCTCCGCGCCCACGTCATCCCGTCGATCTTCGCGGGCAGCGGTGCACAGGTCTACGTGGGCGGCGTCACCGCCGAGAACGTCGACTACTTCGACGCGGTGACGAACCCGACCCCGTACGTCCTCCTGTTCGTGCTCGGGCTCAGCTTCGTCCTGCTCACGATCGCCTTCCGCTCGATCGTGGTCGCGCTCGTCTCGGTCCTGCTCAACCTGCTCTCGGTGGGAGCGGCGTACGGGCTGCTGACGCTCGTCTTCCTCTACGGCGACGGCGCAAGCCTGTTCGGCTTCCAGCACACGCACGTGATCGACGCGTGGGTGCCGCTCTTCCTGTTCTCGGTGCTGTTCGGGCTCTCGATGGACTACCAGGTGTTCCTGATGAGCCGGATCAAGGAGCGCTACGACGCCTCGGGCTCGACCCACGGCGCGGTCGTCGGCGGCGTGGCGTCGACGGCGCGGATCATCACCGGCGCGGCGCTGATCATCGTCGTCGTCTTCGCCGGCTTCGCGGCAGGGAAGCTCGTGATGTTCCAGCAGATGGGCTTCGGAGTCGCGGTCGCGTTGCTGCTCGACGCGACCGTGATCCGCTCGATCGTCCTGCCGAGCATGCTCGGCCTCCTCGACCGGCGCAGCTGGTACCTGCCGGGCTGGCTCGACTGGATCCCGCACGTCGAGGTCGAGCGGCCGGCGGCGGACCTCTGAGGTGGCGACCGACGTAGAGGAGTCGTGTTCGGGATCCTCGCGTTCCTCCTCGCGGTAGCGCCGCCGCATTTCGCCGCGAAGCCCGGCTGGCACGTCGGCCACACGCGGGCGCAGGCCTGCGTCGGCGTCAGCCGGAGCCGCTGCGTCCAGGCCGAGGCCTGGGCCTCCACGGTCCGTTACCGCGACTGCCCGGACTGCAGCCCGCCGCACCAGACGCTCGGCGCGCTGCCGCCCGGCGGGATCGTCATCCAGGTCACGAACGCGCGCGAGCGACCGCCATACGGGCCGCTGGGAAGCTGGCCGCCGCGGCTTCGTGCTTCAGAGGCCGTCGGTCCGTTCGAGGGCGAGCCGGCGCGCTTCAGCGTCATCCAGCTCGAGCGGCGCACCCGCAACGGCGTCGAGCACTCCCTGTTCGTCTGGTTCGGCCGCGCGCATCCGACGCTGCACCAGCTCGCCCGCGCGAACGCCGAGCTGCGAACGGTCCGCTAGTCGAGGCTCTGCCTGAGCCGCTTCGTCCGGGACCGCCGCTTCTTCTGCTCGAGCCGGCGCTCGCGGGACGCGGCGGTCGGCTTCGTGGGGACGCGCCTGCGGTCGACGCGCAGCGCCTCCCGGAGGGCCGTGACGAGACGCTCGATCGCGAGCTCCCGGTTGCGCGTCCGGCTCCGCTCGTCCTGCGCGACCGCGCGGAGGACGGGTCCGGCCTTCGCGATCACACGCCGCTTCTGTGCCGCGGTGAGCGCGCCGGACGCCTCGACGTCGAAGACTGCGACGACACGTGTCTCGGACTTCTGCGCGTGCTGTCCTCCCGGCCCGCTCGAGCGCGACACCTGCAGCTCGACTTCGGCCGGCGAGAGCACGACCGACCGTGTCACGCGAATAGAGTCCCCATCCATGGCCGCGATTCTGCTTGACGTGGACGGCGTCCTGCACGTCTCCGGCCAGCCGCTTCCCGGTGCTGCCGAAGCCGTCCGCCGGCTGCGCCGCGACGGCCACCGGCTTCGCTTCGTCACGAACACCACGACTCGCTCGAAGACCGAGCTCGCCGCCGGTCTCCAGGCGATGGGGATCGAGCTCGAGGTGGGGGAGGTGCAGACCACCGCGGACGCGGCCGTCGAGGCGCTCCGGGGCCGGCGCGTCCTCGCCCTCGTCATGCACGCGCTCGTCGGCGATCTCGAGGGGATCGAGCTCGTCGGCGAGAACGCCGACGCCGTCCTCGTCGGCGGTGCGGACGACTTGCCCGAGACGAACCTCGTCTTTTCGTACATGAACCTCGCGCGGGCGTTTGCAGAGCTCGAGCTCGGCGCCGACCTCTACTGCCTCCACCGCAACCGCTGGTGGCAGACGCAGCGCGGGCCGCTGCTCGACTCGGGCTGCTACGTCGCCGGCCTCGAATACGCGGCGCAGACGAACGCGACCGTGCTCGGGAAGCCGAGCGCGGCGTACTTCGACGCCGCCTGCCGCGCGCTCGACGCGGAGCCTTCGTTGACCTGGATGGTCGGCGACGACCTCGAGACCGACGTGGCCGGCGCGCGCGGCGTCGGGATGCGCGCCGTGCTCGTCCGCACCGGGAAGTTCCGGCCGGACGCCGTCGACCAGTCGCGCGTCAAACCCGACGGGATCGTCTCCTCGATCTCGCAGCTCCCCGAGTGGCTCGAGGAGCACATCGCATGAGCGTGGACTCGACGGAGCTCAGCCAGGAGCGGAGGCGGCGACCTGCGCGGCGCCGCAGCGAGAAATGAGGGTCGCGGTCGGAACGGATCTGATCGAGATCGAGCGGGTCCGGCGCTCTCTTGTGCGTTACGCGCGCTTTCGGGAGCGCTGCTTCACCGAGGCGGAGCGCGCCTACTGCGACTCGCGTCGGAACCCGGCGCAGAGTTACGCGGGCCGCTTCGCCGGCAAGGAGGCCGTCGGCAAGGCGCTCGGCTTCGGCGTTGCCCGCGCGTTCGCCTGGCAGGAGATCGAGATCGCCGGGCGGCCGAAGCCGGCCGTGCGCCTCTCGGGCCGGGTCGCCGAACGGGCGGCCGCGCTCGGCATCGCCTCCGTCGATCTCTCGATGACGCACTCGCGCGAGCTCGCGCAGGCGGTCGCGGTCGCCGTCGATGGCTGAGCCAAGATCTGGACGCCGGGCGCCGGCGGCTTCGCCGACGGTGCTTCCAGCATCAGCGCCGCTCTACACCGCCGAGGAGATGCGGGCGGCCGAGGCGGGCCACGACGTCGACACGCTGATGCAGCGCGCGGCCGCGGGCGTCGCGGAGGAGATCATGCGCCGCTTCCCCGACGCGCGGAGGATCGCCCTCCATGCCGGTGGAGGCGCGAACGGCGGCGACGGGCGCATCGCGGCCGAGATCCTCCAGGCGCAAGGACGCGAGATCGCGGACGAGCACCCGGACGTCGTCATCGACGCGCTGCTCGGGACCGGGCTAGCCGGACCGCCGCGCGACGAGGCGTCGGCGGTGATCGAGCAGATCAACGCGGTCGGCGTTCCCGTCGTCGCCGTCGACATCCCGTCCGGCGTCAACGCATCCACCGGGGAGGTCGCGGGCGCGGCGGTGCGCGCCGACGTGACGGTGACGATGCACGGCTCCAAGGTGGGCCTCGTGGTCGCGCCGGGCCGCTTCCAGGCAGGCGAGGTCGTGGTCGCGGACATCGGCCTCGAGTCGGCAGAGACCGAGCACCGGCTCGTCACGCGGGAGATCCTGGCCGAGGTGCCGCGCCGCTCCTCCGGCGACAACAAGTACACCGCCGGTCACGTCCTCGTCGTCGGCGGCTCGACAGGGGTGACCGGGGCACCGGCTCTTGCGGCCCGCGCCGCGCTTCGCGCCGACGTCGGCTACGTGACGATCGCGGCGCCGGTCGCGTCGCTGCCCGTCCTCGAGACGCTCGTGTTGGAAGCCGTCAAGCGGCCGCTCGAGGACGTGTTCGAGGCCGCGGCCAAGGCGAAGGCGCTGGCGGTCGGCCCGGGGCTCGGTCGCGAGCCCGAGGCGAAAGCGCTCGTCCGGCGCCTGCTCGGCGAGGTCGAGCTGCCCGCGGTCGTGGACGCCGACGCGCTCTTCGAGCTCGAGCCGGGCACGTGGCCGGCGCCCCGCGTGCTCACGCCGCACGAGGGGGAGCTCGCGCGTCTGCTCGGGCGCGAGTCGACGGACGTCGCCGCGCATCGGCTCGCGTCGGTGCAGGAGGCCGCGGAGCAGTTCGACGCGGTCGTCGTCCTCAAGGGCGAGGACTCCCTGGTGGCCGCCCCGGGCCGCGGCGTCCTCGTCTGTGCGCTCGGCCTCCCGTCGCTCTCGACCGCGGGCACGGGCGACGTCCTCACCGGGATCACGGCGGCGTTCCTCGCGAAGGGGATGGAGCCGCAGCAAGCCGCGGCGGCGGCCTGCGCGGCACAGCAGCTGGCCTCGTGGAAGGCGGCGCAGCGCTACGGCCTCGTCGCGAGCGACGTGGTCGAGGCGCTGCCACGGGCGCTCGCGCGAGACTAGGCAGGTGCACCGGAGCGAGATCACGATCGACCTCGGCGCGATTCGCCACAACGCGAGGCGGCTGCTCGACGCGCTCGACGGCTCCGAGCTCTGGGCCGTGGTGAAGGCGAACGGCTACGGGCACGGCGCCGGCGACGCCGCGCGGGCGGCGCTCGAGGCTGGCGCGTCGGCGCTCTGCGTCGCGACGGTCGACGAGGGGGTCGAGCTGCGACTCGAGCTCCCGGACGCCCGCGTCGTCGTCATGAGCCCGACCGAGGAGGTCAGCGTCGCGCGCCGGGCGAACCTTGAGCTCGTCGTCTCCGGCGGCGAGATTCCCGAGGACGTCCCGGTGCACCTGAAGCTCGACACCGGCATGGGCAGATGGGGGCTATCCGAGCTGCCGGAGCCGCCCGTCAACGTCGTCGGGCTGATGAGCCATCTCGCGACGGCCGACAGCGACCCGGCGTTCGCCCTCCAGCAGGTCGAGCGTTTCCGCGAGGCGACGGAGCCGTATGCCCACCTGGGCCGCCACATCGCGAACAGCGCGGCGGTCCTGCGCCTGCCGGAGGCGCGCTTCGACGCGGCTCGCTGCGGAATCGCGCTGTACGGGATCTCCCCGTTCGGCACCGATCCGGCCGAGGACGGTCTGCGGCCCGCGCTGGCGTGGCGAAGCCGTCTCGCGCAGGTGCGCCTCCTCGAAGCGGGCGAGAGCACCGGTTACGGCCGCCGGTTCGTCGCCGAGCGGCCGACGTGGATCGGGATCGTCCCGGTCGGTTACGCCGACGGATTCCGTCGCGACATGACCGGCACTCACGTGCTCGTCGGCGGCGAGCCGTGCCGGGCGGTCGGCACCGTCTCGATGGACTCGGTCGCGGTCGAGCTCGACCGGGAGCTGCCGGTCGGGACGCCGGTCACGATCGTCGGCGACGGGGTGCGCATCGAGAGCCACGCCCAGACGGCGGGGACGATCGGCTACGAGGTCGCCTGCGGGATCAACTCGGAGCCGGCGCGCGCGCATCGTGTCGTCACGAGCTGAGTCCGGCAACGCCGGTCGCTTCGCCCGGACTGCAGAGCGCGTTGCGGCGCGCCAGGATGCCCGCGCGGCACAGCTCGCCGAGCAGGTGCGCGACTTCGCCCGTCCCCTGGGAGACGAGCGCGCACTCGACGTGGGCACCGGCGCAGGCGCGCTGGCCCTCGCGCTCGCGCCGCTCGTGCGGGAGGTCGTCGGGCTCGATCCGGTTCCCGAGCTGCTCGAGCTCGCCCACGCACGCGCCCTGCCGAACACCGAGTTCGTCGAGGGAGACGGGACGGCGCTGCCGTTTCAGGACGGCGCCTTCGATCTC
Organism: Gaiellaceae bacterium; assembly: GCA_035279325.1. Taxonomy (GTDB): domain Bacteria; phylum Actinomycetota; class Thermoleophilia; order Gaiellales; family Gaiellaceae; genus Palsa-739. The sequence continues at coordinate 31,517 of DATEHY010000002.1, forward strand.
GTCGGCACGCACCGAACGCTCCATCACGTCGAGCGGCCCGAGCTTGTCGTGGCCGAGATGGCGCGGGTGACGCGGAGCGGCGGGCACGTCCTCGTCGTCGACCAGCTGGCGCCGGACGATGCGGCCATGGCGGCGGCGCTCCACGAGTTCGAGACCGCGCGCGACGGCTCGCACGCGCGGCTTCTAACCGAGGCGGAGCTGCGGGAGCTCTTCGCCGCGCACGGCCTCTCGCTGCTCCACGAACGCCTCGAGGACGAGCTGCGCGACCTCGCGGCCTACCTCGACCTCGCCGGCTGCGAAGGAGAGCGTCGCGTCCGGGCGGAAGAGCTGGCCGCGGCCGAGCCTCGTCTGCTCGCCGTCCGCGTCGGCTGGTACCTGCTCGAGCGCGCCGGCGAGGTCTAGGGACCCGACCCGGTGACGCCGCCGTCGAGGTTGGCAAACGCCTCGCGGAGCTGCGCGCGCTCCGTCTCGAGCTCGGTGAACGAGAGCATCAGGCGCCGCTCGCCTTCGGCCGTCAGGCGGAGATGCGCGACCCTCGCGTCCCGCTGCGACTGCTCCCGATCGATGAGCCCCGCCCCCTCGGCGCGGCGCACGAGCTCGGTGACCGTGCTCTGGGCTAGCTGCATCCGGTCGGCGAGCTCGGTCACCGTCGACTGCTCGCTTCCGTCCAGCGCGCCCTTGATCATCATGAGCAGGGTGTAGCGCTGCGGCGTGAGGCCCGATTGCCGGGCGATACGCTCGCTGCGCCGCAGGAAGTGCCGGAGCGCCGAGCGGAACTCCGCAACGGCGATCACATCCTCGATCGTCGGGTCGGTCTGAGTTGCCATGCGTCGATTCTAGGGTGCTTTCGGCATGCGCGAAAGGACACGAGTGAAGAGATTCGGCATCGCGTCCTGCAGCGGGGCGACCGGGCCGTAGAACCACGGCACCGTCGTCTCGCCCCGACCCTCCTCGAGCGAGCGGAGGACGTGGGCGGCGACGTCGCCGGGGCCGATCACGATCCGCTGCACGGGGCGGGGCAGCCACCGCTGCGGGAAGCCTTCCGTCTCGGCGAAGCCGGGCTTGACCGTGTGCACGCGGATCCCCTCGTTGCGCAGCTCGGCCGCGGCTGTGCGCGAGAACGCGAGCTGGGCGTGCTTCGAGGCGGAATAGGGCCCGCTCGGCGGCCCGGCCACGACGCCCGACACCGAGACGATGTTGACGACGTCCGAGGGCGCGGCGGCGCGCAGGCCGGGCAGGAAGGCGCGCAGGCACCAGATGCCGCCGAGGTAGTTGACCCGGATCAGCCGCTCGATCACCTCGGGATCGCCGTCGAGGAAGCGCGTCCGTCCCGGGATGCCGGCGTTGTTCACGAGCACGTCGATCTTCGGATGCCGTTCGAGCACGCGCGCTGCGACGGCTTCGACGGCGGAGCGGTCGGAGACGTCGCACGGCTCCGCCTCGCCGGCGAGCTCCTCCGCGAGCGCCTCGAGCCGCTCGGCGCGCCGCGCGAGCAGCACGCAGAGGTCGCCGCGGGCCGTGAGCACGCGCGCGATCTCTGCGCCAATCCCCGAGGAAGCCCCCGTGACGACCGCGACCCGGCCCACGGTGGAGAGGCTATCTCTAGGATCGCGGGCTATGGCAGGACCGTTCGAGGGCAAACGGGGCCTCGTGCTCGGCGTCGCCAACCGCCGCTCGATCGCGTGGGCGATCGCGGGGCAGCTTGCCGAGGGCGGCGCGAGCCTCGCCTTCACCTACCAGGGCGAGCGGATCGAGTCGACGGTGCGAGAGCTGGCCGCCTCGGTCGACTCCCCGCTCGTCACCGAATGCGACGTCCGCTCGGACGAGGACGTGGCGCGCGTGTTCGGCGAGGTGGGGGAGGCGTTCGGCGGCGAGCTCGATCTGCTCGTCCACTCGGTCGCGTTCGCGGCCGCGGAGGATCTCGAGGGCCGGTTCACCGATACGCCGCGCGACCGCTTCTGGCTCGCGGTCGACGTGAGCGCCTACTCGCTCGTGGCGTGCGCCCGTGCGGCCGAGCCGCTGATGGAGCAGGCCGGCGGCGGCTCGATCGTGACGATGACCTACCTCGGCGGCGAGCGCGCGGTACCGCACTACAACGTGATGGGCGTCGCGAAGGCGACGCTCGATGCGTCCGTGCGCTACCTCGCGTGGGACCTCGGCGAGAAGCACATCCGCGTCAACGCGATCTCCGCGGGGCCGGTCCGCACGCTCGCGGCGCGCTCGATCGCCGGCTTCACGACGATGGAGGACATCGTCGAGGAGCGTTCGCCGCTGCGCCGGCACATCACCGCCGACGACGTCGGCGCGGCCGCCGCCTACCTCCTCGGGGACGGCGCCGGCAACGTGACCGGTACGACACTGTACGTCGACAGCGGCTACCACGCGATGGGCATGTAGATGCGTGGTTAACCGCTGCCGCCCGGGGCTTTTCAAGGCGGGCGCCTGCAACGCCCGAGGCGAGAAGCGACGCGGGCATTGCGTTTGCGACCACCTCTGTCACGATCTGCGGGAGGAGGATCGTGCCGGAGATTGTCGCGAGGGATGCGGAGCTCTCGGCCGTCCGCGCATTCGTCGAGCGGACGGACACAGGATCCGCTGCGCTCGTGTTCGAAGGAGAGGCGGGCATTGGCAAGTCGACGCTCTGGCTTGCGGGAGTGGAGCACGCGCACGCTCGCGGTATCTCGGTGCTCTCGGCGCGGCCGGCGGAGGCCGAGGAGGGACTCGCTCACGTCGGGTTGGGTGATCTCTTCGACGACGCTCTCGACGATGTCGTCCTTGAGCTATCGCGACCGAGGCGGCGCGCGCTCGAGAGAGCGCTGCTCCGCGCCGACGGTGTTGACGAGGCGATCGATCACCGCGCACTCGGCGTGGCGTTACACGACGCACTCCATCTGCTCGGGGAGCGCGGCCGCCTGCTCGTTGCCATCGACGATGCTCAGTGGCTCGACGCTTCGACTTCCAGCGCGCTCGCGTTTGCGCTGCGGCGACTGGAGCAGAGCTCCCTTCGGCTCCTGCTCGCTCGCCGAATGGACCCGACCGAACTCGAACAGGCGCTCGGCGACTGGCATTTGGACCGCATGTCCGTGGGGCCCCTGAGTGTCGGCGCGCTTCACCGGCTCCTGCAGGATCGCCTGGGCACGGCCTTCGCCCGGCAGACCCTGCTTCGCATCCACGAGCGCTCGGGCGGTAATCCGTTTTTTGCGCTGGAGTTGGCGCACGCCCTCGACGCGGACGTCGGCCCGTTTGATCCATTTCCGGTTCCCGAGACGCTCGACGAGCTCCTGCGTGGGCGGCTCGCCGGGCTCCCCGGCGCCACGCACGAGGCGCTCGCCCTCGCGTCGGCGCTGGGCGCCCCGTCCGAATCGCTTCTCACGCGACTGGGGATCTCGGCCGATGCCCTCGAGCCGGCGGTCAAGGCGCATGTGATCGAGCGCGAACGCGGCACGGTCCGCTTCACGCACCCGCTGCTTTCGTCGGTGCTCTACAACGATCTCGGCGTCCAGTGCCGGAAGTTGCACGGACGGATCGCCACCGTCTTGGACGACCCGGTGTTGCACGCACGTCACCTTGCCCTTGCGACGGACGAGCCCGACGCGGCGGTCGCCGAGGCGTTGGCCGCCGCCGCGACGTCCGCCGCCGATCGCGGCGCATCCGCGGGCGCGGCTGAGCTCGCCGAGGCGGCGTGGCGGCTGACTCCCACGAGCGATGCGAACGGTCGGCGCCTTCGAGCGCTTGCCGCCGCTCGGGCGCATCGGGCGGCCGGTGAGTGGACGCGTGCCCGGACGATCGTGAGCGACTTGCTCGAGGAGCCCGGCATCGGCGCGGTGCGCGCCGAGGCGCTGCTTCTGCTCGCAGAGCTCGAGAGCCTCGAGCGGGGGATAGCGTTGCTCGAGGAGGCGCTGCGCGAGGCTCCGTCGCGGCCGGCCCTGCGGGCGGCGATCGAGTGCCGGCTGGCGTGGATGTCGCGTTTTACCTTGGGGTTCGACGGCGCACTCGAGCATGCACGTGCGTCCCTCGACCTTGCCGATCAGGTTGGCGACGACGCACTACGCATCGACGCGCTCGCCATGATGGTCCTCTTCGGCTCGGCCGTCGGCGACCCGGAGACGACGGCTCATGCGAAGCGGGCGAACGACATCGCGGTCGCAACCGGCGACGCGGACCTGTTGCGCAAAGCGCGGCTGCTGCAACTCAGGCCGGTCGAGAAGAGAGACCACAGCGCGGCGCGCGCCCTGCTCGAGCACGAGTACGAGGAGTCTCGCGAACGCGATGACCTCTGGGCGGCCGAAGCGCTGCACAACCTCGCGTGGGTCGAGCTCTGGGCCGGGAACTGGGAGCGGGCGGCGGACTACGGTGAGCGGTCCTACGACCTGATGACCCAGTACGGGCTCGAGGTGCCGTGGGTTCACCTGCCGATCGCCGTCATCGAGGCCCACCGCGGCCGGCTCGAGCTCGCGCGCGTGCACTCGGAGCGTTCGCTTCAGCTCGGAGAACAGCAGTTCCGACGACACACCCCTGTGCACCTCGGGACGCTCGGCTTCGTCGCGTGGCAGGACGGCGATCCGCTGACGGCGCTGCGCTGGTTCGAGGAGGCCGAAGCGGTGACGACGAGAATCGGCTGGCGTGAGGCAACTCGCCGCTGGTGGGTCGCCGACCACATCGAGGCGCTGCTCGAGCTGGATCGCGTCGACGAAGCCCTGCGAGTCCTGAACGCCTGGGAGGCCGACTGCAAGCCTGGCGATGACTGGGTGCTTGCGGATGTCGCTCGCTGCCGCGGACTCCTCGAGGCTGCGCGGGCCAATGTGCCTGCGGCGGCCGTGCTTCTCGAGGAGGCTGCTGCGCAGCATGAAGTGGCCGGAGATTCCTTCGGGCAGGCGCGGGCGTTACTTGCGCTCGGCATCGTCACAAGGCGGCGGCGCCAGAAGTGCGCGGCGCGCAACGCGCTCGAGGCCGCCCTCGCCGCCTTCGAGAAGCTTGGCGCCGCGACGTGGGTCGAGCGCTCCCGTGCGGAGCTCGGGCGGATCGGAGGCCGTGGCCGGGAGGAGGGCCTGACGGCGGCGGAGCGCCGCGTCGCAGCGCTCGTCGCCCAGGGTCGCACGAACCGCGAGGTCGCCGCCGCGCTCTTCCTGGGCGAGCGGACCGTCGAGACGCATCTCACACACGTCTACGCGAAGCTCGGCATCCGCTCGCGCGCCGAACTCGCGCGCGTCTATCGCGCGGAATCGGAGTCGGCCGAGCAAAGTTCGGGGGGTCTCACGATTTCAAGCTGAGCCCCGCGGCCTAGCGTCAATCGGGTGCCGAGCTACCTCGTCGAGACGTTCCTCGCTCGCGGCTCCGCCGGCGAGCGTGAGGCATGCGAGAGGCGAGCACGCTCGGCCGCCGAGGCGATGACGCGAGAGGGGACGCGCGTCGGCTTCGAGGGATCGATCCACGTCCCCGAGGACGAGATCTGCTTCTTCGCCTTCGCGGCTCCGTCAGGCGGAGCGGCCGCGCTTGCGGCCCAGCGAGCTGGGCTGCAGGCGCTGCGTGTCGTCGAGGCGATCCCGTCGAGAAGGGAGGAGCAGTGAAAATTCGCATCACCGCCTTGATCGGCCTGCTCGCCGCCGTCGCCATCGTTGCGGCCGGACCGGGCGCGGGGGCCACTACACCGACCACGCAGTGTGCGCGGGCCGCGAACTACCCGGCCGCGACGACACCGATCGCATTCTGGAGCACGGAAGCGCGGTGCGCGATAGTCCCCGCCGGCCCGGGCGGGATCTTCGGCATCGAGAACTTCGGCAACAAGTTCCCGGGCGAGGCGGCGGTCTACATGGGGATCGTCCACGTCGCGATCTACGACGCGGCGGTGGCGATCGATGGCGGCTACAAGCCGTTTCTCCCGACGGACGCTGCGCCCGCGAACACTTCGCCCGAGGCCGCGATCGCGACCGCGGCGTACAACACGTTAAGCGGACTGCAACCTCAGCTCGGCGCTGACCAGACGATCCTCGACAATGACTACACGGCCTACATGGCGGCGATGCCGGACGGCACCGCGAAGTCGAACGGGATCATCGTCGGCCGGCAGGTCGCGGATTCGGTGGTCAACTGGCGGACGAACGACGGCCGCGGCTGCACCACCACGCTCCAGGTTCTCAACCCGCCGGCACCCGGGCCGGGAGTCTGGCAGCCCAACCCGACCGGACCGGTGCTCGGATTGTGTCTCCCCGGAATGCGGCCGCTCGCACTCCAAAGCGCGTCGCAGTTTCGGCCCGACGGCCCGAACGCGCTCACCAGCCAGGACTACGCTGACGACCTGAACCAGGTCGAACAGCTCGGCGCCGCCAACAGCACGACCAGGACGCCGGCGCAGACCGAACAGGCGCTCTTTTGGACCGACCACGACATCCGAATGTGGAACGACGGCCTGCTCCGGCTCGCCGCCGACCAGAACCTCAACCTCGTCCAGACGGCCCGCATGCTCGCGATGGCGCACGTCGCCGGCGGCGACGCGATGATCGCCTGCTTCGATGCCAAGTACCACTACTGGTTCTGGCGCCCTTACCAGGCAATCCACCTCGCCGACACCGACGGCAACCCGACGACGATCGCCGATCCCAACTGGCAGCCGCTCAGGCCGACCCCGAATTTCCCAGAGTACCCGTCGGCGCACGCTTGCCACTCGACCGCGGTCGTGACCGCCCTCGAAGCTTTCTTCGGCACGAACAAGATCCCGGTCACGCTCGACAGCCGCGTCACCCACACCACCCGCAGCTACGACCGCCTGGACGACATCGTCAAAGACGTCGACTGGGCCCGCGTGCTGGTCGGCTTTCATTTCCGCAACTCCGACCTGCAAGGAACCGCCCTCGGCCGCAAAGTCGGCCGCTACGTCGCCGACAACTACTTCCAACCTGTGGGCTGAGAAAGCGTTCTCGCGGCACGGGAGGGACCACCTCCCGTGCCGCCGGCGTGCGGATCCCCGCGTCGCAAGGGAGGGGTCAACGACGCCAGGCGCGTCGAGTCCGGGGACTGCGCAAGCGGCTCGCGGGCTCCGGCTTTCTGTCCAAGCCTTGCTGTATTTGCTCCTAGAGGTGAGGACTCGGTGATGACAACGCGGCCGGCTCGGACCGAAAGTACCTGCAAATCCTGCAGCTACCACGCGATGAGCATGTAGAGAGATCGTCGGCGCGCTGGGCGGCGTAGCGCCTTGGTTCGAGCCGTTCGGGAGTGGTTGTCTGCGGCCTCGTTACTCATGCTCGCCGGGTGGTTACCTGTTGCTCGGCTGTGGAGTAAGCGGCCTGGTGCCGATGAAGGCCCAGACACGCGGCTAGGCGTGTTCGCGTTGATGCTCTAGCCTCGGTTCGTGGCAATCAGCGCGCACCGGAAGGTCGTGACTGTGCTGTTCTGCGATGTCGTCGGTTCGACCGCGCTGGGTGAGTCGGTTGATCCGGAGGCGTTGCAGGCGTTGTTGGCGCGTTACTTCGAGCGAACGAGCGGGATCGTCGAGTCGCACGGCGGCATCGTCGAAAAGTTCATCGGTGACGCGGTGATGGCCGTGTTCGGGGTTCCTGTGACGCATGAGGACGACGCGCTGCGGGCTTGTCGGGCTGCGGTCGAGATCCGCGGAGCATTTTCCGAGCTGGGCGTTCGCGGTCGAATCGGTGTCAACACCGGCGAGGTGCTGGCCGGCACCGAGGAGCGTCTCGCGACCGGCGACGCCGTGAACGTCGCGGCGCGGCTGGAGCAGGCGGCGGAGCCGGGGGAAGTGCTGATCGGCGCGGAGACGCTCGGGCTCCTCGGCGGTGCGGTCGAGGTCGGAGACGAGAGGCGGCTTGAGCTGAAAGGCAAAAGCGAGCCGGTCGCCGCCCATCCGCTCCTCACGGTTCGCGACGTGGTGGAGCGCTCTCACGCCTCTCGCTTCGTCGGCCGCGAACGTGAGCTGCAGCAACTCGAAGACGCCTGGGATCGTGCGCTGGCCGGGCCGCGCTGCGAGCTCGTCACCGTGGTCGGCGATGCCGGTGTCGGCAAGTCACGGCTCGTTGCCGAGGCGCTCGGCCGGATCGAAGCGAGGGTCGTGCGCGGCCGTTGCCTGCCCTATGGCGAGGGGATCACGTATTGGCCGGTCGTCGAGGTGGTGAAACAGCTGGCGGTGCCGCCGTCGGACCCGGTCGCCGCTGCGGCGATCCGTTCGCTGCTGGGCGAGTCGGAAGTCGGGACGAGCGGGGACGAGATCGCCTGGGCTGTCCGGAAGCTGCTCGAGGAGCAGGCACCGCTGGTGGTGGTCTTCGACGACATCCAGTGGGGCGACGAGACGTTCCTCGACCTGGCCGAATCGACCGCGCTGCTCTCGGCGGGCGCGCCGCTTCTGCTCCTGTGCGTGGCACGGCCGGAGCTGGTGGAGCGGCGGCCGACCTGGCCGGCCACGTTGCGGTTGGAGCCCTTGCCACCCGAGCAGGCCGATGCGCTGATCGGCGATGCCGTCTCCGGAGACCTGCGCGAGCGGATCGCCCGCGCGGCGGGCGGCAACCCGCTCTTCATCTCCGAGATGCTGGCGATGGCGGCCGACGACTCGGACGTCGATGTGCCACCGACGCTGAAGGCGTTGCTCGCGGCCCGCCTCGATCAGCTCGACGCGCCCGAGCGCCGGGTGCTCGAACGCGGCTCCGTCGAGGGGGAGATCTTCCACCGCGGCGGCGTGCAGGCGCTCGCCCCGGAGGAGACGCAGGTCACGACCCGCCTGGCAGCTCTCGTGCGGCGCCAGCTCGTCCGCCCCGACCGGGCTCAGATCGCCGGCGACGACGGCTACCGCTTCCGCCACCTGCTGATCCGCGACGCGGCCTACGACGCACTGCCGAAGTCGGTTCGTGCAGACCTCCATCACCGCTTCGCCGACTGGCTCGACCAGCACGGTCAGGCGCTGGTCGAACGAGACGAGATCGTCGGCTACCACCTCGAACAAGCCGTCCGCTACCGCGCCGAGCTCGGACAGTCCGATCCGACTCTCGCCGAACGTGCCGCCGAGCGGCTCGCTGCCGGCGGACGGCGCGCCGACGAGCGCGGAGACAGGGCCGGAGGAGCGCTACTTGCACGCGCGGCCGAGCTCGTCCGTCCCCACCGACTCGACCTTGTGCTCGAGCTCGAGTCTGCGTTTGCTTCCATCGATCGGCAAACGCGGGCGAAGACGGCGGAAGCCGCCGCCGAACGCGCCGCGGCCGAAGGAGACCATTCCGGGGCGACCCTCGGGCGCGCGGCGGCTCTCTTCCTGCGCAGCGTCGCTGGAGAGCCCGACGCGATCGAGGAAGTGATCGGTCTCTGCCGTGCCGCCCTTCCCGATGAGGAGCAGCGTGGTGACCCGCGCCGGCTTTATCTGCTCTGGGAGTTGCTTGCCAGTGCCGCCAACTTCCACCAGCAGCACGACGACCAGGTCGAAGCGTCGCTCCAGGCGTTGCGCTACCAGCGCCTCGCGGGCTACCCAGGGGCCGGCGCGGATGTCGAGTGGGCACTCATCGGTGGCCCACGGCCGGTTGCCGAGGCGATGAGGCTGATCGACGAGCTGGCTGGTTCGCGTCCCCCTGGTTCCCAGGACCTGGTGCGGGCGGTGTTCCTCGCGATGCTCGGCAACCTCGACGAAGCACGCTCGCTCGCGGAGGCCCGGTCGAGCCACCTGCGCGAGGTCGCCGGCACCACACCCCGGCGCGCCCTCAGGTCGCTCGCGATGATCGAGGGGATCGGAGGCGATCCCGAGCGGGCGTGCCGGTACCGAGCAGCGGCGATCGAGCTCGTCGCCGACGCGCCCATCGCGGAGGCGGCCGAAAAGAGCGGTCTCGCGCGCGAGCTCTGCCACCTCGATCGCTTCGAGGAGGCCGAGCAACTCCTCGACGAGGCTCGCGCAGTCCCATCGCCCGGTTCCGGTATTCGGGTGATGGCCACAGCCGCCGAGGCGCTCCTGCTCGCCCACCGAGGCGAGCTCGAGCAGGCGGAGACGCTGGCGCGCACGGCAGTCGCCACGGCAGAGACCAGGACGGATTCGGTCCCGTGGCAGGCGTACACGCACGAGGACCTTGCCTCCGTGCTCGAGCGCGCAGGACGAACCGACGAAGCACGCGAGGAACTCGAGCGCGCCCTCGCGATCTGGGAACGGAAGGGCTGCCTACCGTGCGCAGACCGGATCCGTGCCCAGATCGACTCCCTGGGACGTGCCGCGGTCTAGCGATCGACGGTCGTGTCCCCGTCCCGTGGAGACACTGAAGCCGTCTAGTGGGCGCGGCGGTGCGCCCGCTGGTTGCCACGAGCGGGCGCACCGGACTCCGGACCGACCGGTCAGTGGCCGGGTGGCGGGCCGGGGGGCCCGAGGATCTCGAACCCGTTTCGCTTGGCGATGGGGGCGAGTCGTGCCATGTCCGGGTGGCCCTCGGCCGGCGGCGGCAGGACCCGTTCGAGGGCGGGCTCGCCGACTTCCCTTTGGAATCCTTCGAACTGCATCGGTGCGAACCCGACCAGCGCTCTTGCCCCGCCTGTCTCGGCGTAGAAGGTGTGGGGGACGCCCTTGGGACCGAACGCGAACGAGCCGGCCCCGAGGCAGAGGCGGGCATCGCCGACCCAGAAGGTGATCGCGCCCTCGAGGACGTAGAACCATTCGTCCTCCTCGGGATGGACGTGCCACGGCGAGCCGACCCCTTCTGGCACGACGACCTCGACCAGGCCGTATGCCCCGCCCGTGTCCTCACGGCTGATCTTGATCGTTTGCAGCATTCCGAGCAGCCAGAACGCTTCACCCTCGTCTTCGTGCAGCGCGTATCCCAGCTGTGCTCGCTCCGGAGCGATGGCGACCATGCCGTATGTACTCCCTTCCGGTTGCTGATATGATCCGCAACAATCTATGAGCAAACAGTTGCAAAAAGGACTATCTACCAGAGAACGATCATTGTCAAGCCCGTCGCCGGCGCGGCTGCGGGCCTGGCGCCTGTTCTTCGAGAGCGCGCTGGCGCTCCTCGACGTGCTCGACGCCGAGCTGGAGCAGGCCACAGGAATCTCCCAGCGCTGGTACGACGTCCTCGTCCACCTCGAAGACTCGCCGCAAGGCATCCCGATGAACGAGCTCGCCGACCGGATCCTCTACAGCAAGAGCGGCTTCACCCGAGTCGTCGACCGGATGGAAGAGGCGAAGCTCGTCCGCCGCGCCCGGCCCGAAAACGACCGCCGCACGATCCTCATCGTCCTCACCGACAAGGGCACCGAGATGCTAGAGCGCGCCCGCCGCCACCACCGAGACGGAATCCAACGACACTTTTCCCAACACCTCACCAACACCGACATCAAAGCGCTCACCCACGCACTCGAAAAGATCAGCACCCACGCACGACCGCTCCGCCCCGGCCGCATCCACGGCTAGCCGGGCGTGTGTTCGGGGGTCATCCCCGGCTGCAAGGGCCGTAGAGGTCTCTCCAGCCGAGGGCTCGCGACGAATCGGCGCGCGATCTTGTAGAACAGGGGCCGGCCCGGCGTCTGCGAGGAGTCGGGCACCACGAACAAGGGGGGACCATGAGAAGACTTCTCGCGGTGCTGGTCGCGGTGCCGCTGCTGCGATCTTCGCCGGCGTCGGGGCTGCCGACGAGGGCGTGTACTACCAGGACCCGGTCCAGGCGGATATGCCGATCGCGGTGCCGCCGACGGCGTCCTGCACGGTCACGCTCGCGACCGACTACGTCACGAACGCCGCGGACGGCTCGTACCAGGACGACAACGGCACCTTCACGCCGCCCGCCGGCTGTCCCGGTCCGTGGGCGAAGGTCGTCCTGCACTTCAGCGCGACCGAGGCCGGGCGGCAGTACGACCGGGCCGGACAGATCGAGCTCGGCGGCGCCTGGATCTTCTTCACCTCGACGCCCGAGCCGGATCCGGACGGGATCGCGTGGCACGCCGAAAAGGACGTGACCGAGTACAGCTCGCTGTTCAGGAGCAGTCAGCCGTTCACGATCAGCATGCCCAACTACCTCAACTCGACGCTGACAGGCGTGATGCACATCGCCGCCTCGTTGACGTTCTACGAGGCCGACGCGGCGCATCCGGCGCCGCCGGTGCCGGATCAGGTGGTCGGGCTCGGCACGCACTACGTCTCGTCCGGCGACTCGACGGACTTCTCCGTCAGCGGACTGCCGCGCAACCTCGAGCGCGCGAAGCTCGAGGTCTATCCGAAGGGGAACTCGTGCGACGAGTTCTGGTACGGCGGCGCACCGGACGCCTTCGCGAACGCGAACGGCCTCTGCGGAGGCGGCGCCTACCGGGAGCTCGACGTCGCGCTCGACGGCATGCCCGCAGGAGCGACGCTGCCCTTCCCGGACGTCTTCACCGGCGGCGTGAACCCGCTGCTCTGGCGGCCGATTCCCGCCGTCGACGCCTTCAACCTGCCGCCGCGCACGTTCGACCTGACGCCCTTCGTCGGCGGCCTCGTCGACGGGGGATCGCACACGATCTCGCTCTCGGTGGCGAATGCCCAGTCGTACTGGGGGCTGGAGGCGAACCTGCTCCTCTGGCAGGACGCCGGGAGCACGCAGACGAGCGGACAGCTCACCACCGACACGCTCGGCGCCGGGCCGGCGATCGCGAGCGTGAGCGAGCAGCCAGGCTCGCAGAGCGACGTGTGGAAGACGACGGCCTCACGCAACTACACGATCTCCGGCTGGGTGCAGACCTCGCACGGGCTCGTCACGACGACCGTCGACCGGTCGCTGAGCTTCGCGAACGGGAACAACCTCACCATCCAGAACTACCGCCAGAACACGTCGAGCGACCAGAGCATCGACACGGTGACGACGACCACCGACCCGTCCGGCGTCCGGCGGCACGAGGTCGACGAGAGCGACGACCTGCTGGCCCAGGACATGTTCCAGGCCACGCCGCCGCATTCCGACTACTGGCTGCTGCCCGCCCACGTGACGCTGACCAAGACGGTCGACGTCGCGGACAGCCTGAACGGCGCGGCGACCTTCAGCAGCTCGCTCTCGAACGAGACGGACGGGTCCGGCGTGCTGTCCGAGTTCGACAACGGCCAGTACCGGCTGGCGAACGGTGCCGACCGGCAGGTCTACGACTACGAGAACTCGAACGGCGTCTGCTACCACCACCGGATCAGCGCATCCGAGGGATGGGTGAAGTCCGATCAGGTCTCGACGACCTGCTGATCGCCGTGTGCGGCGGGGGCGGGCGACCGCTCCCGCCGCACCACGGAGGCTCGCCTGGCTGGCGCTGCCGGCGTTGCTCGTGCTGCTCGTGCTCGTGCCGGCCGCGCAGGCCCGGCTGCCGAGCCGGTTTCTGCTCGGACGCTCGGAACGCGGCCGTCCGATCGTCGCCTTCCGCGTCGGAGACCCGAGCGGCACGCCGGTGCTCGTCGTCGGCTGTATCCACGGGACCGAGTGCGCGGGGATCGCGATCGCCCGCGCGCTCCTCCACGTCCACACCGGCCTCGACCTCTGGGTCCTGCCGAACCTCAACCCGGACGGCTACGCGCTCGGACGCCGCCAGAACGGCCGCGGCGTCGACCTGAACAGGAACTGGTCGTCGGAGTGGCAGGGAGGCGGCCGCCCGTGGGACACGTACTACCCCGGGCCGCGGCCGTTCTCGGAGCGGGAGACGCGGATCGCGCGCAACCTGATCCTCCGGATCCGGCCGCGGGCGACGATCTGGTACCACCAGCACATGGACCTCGTCTGGGCGTGGGGGCAGAGCAGCGCCCCGGGCCGCATCTACGCGCGCGCGTCCGGGATGCGCTTCTACCACCACCACTGGCTCCACGGCACCGCGTCGAACTGGCAGAACCACCACCTGCCGGGCACCGCGTCCTTCGCCGTCGAGCTCCCCGCCGGGACGCTCTCACCGCGGCAGGTGCGCCGCCACGTGCACGCGGTGCTCGCGCTCGGCGCCGCGCTCAGCGGCGCCGCCGGGTGAGGCCCACCGCCGCGAGCAGCCACGCAGCCAGGGCGATCCCGAAGAAGGCCGTGCCGACCGTCCGGAGACCGGCGATTCCGGCGGCTCCTCCGAGCGCGCGGCTCGCGACGCCGTACATCCCGAGCGGGAAGACGAAGCTCCAGCGGGCCAGCTCGTACGACCAGTCGCGCACCCGCAGCTCAGCCGCGACGAGGAACGGAATCGCGAACGAGGCGGCGGCCCAGGTCGCCAGCGCGACGGCCGTCCCGAGAGCTCTCCGGTCGAGCACGAGCTCGTCCGCGGCGAGCGTCGTGATCGCGAGCGCGCCCATCACGATCCAGAGCGTGGGGCTGAAGTCGCGTTCTCGCAGCGACGCGTGCACCACGCGGCCGGCGACGAGCGGATAGAGCGCCAGGCCGAGCGCCCAGAAGACGAGAGCCGGGTCTCGCAGCGGTGCGACCCCGTGCCGGTCGAGCGCCGCCGCGAGCACGGCGAGCGACTCGGTCGCGACGATCGAGAGCAGCGAGCCCGCCGCCTCGCTCCGCACCGTGAGCGCGACGGCGAGCCAGAGCGCGGCCGCGAGGCTCCAGAGTGCGAGCGCGAGCTCTCCTTGCCCGGCGAGCAGGAAGTCGGCGCCGACGACCGCGGTGCCGGCGACGACGGCGAACGAGCGGACGGACCGCGCGCGCAGGATCGCGGCGAGGACGAGCCACACCAGGCAGGCGCAGGCGAGCAGCACGTTCGCGAGCGGCGCGATCCCCTCGAGCCGCGCGCCCACGCCGAGGATCCCGGTCGCCATCACGACCGCGAACGACCCGGCGTCGACCTCCTTCAGCGCGCGCACGCGCGGGTTTCTACCCGCCGCTGATCGCGGCAATGACGTCGAGGCGCGAGCGGTCCTCGACGGGTGTGTCGAGCCCGGCGCGCTCACCGTCGACGTAGACGTGGAGGTGCCGGCGCAGGGCCGGCCCCTCCTCGACGATCCTGTCCCGCAGCCCGGGCCACTGCGCCTCGAGCGAGTCGATCGCCGCGAGCACGGTCGCGGCCTCGACCTCCACCCGGCGCGGCAGCCCGGGGAAGAGCGGCGTCAGCGTTCCGGGAAGCCTCACGTCGGCCATCGTCAGTCGAGCACCGCCACGTCGACGGAGGAAATCGAGGGCAGGTAGCTCGCGATCTCGCTCCAGGTCTCGCCTTCGTCCGCGCTCGCGAAGACCTGGCCGGTGCTCGTGCCGAAGTACACCCCCGGGTCGTCGTGCCTGTCGCTCGTCAGTCCCTGCCGCAGGATGCCGAGATAGGCGTTCTCCTGCGGGAGGCCCGCGCGCATCGGCTGCCAGGTCGAGCCGGCGTCGCGCGTCCGCCAGACGGTCAGCTTGCCTTCGTGCATCGTCCGATCGTGGAGGCCGTCGACCGGCGCCACGTAGAAGGTGTCGCGGTCGTGGGCATGAGCCGCCGCGGCGAAACCGAAGTCACCCGGCAGGCCCTCGGTGATCTCGGTCCAGGACCGGCCTGCGTCGTCGGAGCGGTGCACTCCGACATGGTTCTGCTGGTACATGCGCCCGGGATCGGCGGAGCGGACGAGCTTGTGCACGCAGAAGCCGACGTCTTCCCAGTCGGCCGGCCAGTCGCGGCGCAGGCCCTGGTTGCGCGGTGTCCACGACGAGCCGCCGTCCTCGGTCTCGAACGCGCCGATTCCCTGCACGATCGCGAAGAACTTGTCGGAGTCGTCGGGCTCGGTCACGAAGCCCGAGATGCCGAGGTGCCCGGGCGGCTGGTTCGCGGGGTCGTCCCAGGCCTCGCTGCCGTGCTGACCCGAGAGCGTGGAGAGCAGCGACCAGGTCGCGCCGTTGTCGCGGCTCTCGAAGATGCCCGGCGCCTCGACGCCGACGAGCAGGCGGTCGCCCGCGCGTGCGAGCGTCGAGACCTTCGAGATCTTGCGCCCGTCGTCGTCGCCGTACGCGAGGCCCTCGCTCGAGTGCTCCCACGTCTCGCCGAGATCGCTGCTCCGCCAGACGGCCGAGCCGTGCCACTCGCTTGCGGCGGCTGCGTAGATGTCGCCGGTGGTCGCGTCATAGATCGCGTGGTAGACGGGCCAGCCCTCGCAGAACGGGCCGCGCATCGTCCAGTCGCGGCGATCGTCGCTCTCGAACAGGAAGGCGCCCTTGCGGGTCGCGACGGTCAGCAATGTCTTCGGCATCGATTCGCTCCTCAGCGGTCGCGGGACTTGTCCAGAGCCTAGACCGTGGGGCCGTCCGAAACTCATCGCTCGGACGGCCCCGGGTCTTCGCCGGTCAGGCGGCGAGCGGCCTGCCGGTCTCGAGCAGCGTTTTCAGGCCGCTGAGCACGTACATCCAGCCGCCGGCGACGCTCTCCGCCGTCTTCGGTGCGCCCTCGAGCCGGTCATGGACGACGGTGAGCTTTGTGACGCCGCCGTCCTGCGGCTCGATCTCCCACGTGACGCGGCTCGGCTCCTCCGCACCCATCTCCTCGTCGTAGGCGGAGATCCACCCGTGGACGAGCCGCCGCGGCGGGTCCTCCTCGAGCACCGCCTCGTCCCACTCGTTTTCTCCGATCGCCGAGAAGCGGCGGCCGTCGCGCACCTCGATGCGGGCGCCGTAGAAGTACTGCTGCGTGAACTCCGGCTTCGTGATCGCGTCCCAGACCTGCTCGGGGGTGGCGCGGATGAAGACGGAGTAGACCTGCGTGCCTTGTGCGGTCATGGTGGTCATGCGCTGTCCTCCAGTTCGTGCTTGAGATCCGCGAGCGCCGCGACGCGGTGCTCGGTGTACTTGTCGATCCACCGGTCGTGGATCAGCCGGATGGGCACCGGGTTCAGGAAATGGAGCTTTTCCCGGCCCTCCCGGCGGGTGACGACGAGCCCCGCGTCCTCGAGGACACGCAGGTGCTTCATCACGCCGAAGCGAGTCATCTCCAGCTCGGACTCGAGCTCGGTGAGCGTGCGGCCGTCGCGCTCGAAGAGCCGGTCGAGCAGGTGGCGTCGCGTCGGGTCGGCGAGCGCCTTGAAGACCTGGTCGTCGTCCACCTGGCGATCTTAGGTGACTAAAAGGTCACATGTCAAGCTGGATCAGCTGAAGGGCTTCAGCAGCATGTCGGCGACGACGAGCAGCAGCACGGCGACGTCGACCCGGGCGATGAGGAGGATCCGCTGGATGGCGGCCTGGGTCTCGGGCGCGGCGGCTCCTTTCTCGTCGAGCAGCGCCACGATCTGTTTCGCCCGGGGTGCGAGGACTCCGATTCCGGTGGTGAAGCTGAGCGCATACCCGACGAGCCCGATGTCGACCCAGGTCGTCCCGAAGCCGATCTCGGGCGAGTTGATGACCATGGTGATCCCCATCGCCAGCACGACGAGGCCCGCTGGTGCGAAGAGCCTCTCGCCCGCGAAGACGGCCTGCCTGGCGATGTGCGCCATCTCGTCGGCGCTCGGGGCACGCTCGGCGCGCAGCGCCAGCACCGTGAGCAGGAGGCCGCCGCCGACCCAGAAGACGGCGAAGCTGACGTGGATCAGCTTGAAGATCGCGAAGGCGTGCGTCGGCGCGTCGGTCGTCTTCAACGCGAAGGTGAGGCCGACGGCGACGAGCGCGAGCGCAACGCCGGCGGTGAACCAGACCGAGGAGCGGCTTGCGCTCGGAGGAGCCGCTGCGGGAGTGGTGTCCATACCGCGGAGTAAAGGGGAGCGTGCGGACGACTACAAGGCTCGTGCCGCGGCGATCAGCTCGTCGAGGTCGGGCAGCTCGCTCGTCTCGTACGCCCAGGCCCCGCGCACGACGCCCTCGGTGTCGACGAGAAACGCGCTCCGCCGCGAGACGTCCCGCATCCCGTTGTGCTCGAAAGCGACGCCGAAGCCGTAGGTCGCTTCGGCGTTCCAGTCGGAGAGGAGCGGGAAGTCGAGGTCGAGCGCCTGCATCCAGGCGACGTGCGTGTACGGCGAGTCGCGCGAGACCGCGAACGGCTCGACGCCCGCGCGCTGCAGCTCCGCTCTCCTGTCACGCAGGAGCTCGAGCTCGGTCGTTCAGGTGGCGGACCAGTCGAAGAGGTAGAAGAGCAGGAGGAGCGGGCGGTCGTGAATCAGATCGCCGATGCTCGCGCGTTCGCGCGGTGTCGTCCAGACGACCGCTTCGAGCGGCGCCCTCTCCCCGGTTCCGAGCATCGGAGGATCCTACGCGGCGGCCGCGGGCTCGGGTTCGGGCGCGACCTCCGTAGCCTCGGCGATCTCGCGCACGACTTCGACGATGTCGCGGTTCGCATTGAAGATGTGAAGCTGGCGGTCGGCGCCGTTGCCGCGGCGGAGGATCTCCTCGATGCCCGCGAGCTCCTCCTCCGAGCCGAGGTCGCGCGCGTGGGGGCGGAGCGCCTGCAGCGTGCGGCGCACGAGAGCCGCCACCGGAAGCCGGTTGCGGCGGCCGGTGTGGAGATCCATGACCGGCGCGGACAAGCCGTAGCGGGCCGCGAGCCACTTGTTTTCGGTCGTGAGGATGCGGTGGAACGACGGGATCTCCTCGCCGCGCTCGACGAGCTCCGCGTAGTGCTTGACGAGCGCCTGGCAGTAGGCGGTGATGGCGATCACGTCCTCGAGCCGCGTCACGGCGTCGCAGATCCGGATCTCGATCGTGCCGAGGCGCGGGTGGAGGCGGATGTCCCACCAGATGTGCGTGTAGTCCTGGATGCAGCCCGTCTTCTCGAGCTGGTTCACGACCTGCGCGTAGTCGTCGTAGTCGCGGAAGCGCGGCGGCGGCCCCGAGCGCGGGAAGGCGGCGAAGACCATGTGCCGCGACGAGCGAAGGCCGGTCGGCTCGCCGCGCCAGAACGGCGAGCTCGCCGAGAGCGCCACGAGCTCGTGCAGGTGCGCGATCAGAGCGTTCACGACCTGAATTGCCTTCTCCGGGTCGTCGACGGCGACGTGGACGTGCATCCCGAAGATCAGCTCCCGCCGCGCGATGTACTGCATCTGGTCGACGAGCGCGCGGTAGCGGTCCCTGGCGGTGATCCGCTGCCGCTCGAAGAGCGAGAACGGATGCGTGCCCGCCGAGCCGACCCGCAGGCCCTGCTCGCGCGCGACGTCGGTCACGTAGCGGCGGATGCGGAGGAGCTGCTGCTGCACGCCCGCCGGCGTGTGGCAGACCGGTGTCGCGACCTCGAGCACCGACTGCATCAGCTCGGAGTTGATGCGCGGCTCGAGCTCGTGCCCCGCGACCGCGGCGAGCACCGTGTCGATGTGCTGGACGAGGTCGAAGGTCTCCCCGTCGAGGAGCATGTACTCCTCCTCGACGCCGAGCGTGTACGGGTCGCTCGTGCCGAAGGCGTGGTCGAGCACGCTGCCGCCGGGCGGGAAGTGCGAGCCCTTGCCCGTGATCGAGGGCGGGATCAATGAGTCCGAGCTGCTCATGCGGGCACGATATCTCCGGTCTTTGCAGGAAGAAAGCGTCGGCCGAGCAGCACGAGCGGAATCCCGATCGCGACCGACGAGGCGATCTTGCCGACGAGCTGGCCGTCGAAGAAGTGCAGTCCGGAGGACCCGAAGGCGAGGACGAGGAAGACGACGCTGTCGATCGGCGCGCTCGCGCCGGCCGAGACGACCACCCGCATGCTGTCGTGGACCCGTCCGCGCAGCGGCGCGCCGACGAGGTTGTCGACGGTCTCCGAGACGATGAACGCGGCAAGGCTGGCGCCGACGATGCGCCACGTCGAGCCGACGGCGCTGTCGAACGCCTGCCCCGGAAAGGCGGGATGCGAGTGGACGACGAGCGCGATGTAGCCCGCGAAGAGAGCCGAGCCGACGAAGCCGAGGCCGATCAGGAGCTGCGCGTTGAGCGCGCCCTCACGTCTCGTCACGCCGGTGTGGTGCGCGAGCTGGACGAGCGCGAGGGCGACGCCGATCGAGTAGACGCCTCCCGGTGCCTCGAGATGGGTGAACGGCAGGCGGACGATCTTGTTCGCGCCGATCTGCGCCGAGAGGACGACCGCGACGTAGAGACCGGCGAGTGTCGCGAGCCTCATTCGGGGAGCAGCGCATCGGCCTCGATCTCGACCTTCCAGGCCGGATCGAGCGTCCCCGTGATCACGAGCATCGCCGACGCGGGGCGGATCTCGCCGAACAGCTCGCCGTGCGCGCGGCCGACAGCCTCCCAGTCGGCCGGGTCGACGATGTAGACGCGCGTGCGGACCACGTGCTCGGGGCCCGCGCCGAGCTCGCGCAGCGCATCCACGATGATCGTGAGGCAGCGCTTCGCCTGCTCGTACGGGTCATCCGACTCCGTTCCGACGGGCGCAGTCCCACCCACGAAGATGTGACGTCCATCGCGCACGGCGCGGCAATAGCCGACCGTGTCGGCGTACGGCGAAACCGCTGGGACGGTTGAGCGTGCCATCTTCCTAGTATCCGCGCTGTGGATTCCCTGCGGGCGATCGACCGCTGGGACGCGGGCTCGGCGGCCGCGGGAGTCGCGCGGGCCGACGGCGTGCTCGCGACCCAAGGGCCCCGAGAGGCCGCGCTTCCGTGGGCGTCGGTGACGAAGCTCCTCACCGGGCTGGCGCTTCTCGTCGCGCTCGAGGAGGGAACGGTCGACCTCGACGAAGCGGCCGGACCGCCCGGGTCGACGCTGCGCCACCTGCTTGCGCACGCCTCCGGCCTGCCGCTCGACGGCGAGCAGCCGCTGGCCGAGCCGGGCCGCCGCCGCATCTACTCGAACACGGGTATCGAGCTCGCCGCCCGGCTTCTCGAGGAACGGGCGGAGATGCCCTTCGCCGAGTACTTCGCGCAGGCGGTCGTCGGGCCTCTCGGCCTCGCGGGCCAGCTCGCGGGCTCGCCCGCGCATGGCTACCGCGGCCCGCTCGACGACCTCCTGGCGCTGGGCCGCGAGCTGCTCGCTCCGACTCTCGTGGCGTCGGAGACGCTGGACGAGGCGGCGACCGTGCAGTTCCCGGGCCTCACGGGCGTCCTGCCCGGGCTCGGCCGGATGGAGCCGAACGACTGGGGCCTGGCGTTCGAGCTGCGCGATTCGAAGTCGCCCCACTGGACGGGCTCCCGCAACTCCGAGCGGACGTTCGGCCACTTCGGGGCGAGCGGCACGTTCCTCTGGGTCGACCCCGACGCCGGCCTTGCCTGCGGCGTCCTCACCGACCGGAGGTTCGGCGACTGGGCGAAAGAGGCGTGGCCGGCATTCAGCGACGCGGTGCTCGCCGAGACCGGTTAGTCGTCGGCGAAGAGCGGCCGCACGAGCTCGTCGAACGTCGCCCGGTCGCAGCTCGCGACGACTGCAGGCGTCATCGCCGAGACGGTCGCCGTGCGCGGGATCCCCATCGCAGGCGTGACCTCGCCGAAGTATTCGCCGGGGCGCAGCAAGCTGCGCGGCCCGATGTCCCGTTGGCTGACCGCGAGGACGCCGGCGAGGAGCACGTAGAAGCGGTCGTCGGAGTCACCCTCGTGGATGAGCACGGTGCCGGGCGCGACCTCCTCGCGCTCCATCCGCCGCGCGAGGTCGGTGAGCGTCCGGCCCGGCAAACCGGCCAGCAACCCGACCCGGGTGAGCTCGTGCTGCGTCGCGGAACGGCGCGGCGAGGCTACTCCTCGTCCCCGTCGGCGGCTTCGCTCGGCGCGTAGCCGCTGCGTTGCTCCTCTTCCTCGTCCATCCGCTCGGTCTGCGCCAGCTCCTGCTCCTCTTCGTTCGGGCGCGGATTGTCGTGCACGGCGTACCTCCTCGTCGGATTTCGCTTAGGTCCAGCCGTCCGCGAAGTTGAGCCGAACGGCCCATAGCCATTGCCCCGCTTCGTGTCGATCATGCCCGCAATGAGCGAGCGAGGGTTCCACCGGATCGAGGACGACATCGCCGAGACGTGGCTGGAGGACTGGGCGGGAGCCGGTCTCGGAGAGCTCGAGGCTTATCTCGCCAAGCACGCGGACTTCCTGCGCTTCGTCGAGGGCCGCGACCCGGCCCAGGCGGCGGACTAGCTCGTCGAGCTCCGTGAGGGCGCTCGAGAGCGCGACTTGGTCGTCGCGCTCTCTTAGAACTCGCATCTAAATGAAGCACGGTGCTGCCCGGCCGCGCTGATCGGCGCGATCCGGCGTCCTCGGTCGCGCAAGTAGCGCTGCTATTCGCGCTCCCTGCGCCCTTGGCTCGCACTCGACCATCGCACCCGGTCAGCGCGTGGTCATTCCGAGACGAGTTCTTAGCCGGCGAAGCCGAGCTGGCGCTCGAGCATGCCCTTCGGCATCGCGCCGACGGCGGAGGCCTTCGGGGCGCCGCCTTCGAAGAGCATCATGTTCGGGATCGACTGGATCCCGTAGCGCATCGCAAGATCCTGGTTCTCGTCGATGTTCACCTTGACGAGCTTGAGGTCGTGCTCGTCGGCGATCCGCTCGAGGACGGGCGCGACCGCGTGACAGGGCCCGCACCACTCGGCCCAGAAATCCACGAGCACGGGCTTCTCCGCCTGCAGGACCTCGTTTTCGAAGGTGGCGTCTGTGACGTCGTTTGCCATCGTTTCCTTTCCGTGTCGCGGGAATGTGTGACCTGTACCCACGCTCCCGTTGGTTCTTAACGCCTCGGCCTAGACTTGCCTTCCCGATGCGGGAGCCAATCTTCACCCCTCTGCCGGACAAACCCGACCATCCTCGCCTCGAGGAGGAGATGCTCGCGCGCTGGGAGGCCGAGAGCACGTTCGACAAGCTCCGCGAGCAGAACCGCGGCGGGCCGACCTTCTCGTTCGTCGACGGCCCCGTCACGGCGAACCGGTTCGCGCTCGGCGTCCATACGGCATGGGGGCGGACGCTGAAGGACGTCTTCCAGCGGTACAAGGCGCTCCGCGGCTTCGACCAGCGCTACCAGAACGGCTTCGACTCGCAGGGACTGTGGATCGAGGTGGGCGTCGAACGCGAGCTGGGCCTCAACTCGAAGCGCGAGATCGAGGAGTTCGGCCTCGAGGAGTTCGCGCGCCGCTGCCGCGACGTCGTCGTGCGCTCGTCCGAAGCCCTCACGCGCGGCTCGATCCGTCTGGGCCAGTGGATGGACTGGGGCAAGGACTACTTCACCTTCAGCGACACGAACATCGAGTACGTCTGGCGGATGCTGAAGTCGGTGCACGAGCGCGACTGGCTCTATCTCGGCCACCGCTCGACCGAGTGGTGCCCGCGTTGCGGCACCTCGATCTCCCAGCACGAGCTGATCGACTCGTACGTCGACCGCGCGGACCCGTCCCTCTACGTCCGCTTCCCGCTGCTCGACCGCCCGGGCGAGCACCTCGTCGTGTGGACGACGACGCCGTGGACGCTGCCCGCGAATGTCGCCGCCGCCGTCAATCCCGAGGCCGAGTACGGGCGTAGGGAGAACGGCGAGTGGGTCGCGGCCGCGCGCTACCCGGACGAGGAGCTCGCCGACCGTCGCCCGGGAGCCGAGCTCGTCGGCTGGGCGTACCGCGGGCCGTTCGACGACCTGACCCGGGTCGAGCACCGGGTCGTCCCGTGGGAGGACGTCTCCCTGGACGAGGGGACCGGCATCGTCCACATCGCGCCGGGGTGCGGCACCGAGGACTTCGAGCTCGCCCAGGCGCACGGGCTCGACGTCGTCCAGCCGGTCGACGAGTCGGGCCGCTTCTACGACGACTTCGGGTGGCTGCACGGGCTCTCGACGACCGAGGCGGCGGAGCAGATCATCGGCAACCTCGAGGAGAAGGGCGTTCTCGTGGAGGCCGGGCTGCACGAGCACCGCTATCCCGAATGCTGGCGGTGCCATACGCCCCTGATCTTCCGGATCGCCGACGACTGGTTCATCTCGGTCCGCGTGCTGCGGCAGCAGATGCTCGACGCGAACGCGACGGTCGAGTGGACGCCGGAGTACATGGGCAAGCGGATGGACGACTGGCTCCGCAACATGGGCGACTGGAACATCTCCCGCCGCCGCTACTACGGGCTGCCGCTGCCGTTCTTTCCCTGCGCCTGCGGCCACCTCAACGTGATCGGGTCTCGAGCAGAGCTCGAGGAGCGCGCCGTCTCGGGTCTCGAGCAGCTCGAGGAGCTGCGACGGCCCTGGATCGACCGCGTCCCTGTGCGCTGTGCCGAGTGCGGCAAGCCGGTGGAGCGGATCAAGGAGGTCGGCGACGTCTGGCTCGACGCCGGCATCGTCCCCTTCTCGACGCTCGGCTGGGAGAACGACGAGCGCGTCCCCGGGGGATTCGGGACCGGCGCGGCCAGGGGTCTGACGACGGCCGACCTGCCCGATCATGCGTACTGGGAGAAATGGTTCCCGGCGGACTGGGTCTCGGAGATGCGGGAGCAGATCCGCCTCTGGTTCTACTCCCAGCTCTTCATGTCGGTCGTGCTGACGCAGCAGGCACCGTTCCGGCGCGTCCTCGGCTACGAGAAGATGCTCGACGAGCAGGGGCGCGCGATGCACGCGTCGTGGGGCAACACGATTCCCGCCGAGGAGGCCTTCGAGCGGATGGGCGCCGACGTCATGCGGTGGCAGTACTGCTCGCAACCGCCCGACCGGAACCTGCTGTTCGGATTCGGGCCGGCGGAGGAGCTGAAGCGGAGGCTCCTCACCTTCTGGAACTCCGTCAAGTTCTTCGTCGACTACGCGAACGTCGCCGGCTTCCGGCCGGAATGGGCGAGCCTCGAGCCGGACGCGGCAGAGCCGCTCGATCGCTGGCTCGTCGAGCGGACGCGCGCGTTCGTCGCCGACGCGACGGCAGGGTACGAGCGGTGGTTGGCGCCCGACGTGATGCGCGACTTCGAGGCGTATCTCGACGACCTCTCCAACTGGTACATCCGCCGCTCGCGGCGCCGGTTCTGGGACGGCGACGAGGCGGCGCTGCGGGCGCTCTGGTTCGCGGTCGTGCAGACGCTCCGGGTCCTCGCGCCGATCCTCCCCTTCGTCACCGACCACCTGTGGCGGACACTCGTCCTCGACGGGCCCGAGTCGGTGCATCTCGCCGGCTGGCCGGAGGTCCGGGAGCCGGATCGGGCGCTCCTCGACGAGATCGCCGCCGTGCGGCGCGTCGTCGAGCTCGGCCGGCAGGCGCGCTCCACCTCCGGGATCAAGCTGCGGCAGCCGCTGCGCCGGCTCGTCGTCGAGGGCCTGACTCTCGTCGGCCATCTCGACGAGGTCGCGGACGAGCTCCGTGTGAAGGAGGTCGAGCTCGGGACGGTCGACGCGGTCGAGCTGCGCGTCAAGCCGAACCTGCCGAAGCTCGGCCCCAAGCTCGGCAAGGAGCTCGGCGCGGTGCGTCAGGCGCTCGCGGCAGGCGAGTTCGAGGAGCTCGAGGGCGGTCGGTTCCGCGCGGCCGGGCACGAGCTCGAGCCGGACGAGGTGCTCGTCGAGCGCGGCGGCCGCGCGGGCTGGGCGGTCGCCTCGGGGGACGGCGTGACGGTGGCGCTCGACCTGGGCCTCGACGACGGGCTCGTCCTCGAGGGCGAGGCGTACGAGCTCATCCACCGGGTCAACTCGCTGCGCAAGGAGCAGGGCTTCGAGCTGAGCGACCGGATCGTGCTCACCGTGCCCGAGGCGCAGCGCGAGCTCGTCGGCCGCCACGGCGATTGGATCAAGAACGAGGTGCTCGCCGTCGACCTGCGGCTCGGGAGCGAGCTGGCGCTCGAAAAGAGCTAGGCGGCCGCCCGCTCGGCGCGCCGCAGCTCGACCGGGAGCTTGAAGCTCACGTCCTCGTGGACGGGCTTCCGCTCGCACACTTCCGCGCCGCGTGCCCTGAACCACTCGCAGACCTCGCTCACGAGCCGCTCCGGCGCCGACGCACCGGAGGTGAGGCCGACCGTCTCGCACCCGTCGAGCCAGCCCTTGTCGATCCCACGCGCGTCGTCCACGAGATGCGCCGGAGTGCCGTCCGCGCGGGCCACCTCGACGAGCCGCACCGAGTTCGAGGAGTTCGGCGAGCCGACCACGAGCAGCAGGTCGACCTCGCGCAGCAGCTCCTTCACGGCCCACTGCCGGTTCGAGGTCGCGTAGCAGATGTCCTCGCGCGGCGGCCCCTCGATCCGGGGGAAGCGGCGGCGCAGGACCGCCACGATCTCGTTCGTCTCGTCGACGGAGAGCGTCGTCTGGGTGAGATACGCCAGCGGCCGTCCGTCGGGGAGCGAGACGCACTCCGCGTCCTCCGTCGACTGGACGAGCACGATCGCGTCGGGTGCCTCGCCGAGCGTCCCCTCGACCTCCTCGTGTCCCTCGTGCCCGATGAGGACGAGCGCGTAGCCGGCCTCGGCGTAGCGGCGCGCCTGCGCGTGAACTTTCGTCACGAGCGGGCACGTCGCGTCGATCGACGTCAGGCTCAGCGCCTCCGCCTCACGTCGCACGGCGGGCGCGATGCCGTGGGCGGAAAAGACGACGGTCGCTCCTTCCGGCACGTCCGCGAGCGCGTCGACGAACACTGCCCCGCGTGCGCGCAGCTCCTCGACGACGTGGGAGTTGTGGACGATCTGCTTGCGGACGTAGACCGGCGCCCCGTAGAGCGCAAGGGCGCGCTCGACCGTCTCGACCGCTCGTTCGACTCCCGCGCAATAGCCTCGCGGCGAGGCGAGGAGGAGGCGTTTCACCACGGTTCGGCCACGATAGCCGGGGTGCGTCGGCGCGGCGTGAGAAGACCCTCTCGATCCCTTCGTGTAGTGCGCGCGAACCTCCGCCGTATGGGTTGCAAAGATGGGCCGTCCGGCCCATTGTCCGGCTCGCAAACGGTCTCTACCCTCCCTCGCACTGGGCGATGCAAACCGCGGCGTCTGCGGACGTCATGCGGGGAGCAATCGGGAGAGCCCGCCGCACCGACCCCCCGAGCGGCGGGCTTTTCCATCTCGGGAGCGGTTTCTGGCTGGAGTTCGCACGGCTCCGTACAATCTCAGCGCCCAGTGCCGACCCCACGTTTCCCGACGGTTCGCGCGTTCGGCCGCGCCGCGGCCGCAGCTCTGCTCCTGCCTGCGATCCTTCGCCGCGCCGGCGCGCGGCAGATCCGCGCAACCGGCACGACGAGGGAGCTCCAGAGCGTCAGCCGCGTCGCCGGCGAGCTCACCCGCACCGCGGACGTCGAGGGCGTCGCCCGCACGCTCCTCGACGAGCTGGCCGAGCTCTTCGACGTCGGCTTCGTCGGGCTCACGTTCGTCTCCGCAGACGGTCGCGAGGCCTCCGGCTACCTCGCGCGCTCGCGCGGCGAGGACCTCGACTGGTGGCGCGGGCTTCGTCTCGACCTCGAGCACGAGCCGTCGGGGATCGCGAGCGCCGTCTTCGAGGCGAACGCGTTCACGATCTACGACACGGAGAGCTCCGGCGTCATCAGCCCCCGGCTCGCCGCCGCCGTCGGGGCCAAGAGCGCGGTGTTCGTACCGCTGCTCGTGGAGGAGCGCGTGACCGCGGTCATCTCGGTCGCGACGCTCGACGAGCCGCGCGTCTTCTCCAACGACGACATCGCCGTGATGCAGACGCTCGCCTCGGAGGCGGCCGTCGCGCTCGAGCGGCTGCGCGCGAGCGTCGCGCTCGAGGAAGCCGTGAAGGCGAACGAGGAGCAGCTCGCGCAGCAGGGCGCGCTGCTTCGCGCGGCCCACGTCCTGAGCAGCGAGCTCGACCTGCCGGTCGTGCTGCAGCGGCTCGCCGACCAGCTCGCCCAGCTGCTCGACGCCGACGCCGCCGACTGCTACCTCCTCGACGACGAGCGCGGACTCTTCCGCTGCGTCGCGGTCCACGGGTTCCAAGACTCGCTCCTCGGGTTTGAGTTCCCGGCGGGTCACGGTCTCGCCGGCGCGGCGATTCGCGAAGGCCGCCCGCTGATCGAGAGCGCCTACGGCGAGATCTCGTCGCCCGTCCCGCATCCTGCCTACGACGGCTTCACCGACGTGATCACGGCGCCGATGTCCTGGAGCGACGAGGTGCGCGGCGTGCTCGGCGTCGGCCGCCGCGAGGGCCGGCGCTTCGCAGCCCGGGACGCGGAGATCCTCGAGGCGTTCGCGGGGCTGGCGTCACTCGCGCTGCGGAACGCGGAGATGTTCACGCAGAGCGCTCGCCAGGCGCGGATCCAGCGCGGCTTCTACCGGATCGCGTCGGTGCTCGGCCAGTCTCTGTCGCGCGCCGCGACGCTCGAGGCGATCGCCCAGGCCGCCGCCGAGGCGCTCGGAGGAACCTCTGCGGCGGTGCTCGTGCCCTCGAGCGGCCGGCTCGAGGCGGTCGGGACGTACGAGCTGCCCCCCGGCCTCGGAGACATCTTCGAGCAGCGTGCGGCCGAGCGCCAAGGGCCGCTCTTCCGCGCCGTGGCCGAGGGACGGATCCTCGTCTCGTCGTCCATCGCCGACGACGAGCGGCTGCTGCCCGACCTGCGCGACGCCGCCGAGGCGAACAGCTACCGCTCGCTCATCTCCGTGCCGGTCGACGCCCCGCGCGACGCCGGCCGCGGGATCGTCCTCATCTTCTTCGCCGAGGAGCGCTCGTTCAGCGACGACGACCTCGAGCTCGCGCGCCATCTCGCCGACGCGACGCGCGGCGCGCTCGAGCGCAGCGAGCTGTTCGAGGCGGAGCGCGGCGCGCGCGCGCTGGCGCAGCAGCTGACGCGCACCGGCCGCCTGCTCACGAGCGAGCTGGACCCGGCTGCGGTGCTCGACGAGGTCGTCCAGCAGGCGCCCGCGCTCGTGAACGCGGACGCCGGCGCGTTCCGGCTGCTCGACGGCGAGGAGCTCGTGGTGACGGCGGCGGACGGTGACGGCGCCGAGGCGGCCCTCGGCTCGCGCAGTCCCGCCGGCGGCTGGCTCTCCGGCGACGTCATCCAGTCGGAGGCCCCCGTCGCGCTCGCCCAGGCCGGCGACGACGAGCGCCTGCGCAGCCTCGACCCGATGCTCGAGGCGGGCCACGCGGCCTTCCTCGGCGTGCCGGTCGGCGGCGCCGAAGGAGCGACCGTCGGCGTTCTTGCCGTCTACGCGTCAGTGCCGCGCGAATGGCGCGAGGAGGAGGTCGAGGCGCTGCTAGCGGTCGCCGCCAGCACGTCGGCGGCGCTCTCGAACGCCGAGCTCTACCAGCGAGTCGAGCTCGAGCGCGAGCGCTCGGTCGCGATCCTCGCCAACATCGCGGAGGGAATCGTCGCCGTCGACCGCGACGGGAAGGTCGTCCTCTGGAACAGCGCCGCCGAGACGATCACCGGCGTTCCCGCGCCTCTCGCCCTCGGCCGCGCACCCGTCGACGTCCTGCAGAGGAGCCTCGACGCGCCCGCCGGCGCCCGCGGCGAGGTGCTCGTCCCGATCATGCGCGGCCGAGAGGAGGTCTGGCTCTCGGTCACCGAGGCGGTGATGCGCGACCCACTCGGGGCCGTCGCGGGCCGCATCTTCGCCTTCCGCGACATCTCCGGCGACCGGCTCGTCGAGCAGGTCAAGTCCGACTTCGTGAGCACGGTCTCGCACGAGCTCCGGACGCCGCTCACCTCGATCTACGGCTTCGCCGAGACGCTCCTGCGCCAGGACGTCATGTTCGGCGAGGAGGAACGGCTCACGTTCCTCAGCTACATCGCCTCCGAGTCGCAGCGTCTGACGTCGATCGTCGACACGCTCCTCAACGTCGCCCGCCTCGACACCGGCGACCTCCAGGTCAACCTCGCGGAGACCGACGTGCGCGACGTCGTCGGCCAGGTGCTCGACACGCTCTCGGCGACGGAGGTCAACGGACACCGCTTCGTGGTCGACCTCCCGGAGGAGCCGCTTCCGGCGCGGGCGGACCCGGAGAAGCTGCGGCAGGTTTGCGCGATCCTCGTGGACAACGCGGTCCGCTACTCGCCCGAAGGCGGCACCGTGACGGTGGGCGCCTCCCGGCGGCAGGACACGGTCGAGGTCAGCGTCGCGGACGAGGGCATCGGGATCCCGCAGGCCGACCAGGAGCAGATCTTCCGCAAGTTCTACCGCGGCTCCGACGCCGAGCTGCGCGCGGGTGCCGGCGGCACCGGGCTCGGCCTGTTCATCGCGCGGGGCCTCGTGAGCGCAATGGGCGGACGGCTCTGGGTCTCCTCGCAGGAGGGCGAGGGGTCGCGGTTCGCATTTGAGTTACCGGCCGCGGTTGCCGAAGGTGTGACGAGAGGGTCGCCTTGAGCATGGCTGGAGACATCGATGGGTATACGCGGCCGGTGAGTACGGCCGGCGACACCCGGGTGCTCGTGATCGACGACGAGGCGCCGATCCGGCTGCTCTGCCGGGTCAACCTCGAGGCCGAAGGGATCAAGGTGCTCGAGGCCGCGGACGGCCAGACGGGCCTCGATCTCGCACGCGAGGAGCAACCCGACGTCGTGCTCCTCGACGTGATGATGCCCGGCCTCGACGGCTGGCGCGTGGCCGAGGAGCTGCTCGAGGACGAGCTCACGAGCGGGATCCCGATCATCTTTCTCACGGCGCGCGCCGAGTTCCGCGACCGGGCGCGCGGGCTCGACATCGGCGGGGTCGACTACGTGACCAAGCCGTTCAACCCGCTCGAGCTCGCTCCGCTCGTGCGCGACCTGCTCGCCCGGCTCGCCCGCGGAGAACGCGACGAGCTGCGAGGCGAGAAGCTCGCCGAGCTGCGCGCGCTCATCGAGTCCGAGTAGCCCGGGCCCGGCCGTACACTCCGTCCTCGTCGGGGCGTAGCTCAGCCTGGTCAGAGCGCCCGGTTTGGGGCCGGGAGGCCGGCAGTTCGAATCTGCCCGCCCCGATTCCGCAACCGGATCGGGGTGCGCCTCGTTCCCGGGGAATGCAGGCACGCCGGCACGAGCACGGCAGGCGGCAGGCGGAGGAAACCAGGAG
This sequence comes from Gaiellaceae bacterium, assembly GCA_035279325.1. Lineage (GTDB taxonomy): Bacteria > Actinomycetota > Thermoleophilia > Gaiellales > Gaiellaceae > Palsa-739. Next base: position 62,169 of record DATEHY010000002.1, read on the forward strand.
GCCGGCGACGGACGAGACACCTCTAGAGGAGCAGGACGTGGGCCACGCGCCGATGCCGCAGCCGGAGCGGCACGAGTCACGGCTCGTCGATCCCGGCCTCGGCGATCTCTCCTTCCGGGACTGGCGCGCGATCGTCGTGCGCGGGGTGAAGGAGTTTCTCGACGACAACGGGACGATGCTCGCGTCGGCGCTCGCGTACTCGACGTTCTTCGCGATCCCGTCGGTGCTGCTCGTGGTGGTCGGCGTCTTCACGCTCGTCGCCGGGCCGCAAACGATCACATCGCTGATGGCGCACTTCTCGCAGGTCATGCCGGGTCAGGCCGCGTCCCTGCTCGGCGGCAGCCTCCACCGCATCGACCGGCACCCCTCCACCGGGATCGCGATGACGGTCGTCGGCTTCGTGCTCGCCCTCTGGTCGACGACCGGAGCCATGACGTCCTACATGACGGCGATCAACCTCGCGTACGAGCGCAAGGACGGACGGTCGTTCCTCCGCAAGCGCATCGTCGCGCTGCAGTTGGTCGCCGTGATCGGGATCGCGTTCCTCCTCGTCGCGATCCTGCTCATCTTCGGGCCGCCGATCGAGCGTTTCGTCGCTTCGCACGCCGGTCCGGTCTCCGGTGCGATCGGCTGGATCTGGTGGATCGCGACCTGGCCGATCCTGATCGCGGGGCTGCTGGCCGCATTCGCCACGCTGCTCTATGTCGCCCCGGACGTCGAGCACGTCCGCTGGCGCTTCATCACTCCCGGCTCGGTGCTCGCGGTGATCGTCTGGCTGACCGCGTCGGGCGGGTTTGCCTTCTACACGTCGGCGTTCGGCTCCTACAACAAGACGTGGGGATCGCTCGCCGCGGTGATCATCATGCTGACCTGGCTCTGGCTGGCCGCGATCGCCCTGCTCCTCGGCGCGGAGATCAATGCCGAGGCCGAGCGGAGCCGGGAGCTGCGCGAAGGTCAACCGGCCGAGCGCCGGCTGCTGGTGCCGACACGCTCAGGCTCGGGCTGAACGATCCGCTTGCCTGCTCGTCCGCGAGGAAGCGCGACAGGTAGGCGGCGAAGGCGCCGAAGAAGACGATCGCCTCCTCGGCCGCCATCGTGACGCCGGCGATCTGCTGGTCGGCGAGCGGGCTCGGCCCCCAGGTGCGTGGGGCATGGACGTAGAAGGGATAGATCGCCTGCGGGATGAGTGCCAGCAGCAGGCCCAGCGGGGAGGCCAGGACGAAGGCGGCAAAGAGGTAGGCGGCCTTCGCGCCGGCCGGGTGCCGGCCGTGCACGACAGGCCACCAGACGCAGACGCCGGCCGCGAGATACGTGAGGTGCTCGACGTGGAGCAAGGAGTGCGGGCGACGGAGCGCCGCGTCGTAGATCGACGGCAGGTGCCACGTGTAGTACGCGACGAGCCAGAGCGGCAGCGCGACGAGCGGCCGGAAGAGCGGGAACCCGGCGGCGCGGTCCGCCACTCGCGGGGGGATCGCGAGCACGAGCAGCGCCGGCGCCCACTCCGCCAGGACGACGTTCTGCAACAGGTGCGCCCAGAGGAACGTGTGGTTCGCGAGGGGCTCGAGCTGCGTGAAGAAGGCGGCGAAGACGAGCGCCACGCCGAGCGCTCCGGCGGCGATGCGCAGGCGCGAGAGGGAGCCGCGGCGGGCCGAGAAGGCGACCCCGGCGGCGAGCGCCGGCGCGAGCCCGATCGCCTCCGCCGAGGGGTGCATCTCGCTACCGTACCCAGCGCTCCGCGGGTGTAGCTCAATGGTAGAGCCCTAGCCTTCCAAGCTAGTTACGCGGGTTCGATTCCCGCCACCCGCTTCTTTATTGTTCTTCTCCAGGCGGACGCGCAGCAGCGACACCCAGTTCGGCTCCCCGTCGCGGAAGTAGCGGATGCGGTCGGCGAACGGGAAGTCGTCGGGTGTGACGTCGATCCGGGCCAGCGGCCGTACAGGCTCGTGGGAGACGAGATGCGCGGTGTCGAACGCCCCCGCGAGCAGCACGTCCGCGACGAAGGTCGCCGGCGGCAGGAGGTACAGCGAGCCCGGCCCGAAGCGGTTCGGAGAGGCCGACCCGCGGTTGTGCAGGAAGAAGTAGCGGCGGGGATAGAGCGGCCCTCCGGCCCGGCCGAGGCTGCCGTTCTTCGTTCCCGTCCAGCCCGCGTCGCGGCGGAGACAGGCGAAGTAGATCGCCCACACCGGGTCGGTCGACGCATAGACGGCCCGCTGGTTGCCCCAGGCCGTCGAGTCGCGGGAGCGGCGTTCGGTCGACAGCTCGCCCAGGTCGCCGCGAGGCGAGCCGTGGAAGACGATCGGCCGGTTCTCTGCCAGCCAGCGGAGGAAGTCGAGGCGCGGCTCCGGAACCGCAGCCGTCCGTCCGTCGAGGATCGCGTCCGCTGCCGTCGCGAAGCGGGCTGCGATCTCGGGCCCGACGGCCGGCGCAGGCAGCGACGGCAGTCCCAGGGCGCGCAGGCCTGCCCAGACGAGTCGGTGGCGCACCCTCCCGCTCATGGCGGGTCAATCTAGTGCGCGCTACTGAGGAGGGCCGCTCGCCGGCGTGATGGTGCCGGTCCGGACGGCGTTGTTCGTGTCCGTCCAGCCGATCGAGACGGTCTTTCTGGGCACGAGCGTGAGGACGACCCGTCGCACGTCCGCCGGCGACGAGATCGTCGCGCCGTTCAGCGAGGTGATGACGTCTCCGGCGACCAGCCCGGCGGCCTCCGCCGCCTGGTGGCGCACGACCTTCGCGATCCTCGCAGGTCCCGTGGTGGTGTCGAACGCGACGCCGAGGAAGGCCGTCGGTCCGACGTGGACGACGCCGTTCGACTTGCCGTTCTCGATCTTGCGAGCGAGGAGAAGCGCCTGCTCGAGCGGGATCGCGAAGCCCCGGTGGAAGCTCGACGTCGTCGATCCGGCGGTCACGATGCCGAGCACGCGGTTCTGGCTGTTCTCGAGCGGGCCGCCGGAGTAGCCCGGCACGACCGGGGCGTTCGTCGCGATCGTGTCGTTCAGGGTCTCGGCGTCGCCGGTCTCGTCCTTCGCGACGATCTGCTGGTGGAGGGCGATGATCTGGCCCCGGGCCGCCTTCGGAGTCCCGCCGCGGCCTTGCGCGTTGCCGCGGGCGACGACTCGCATCCCGACATGCAGGGGGATGGCGCCGCCGCGGAGGACGGTGTGCAGGCCGGACGCATGCGCGAGCTGCAGGACGGCCACGTCGCGCGAGACGGAGTAGCCGACGACGGTGGCCCGGTACGTGCGGTGCGTCGTGACGTCGACGACCTTGAACTTCGTCGCCCCGACGATCACGTGGTTGTTCGTCAGGACCTCGCCCGAGCGGCTGATGATCATCCCGGTGCCCGCGGCGGCGCCCTCCTGGTAGCCGAGGGTCGTGTAGATGTCGACGATGCCGACGTTCGGGCTCGCCGTGCGGGCGGCATGCCTGGCGTGCCCGGCGGCGCCGGCCGGAGAGGCGGCTACGGCCGGCGCCAGCGTGGCCAGGACGCCGAGCAGGAGGCGTTGCGTCAGGCCGGGCACCAGAGAATCAGAGCAAGCATCGATGAGGCGGATCTAAGGGAGGTGAAAGCGGGCTGTCAGCCCGAATGGTGCATGGTTCGGCCGATTCGCCGCGGAGCTTTAGCTCGACCTCCGTGAGCCAGTAGCGTCCCACGGCATGGAGCACGCCCGCGAGCCGGAAGAGACGCCGAAGGAGCGCGCCGACCGCGAGCTGATCGAGCTCCTCAACGAGCTGCGCGTGGTGCTCCCGGGTGTCACCGTGCTGCTCGCCTTTCTGCTCGCAGTCCCCTTCGCGAAGGGCTGGCCGAAGACGACGGTCTTCCAACGTGACGTCTTCGTCGTCGCGTTCCTCGCCACGGCGGTGTCGGTCGCCTTGCTCACCGCGCCGAGCTCGTACCACCGGCTCCGCTTCCGCCACGGCAACAAGGAGCGGATCGTCAAGGTCGGCAACCGGCTGACGATCGCGGGCATCGCGGCCTCTGCCGTCTCGCTCGAGGCGGTCGTCCTGCTCGTGATGGACTACGTGCTGTCGCTCGCCGCGGCGATCGCCGCAGCGGGGTCGCTCTTCGCCGTCATCGTGGCCTTCTGGTACGGGCTCGCGGGCTGGGCGGCGTTCAAAGCTCGACGCGCTCGATGACGACGTCTTCGCGCGGCCGGTCCCGCGCGTCCGTCTCGAGCGACGAGATCGTGTCGACCACGTCCATCCCGTCGGTGACCCGGCCGAAGACGGTGTGCTTGCCGTCGAGCCACGGGCACGCGTCGGCGGTGACGATGAAGAACTGGCTGCCGTTCGTGTTCGGGCCGGCATTCGCCATCGCGAGGGCGCCGCGCACGACCGCGTGATCGTTGAGCTCGTCCTCGAACGTGTAGCCGGGGCCGCCGGAGCCGGTCCCGGTCGGATCGCCTCCCTGGATCATGAAGTCCGGGATCACGCGGTGGAAGATGACGCCGTCGTAGAACCCGTCCTCCGCGAGCTTGCGGAAGTTCTCCACGGTCTTCGGCGCCTCGCCGGCGAAGAGCTCGACGGCGATCGGGCCGTGGTTCGTGTGCAGGGTGGCGTTCACTCCGGCGCAACGCTATCGGCAAGCGGCTCGAGCGCGCCCGCGGTAGGCGCGAGCGTACCGTCTTCGAGCCCTTGGACGACCTCGCCCAGCAGCGAGTGGGCTGCGTCGACGTCGTCGGCGGAGAGCACGGTCGCGACGCCGGCGAGATGCTCGCCGCGCTCCTCGTCCCAGAGCTCGAGCACCACCGTGTCGAGCTCGCGGCGCGCGATGTAGGAGTCCTCGGCGATCCCCACCCGCACGGCGATGACGCGACCGTCCGGCAGCGTGACCTCTCGCTCGAGTGGTGCGCCGCGAAGAGACATCGCGTGGCATTCTGCCGGAGGTGGGTCGGGTCGAAACCAGCGGGGGCGTTGGTCCTTCGTCCGCGAATCTCCCCCAAACGAACCATGGCGGTCGTCGGGTCTAGAAGCGACGGTGTATCCGTGAACGGCGCGAGGGCAGCCGGTCTCGGCATCGTCGTCGCCGCGGTCGTCGCAGCCGGGGTCTTTGCCGCCTCAGCCTTTGCGACGACGCGATCGGAGACAAGCCTCCAGAGCTTGAACCACCAGGTTCTCGCCGCAGTGAACCGGTTCCGGCGCGCGCACGGCCGTGCACCCCTGAGCGCCGCGTCGGGTCTCGACAGGTCGGCGCATCAGCATTCGTTCGAGATGGGCGAGGACGGCTACTTCGCCCATCCTTCAGCCGACGGGACCTCGTTCTGGCGGCGGATCCAGCACTACTACACGCAGGGGCACCACGCGTACTGGTCGGTGGGGGAGAACCTGCTCTGGGCCTCGCCGACGGTGAGCGTCGGTCGGGCGATGAGGATGTGGATCGCGAGCCCCGAGCATCTCCAGAACCTCCTGTCGCGGAGCTGGCGCCAGATCGGCGTCTCAGCCGTTCGCGTCCCGCACGCCCCGGGCGTCTTCCACGGGCTCCCCGTCACGATCATCACCGCCGACTTCGGCGTCCGGAGGTGACGGGCCGGCCGTTTCGGGCCCCCGGCGCTGGAGGTGGTAGAGCGCGACGGCGGCCGGTCCGAGCGGCAGCCAGAGGTTGAAGATGCGGTACGCGAAGACGGCCAGGACCGCCGAGGGCAGGCCGTACCCGACCCAGGTGAGCGCGAAGGGGAGGAGCGCCTCGACGGCGCCTGCTCCCGCGAGCGGCAGCGTCCGCCGCGTCAGCGCGTAGCCCGTCGCGTAGCCGACGACGACCGCGGTCACCGAGGGGGTGTCGCGGTCGAAGGCCGCGAGGCAGACCCAGAGGACGAACACCTCGCCGGCCCAGTAGACGGCCATCCCGCTGAAGGCCGCGGCGCCGTGCCGGCGCGGCGAAGCGACGATCTGTCCGACGACGCCGATCGCCTCGAGCGGCGGGCCGAGGATCTTCTGCAGGAAGCCGCGGCAGATCCACTTCCGGTACCGCACCGCGAGCAGGGCGAGCCCGGTGCCGACGGGAACGCCGATTGTCCACGAGAGCGTCACCGCCCGTTGCGCGTGGGCGTGGTCGAGCAGCAGGAAGATCGCGCAGACGAGCGTTCCGGTCGCGAGCACGGCGTATTCGAGCGAGCCGAGCCCGAGCACCCGGATTCGCGCCTCGTCCGGGGGGACGCCGAGATCCTCGAGCGCCTCGATGTCGACCGCGAACCCCCCGCGGGGGATGAACATCCCGAACCCGGCGGCGACGATCGCGCCGGCCCGCAGCGTGCCGAGTCGTACGCCGCGGCCGACGTGTGCGATCTCCCGGTACGCGAACGTGTAGCCGACGTGCGCCGCCACCGCGCCCGCGATCGCGAACGGGAACCAGTACGTGTTCGCGTGCCGGATTCGCGACGCGACCGAGACGTAGCCGGCGGCGCCGGCTACGAGGATCGACGCGACGAGCGAGAGCGCCGCCGCGAGGATCATCAACATCACGACGTGATGCGGCTCCTGCTCGCGGTGGTGGGCGAGCACGACGCCGAGCGGGCCGCGACGCCGATCCCCCGGAGCAGCCCGGCGCGTCATCCTCCGCTTCTACCCACGGCACCCAAAGTGGATGCGCCCGCCAGGATTCGAACCTGGGACCCGCGGATTAGAAGTCCGCCGCTCTGTCCACTGAGCTACGGGCGCCGGTACACAGCGTAGAGCGCTCGGCGGCGTAGATACGCTGGCGCCGATGGCCGACGCGCTCGAGAGGTTGAAGGAACGGCTGGGCGACGTCCTCGACCTCAACAAGGTCGTCCGCCTCCTCTCGTGGGATCAGCAGACGATGATGCCGCCGGCCGGCACCGCCCACCGCGCCGACCAGATGTCGACCGTGTTCCGGTTGGCGCACGAGCTGTTCACGGATCCCGAGGTCGGCCGGCTCCTCGACGAGCTGCGGCCCCTCGAGGACTCGCTCGATCCGGACTCCGACGACGCGGCCCTGATCCGGCTCACGCGCCGGGACTACGAGAAGTCGGTCAAGGTGCCGGCGACGCTGCGCGCCGCGATGGCGCGCGCTTCCGCCGAGGCCCGGCCGGTCTGGGTCAAGGCGAAGACCGAGTCCGACTTCGCCTCGTTCCTGCCGTCCCTCGAGCGCATCGTCGAGCTGAAGCTCCAGTACGTCGACTGTGTCTCCGACGGGGCGGCGGAGCGCTACGACGTCCTCCTCGACGACTACGAGCCGCAGACGACGACCGCCGAGGTGCGGACGCTGTTCGAAGAGCTGAAGCCGCGGATCGTCGAGCTCATCGCCGAGCTGCGGGAGCGCGACGTGGACGACTCGTTCCTGCACGGAGACTTTCCGCCCGAGCGCCAGCGCGCGCTCGCGCACGAGGTGGTCGACCTCTTCGGGCACCGGCCGGACAGCTGGCGGATCGATCCGACCGAGCACCCGTTCGCGTCGGGGCCGGGCCGCGACGACGTCCGGATCACGACGAACTACCACCCCGACTCGCTCGAGTCGCTGTTCTCGACGATGCACGAGTACGGCCACGGCCTCTACAGCCACCAGCAGCCGAAGCATCTCGAGCGGCTGCCGACCGGCGGCCCCTGCTCGCTCGGCATCCACGAGTCGCAGAGTCGGCTCTGGGAGAACCTCGTCGGCCGCAGCCTCCCGTTCTGGCGCCTCTTCTATCCGCGCATGCAGGAGACGTATCCCGAGCAGCTCGGCGGCGTCGACCTCGAGCGCTTCCACGCCGCCGTCCACGCCGTCAAACCGGCGCTGATCCGGATCCAGGCCGACGAGGTCTGCTACGGGATGCACGTGATGCTCCGCTTCGAGCTCGAGCAGGACATCGTCGAGGGCCGGGTCGAGCTGCGCGACCTGCCGCAGCGGTGGAACGAGAAGATGTCGGAGTACCTCGGCGTCGAGGTGCCCGACGACGGACACGGCGTCCTCCAGGACGTCCACTGGTCCGGCGGGCAGATCGGCTACTTCTCGACATACCTCATCGGGACGGTCGCCTCGGTCCAGATCTGGCAGGCGGCGCTGCGCGACCTGCCGGACCTCGAGGAGTACGTCGGCCGCGGCGAGTTCGCGCCGCTACGGGAGTGGCTCGGCGAGCACGTGCACGCACTCGGCCGCAAGTACTCGCCGCAGGAGACGCTCCGCCGCGCGACCGGCTCCACGATCTCCGCGCAGCCGTACCTCGACTACCTCCGCCGGAACTACGCATAGCCGCCCCGGCTAGGGGCTCGCGTAGCGCGCGATCCACATCCGGTCGAGCAGCGCCGTCAGGGCCGTGCGCGTCCGTGCGGACGCCCGGGGGCCGACGCTGAGCCAGACATAGAACGCCCGCTTGCCGACGCGGAACTGGTACGCGACGCTCGGGGCTGCGAGGCAGTCCGCTCGCCCATGCGTCGGGAGCAGGAAGTGTCGCGGCCGGCTCGGTAACCGGGGCAGGCTGCGGCGAAGCGATGCGCCGTCGAGGACCTCCTTCACCAGGACGAAGGTGCCGTCGGCGGGCCGGCCCAGTCGCCCGCCCTCGCAGTCGTCGAGCCGTGCCCGCGGTAGCTCGAACGTGCTCAGGGCAAACAGCGTGTGCGGGTCGAGCACGTTGTCGACGCGCCGCTTCGTGAGGTGCCAATTCGCCGGGTAGCGGAAGACGACGGATGGTCCGCTCGGGAAGCGGCGCGCGATCGAGCGCCCGTCGATCACCACCCGAAGCGAATGGCGGGCGGGCTGTCGGGTCGACGCCGCGGCGGCCGCGACCAGCGTGATCGCGACAAGTCCGACGGCGGCGCTGACGATTGGGCGCATCACTTGTTGTACGGCTCAGAGCCAGGCTGGAGTCCCAGGCATAGGTCTCGCTATGCCGGGTAGGCGCGAGCCCGGAAACCGAGATCAAGGAGGGGTCTGCATGGCAGACACGCTGAAAGGCAAGAAGGTCGCGATCCTCGCGGCGGACATGTTCGAGCGAGTCGAGCTCGAGGAGCCCCGGAAGGCCCTGGAGGACGCCGGCGCCGAGGTCGAGGTCGTCTCGATCCACGACGGCGAGATCAAGGGCTTCGACCACTTCGACCCCGCCGGCACGGCGAAGGTCGACCGGACGGTCGAGGAGGCGTCGGCGGACGACTACGACGCGCTCATGGTCCCCGGCGGCGTCGGAAACCCCGACCAGTTGCGCGGCGACGAGAACGCCGTCGCCTTCGTCCGCGGGTTCCACGACGCGGGAAAGCCGATGGCCGTCATCTGCCACGGGCCGTGGGTGCTCGTCGAGGCCGGCGTGGCGCGCGGCAGGCGCCTCACCTCGTGGCCGACCCTCGAGACCGACATCCGGAACGCCGGCGGCGAGTGGGTGGACGAGGAGGTCGTCGTCGACGGCAACCTCGTCACGAGCCGCAAGCCGGACGACATTCCGGCCTTCAACCGCGAGACGACGCGGCTCTTCTCGGGCGAGCGCATCCCGACCTGAGCACCGACGCGGCGGGGCCGCTTCGGCGGCCCCGTCCGCGTGAGGGTGGCGGACGGGACTCGAACCCGCGGCCACCGGGACCACAACCCGGAGCTCTACCAACTGAGCTACCGCCACCGAGCGCGCACAGCGTAGCGGGTCGCGCAGGCAGATTTTGGTTCCGTGCGGGGCTACCCTTGCGGGGCTCGGCCCCGTAGCTCAGCGGACAGAGCGGCAGCCTTCGAAGCTGCGTGCGGAGGTTCGATTCCTCCCGGGGCCACCTCACGAGCGCCGGCGCGTGCGCCAGGCGAAGACCGCCGCCGCGACTGCCGCCGCCACGAGTACGGCGACCAGGGTCTGTTTGTCGATCTTGCCGAGCTGGCCCACCGCGGCGAGCAGGACCGCGAGCACGAGCAGGAACGCCCCGACCGCCGTTGCGAGCGTGCGGATCAGTTCCGGCCGGGTGCGAGGTAGCGGCCGAACCACTCGAGAATCGCCTCGAAGCGCTGCACGCGGTGCACCGGCGAGCCGGAGCGCGACAGTTCGTGGCCCTCGCCCGGGAAGCGGAGCATCTCGACCTCGTTGCCGCGCAGCCGCAGCAGCGTGAACAGGTGCTCGCCTTGCTCGATGTTGCAGCGGAGGTCGTTCTCGGAGTGGACGATGAGCAGCGGCGTCTCGATCTCCGAGGCGTACGTGGCCGGGGACATCCGCAGCCACTCCTCGACGTTCTCCCACATCGGGCCGCCGAACTGGCGCTCGAAGATCCAGAAGAGGTCGCTCGAGCCGAAGGCGCTGACGAGATGGTTGACGGAGCGCTCCGACAGGGCGGCCTTGAAGCGCTTCGTGTGCCCGACGATCCAGGACGTCAGGTAGCCGCCGTACGAGCCGCCGAGCACGCCGAGCCGGTCGGCGTCGAGGAACGGGAACTTCTCGAGCGCCGTGTCGACGACGCCCATCACGTCCTCGTAGTCGACCGAGCCCCAGCCCGGCCCGGCGCCGTCGCCCGGGCCGCGGATCGCGCGTCCCCACTCCTCGCTGTGGCCGGAGCCCCCGCGCGGGTTCGAGAAGAGCACGCAGTACCCGGCCCCCGCGTACACCTGCACCTCGTCGAAGAACCCCGTCCCGTACTGCGAAAAGGGGCCGCCGTGGATCGTGAGGAGCACCGGATAGCGCCGGCCCTCGTCGAAGCCGGGCGGACGCACGAGCCAGGCGTCGACCTCGGTTCCGTCGGCCGAGACGGCCGTGAACCGCTCGACCTCGGCGAGCTCGCGCCCCGCGACGAAGTCGTCGCACACCGACGTGATCCGTTTCCCGTCGCCCCCTGCGCTTTGGCCGCGCGGCGGCGGCTCGGCCGCCGACGCTTGCAGCCCGAGGAAGAGCTCGTGCGGCCGGTCGTGGGTGCTCGCCGTGTACACGAGCACCCCGTCGACGAGGTCGTAGAGACCCGTCGATTGCTCGCCCCCGACGAGGAGCTCGGGCTCGCTCGAGCCGTCGGCGGCGACCGTGTACACGTGGACGTTGCCGCCGTCCTCGACCCCGAACGCGATGCGGTCACCGTCCCAGACGGGCTCGCGGCCGAGCGGGTACGGAGCGCACTGCCGGTCGAGGGAGGAGGTGAGGATGCGGCGGTCGCCGCCGTCGGCCCCCATGACCGCGATCTGGCTGTGGTGCGGGTACGTGCCGTCCTCGGGTGAGTGGACGTATGCGATCAGGGAGCCGTCCGGGGAGAACGACGCCTGCGCGCCGGACTCGTCGGACTGCGTCAGGAGCCGCGGCTCCGCCCCGTCCGAGTCGACCTCGAGCTCGTAGAGCCCCTGGACGAACTCGACGTCCCACCGGTCGCCGCGCATCGACGTGAAGACGATGCGCCTGCCGTCGGGCGACCACGCCGGCTCGTCGTTCTCACAGTCGCCGCTCGTGAGCTGTCGCTCGTCGCCGCCGTCGAGCTCGACGACGAAGACGTGCTTGCGGCGGTCGCCGGTCCAGCCGACGCCGTCGAGCTTGAAGAAGACCCGGTCGAATCGCCGCGGCGCCCTCCGGCGCTCGTCCTCCTCCTCGTACGCCTCGTCGCGCACGCGACGCGCGAACGCGATCCGGCTCGAGTCGGGCGACCAGGCGATCGCCTCGACGCCCTGCTTGCCCTCGGTCAGCCGGCGCGGCTCGCCGCCGCCGGCCGGGAGGACGTAGAGCTCGCCGTGCGCCTTCTCGTCCTCGCCGTCGCGGTTGGAGACGAAGGCGAGCCAGCGCCCGTCGGGAGACCAGCGCGGCGAATGGTCCATCCGCGTGCCGGCCGTGAACTGCCTCGGCTCCCCCGAGCCGTCGAGCGGCGCGACCCAGATCGCCGCGCGGTAGCCGTTCGCCTCGCGATCGACGCGGTTGACGACGTACGCGACGCGCCGGCCGTCGGGAGAAATGTGCGGGTCGCCGACGCTCGTCAGCGCATAGACATCCTCAGGCCGCATCCCCGCCACGCCGCCGCGACTTTAGACTGTCAGCGCTGTTGCGGGCGTGGTGGAACTGGTAAACACGCCGGTTTTAGGGGCCGGTGCTCTTACGAGCTTGGGGGTTCGAATCCCTCCGCCCGCACTGTCTCCCACTCAAGCACGGACGCGGACGGCGTAGACGACGGCCGAGAACATCGCGATCCAGATCGCTCCGGCGAGGCCGAGAAGACTCAGGATCCACCCGCTCACGTGCCTCGAACGTTCGACCTCGTCCGGCTGCTCCCTGCTTGAATGAACCGCGTGGAGACCCAGGTCGAGGAGCTGGCGGAGAACCGCGTCCGGCTGACGGTGCAGGTTCCGTCGCACGACGTGCACCACGCCGTCGAGCACGCCGCCGACGACCTCGCGCAGAGCATCAAGGTGCCGGGCTTCCGCAAGGGGAAGGTGCCGCGCCAGGTGCTGCTGCAGCGGGTCGGGCGCGAGCGGCTGATGACGGAGGCCGTCGAGAGCCACATCGGCGGCTGGTTCTGGAACGCCGCGGCGCGCACGCGGGTACGTCCGGTCGAGCAGCCGCAGTACGACTTCGAGCTGCCGGGCTCTGATGACGAGGACTGGGAGTTCAGCGCGACGGTCTCCGTCCAGGCGAAGCCCGAGCTGCCCGACTGGAAGGAGCTCGAGGTCGGAATTGCGGAGGTCGAGGTGCCGGACGAGCTCGTGCAGCACGAGCTCGACGCGCTGCGCTCGACGGTCGCCGAGCTCGTCCCGGTCGAGGGACGGCCGGTCGCTCCGGACGACACCGTGGTGGTCGACCTCGTTGCCGAGGACGAGACGCGGCGCGACTACGTTGTCGAGCTCGGCCGCGGCGCCGTCGTCGAGGAGATCGAGCAGGGCCTCGTGGGGATGAACCCGGGCGAGACCAGGGAGCTCTCGTTCGAGCTCGCCGACGGGTCGAAGCAGTCGCTCGCGGCGACGGTGAAGGAGATCAAGGAAAAGGTGCTCCCGCCGCTCGACGACGACCTCGCCCGTTCCGCGAGCGAGTTCGAGACGTTCGCCGAGCTGCGGGCCGACGTCGAGTCGCGCCTGCGCGAGCAGATCGAGGACGAGGTCGAGACGCAGTTCCGCGCGAACGCGGCCGACACGCTCGTCGCCGCGTCGAAGGTCGACGCCGCCGGGCCGCTCGTCGAGTCGCGCACGCGGGAGCTGCTGCGCGGCTTCGCCCGCCAGGTCGAGGCGCGCGGCGTCTCGCTCGAGACGTTCCTCGCGATGACGGGCCAGGCGCCCGAAGAGCTCGTCGCTCGCCTGCAGGACGAGGCGCGGCGCTCGGTGGCGCGCGAGCTCGTGCTCGAGGCGGTGGCCGAGCGGCTCGCGCTCGAGGTGCCCGACTCCGAGGTCGAGGAGCTCGTGCGGGAGCAGGCCGAGGCGCTCGGCGACGACACCGAGGAGATGCTCGTCGCGCTGCGCGAGAGCGGACGCTTCGAGTCGCTCCGCGAGGACCTGCGTCTCCGCCGGGCGCTCGACCGGGTCGCCGCCGATGTGAAGCGCATCCCGCTCGCGCAGGCCGAGGCGCGCGAGGCGATCTGGACGCCCGACAAGGAGAATCCCCCGACCGAGACGAAACTCTGGACCCCCGACCAGCCGCAGGAGAGCGAAGGAGCCCGAACATGAACCCGCCGTCGAATCTCGTCATCCCGTCCGTCATCGAGCAGACCTCGCGCGGCGAGCGCTTCTTCGACATCTACTCGCGCCTGCTCAACGAGCGGATCATCTTCCTCGGCACGCCGATCGACGACCAGGTGGCGAATCTCGTCGTCGCGCAGATGATCCATCTCGAGTCCGAGGACCCGGACAAGGACATCAACATCTACATCAACTCGCCCGGCGGCTCCGTCTACGCGGGGCTCGCGATCTACGACACGATCCAGTTCATCAAGCCGGACGTCGCGACGACGTGCGTCGGCATCGCGATGTCGATGGGCGCGCTGCTTCTCGCCGCCGGCACGGAGGGAAAGCGCACCGCCCTGCCGAATGCCAAGATCCTGATCCACCAAGTGTCGGGCGGCTTCCAGGGCCAGGGCACCGATATCGAGATCCAGGCCAAGGAGACCATCAATCTCAAGCGGCGCTTGGAGGAGATCATCGCCCAGCACACGAACCAGCCCGTCGACAAGGTCTCGAAGGACATGGAGCGCGACTACTACATGACGTCCGAAGAAGCCGAGCAGTACGGCATCGTCGACCAGGTCATCGCCCACCGTTAGGGCAGTAGACGAATCCCCCGGAGCGAGGTAGAAGAAGAGATATGGCCCGCGCAACCGACGGCAACGAGCAGCTTCTCTGCAGCTTCTGCGGCAAGAGCCAGCGCCAGGTGAAGAAGCTGATCGCCGGCCCGGGCGTCTACATCTGCGACGAATGCATCGATCTCTGCAACGAGATCATCGACGAGGAGCTGACGAGCCCGGCGCAGCTCGACCTCGACAACCTGCCTCGCCCGCGCGACATCTACGCCGTCCTCAACGACTACGTCGTCTCGCAGGAAGAAGCGAAGCGCACGCTCTCGGTCGCGGTCTACAACCACTACAAGCGCGTCCAGATGGGCCAGGAGGACGACGACGTCGAGCTTCAGAAGTCGAACATCCTGCTGCTCGGCCCGACCGGCTGCGGCAAGACGCTGCTCGCGCAGACGCTCGCGCGGATCCTCAACGTACCGTTCGCGATCGCCGACGCCACGGCTCTGACCGAGGCGGGCTACGTCGGCGAGGACGTCGAGAACATCCTCCTCAAGCTGATCCAGGCCGCGGACTTCGACATCAAGAAGGCCGAGACCGGGATCATCTACATCGACGAGGTCGACAAGATCGCGCGCAAGGCGGACAACCCGTCGATCACGCGCGACGTGTCGGGCGAGGGCGTACAGCAGGCGCTGCTCAAGATCCTCGAGGGGACGGTGGCCTCCGTGCCGCCCCAGGGCGGGCGCAAGCACCCGCACCAGGAGTTCCTCTCGATCGACACGACCAACATCCTCTTCATCTGCGGCGGCGCGTTCGCCGGCCTCGACAAGATCATCGCGCGCCGGATCGGCAAGAACGCCGTCGGCTTCGGCGCCGACATCCGCTCGAAGCACGACGTCGAGTCGTCGGAGCTGCTAGCCGACGTGATGCCCGAGGATCTCCTCAACTTCGGGCTGATCCCCGAGTTCATCGGCCGGCTCCCGGTCGTCTCCGCCGTGCACCAGCTGCGCCGCGAGGACCTCGTTCAGATCCTCGAGGAGCCCAAGAACGCGCTCGTCAAGCAGTACCAGCGCTTCTTCGGCTACGACGGCATCGAGCTCGTCTTCACCGAGGACGCGATGTGGGAGATCGCGGACAAGGCGCTCGAGCGCGAGACCGGCGCCCGCGGCCTCCGCTCGATCATCGAGGGCGCGCTGCTCGACGTGATGTTCGAGCTGCCGTCCCGCCGCGACGTGACGAAGTGCGTGATCACGAAGGAGACGATCGCGCAGGGCATCCGGCCGACGCTCGTCACGAGCGCCGAGGCTGCGGGGGACGAGCCGGACGAGCCCGTCGAGCGGACCGCCTAGCGCATGGGGAACAAGCGCAGGCGGATGGCCGGCCGCTATGTCCGGCGAACGGACATCACCGGCGAGGACGCGGCCACGATCTCCTTCGGGTTCAGCTCGCTCTGGGTCGCGGTCCTCTCCGGCATCCTCGAGGAGTTGCCTTACGTCGGGCTATTCGTCGGGCTCTTGTTCTTCTACTTTCACCGTACGGTCCTCGTGACCAATAAGCACGTCTATGTCTATCGCGACCTCCCGTTCCACCAGCCCGGCAAACAACTCGGGAAGTACCCGCTCGGTCCGGACACCGTTACGCGGGTGCGCGGGAGGCTCACCTTCTCCGACGGCCAGGTCGTGTGGCATGCCCCGTTCTTCGCATGGCGTGTTCGCCAGGTCGCTGAGGCCGTGCAGGCCGGAAATCCCGCCGCGGCGGCCTGACGCCTCAAAAAGTCGCGCCCGAAGCCGGGCCGGGATGGAACGAGCGGCCGACGAGCACGACCGCCCAGAGATCGCTTAGCGTTCCGGCCATGAGCCCAATCGAGGTCGGCGCGAGCTTCGGGCCATCGTCGTGGATCGATGTTCCGCAGGAGAGGATCCAGGCGTTCGCCGACGCGACCGACGACCACAACTTCATCCACGTCGATCCGGAGATGGCGGCGCAGACGCCGTTCGGCGGGACGGTCGCGCACGGCTACCTGACGCTTTCGCTCCTCCCGGCGATGTCGTACGAGGTGGTGCCGCGCGAGGACGGCGCCGGCATGGCGCTCAACTACGGGCTCAACCGCGTCCGCTTCCCCGCTCCCGTTCCTTCTGGCTCGCGGGTACGCGGTTCCTTCCGCGTCGACACGCTGCGGGAAGAGGAGTGGGGGCGCGAGGTGACGATGACCGCGACGATCGAGCGCGAGGGCGGCGACAAGCCCGTCTGCGTTGCCGAGGTCGTCTACCGGTACTACCGGCTCTAACACCCGAGCCTGGATCCTAGATAGGTGCATTTACGTCGCTTAGGTGTAATCTCGGCCGCCTGCGGTAGATTTGGGATCCGAAATCAGGCGACCAGGAGGGACGAATGTCCGAGGACACGGCGCGAGAGCTCGAGAAGCAATGGGGCACGGACGAGCGCTGGCGCGGGATCGAGCGGACGTACACCGCCGAGGACGTGGTGCGTCTCCGCGGCTCCGTCGTCGAGGAGCACACGCTCGCGCGCCTCGGGGCGCGGCGTCTCTGGGAGCTGATCTGCGCAGACGAGCCCGTCCGCGCACTCGGGGCGCTGACGGGCGGCCAGGCCGTCCAGATGGTGCGCGCCGGGCTCGAGGCGATCTACCTCTCCGGCTGGCAGGTCGCGGCCGACGCCAACCTCGCCGGTGCGACGTACCCCGACCAGAGCCTCTACCCCGCGAACAGCGCCCCCGCCCTCGTGCGCCGCCTCAACAACGCGCTCCTCCGCGCGGATCAGATCGACTGCGCCGAGGGCCGCAATGGGACGTACTGGCTCGCTCCGATCCTCGCCGACGCCGAGGCCGGCTTCGGCGGCCCGCTCAACGCGTACGAGCTCATGCGCGCGATGATCGAAGCGGGCGCCGCTGGCGTCCACTACGAGGACCAGCTGGCATCGGAGAAGAAGTGCGGGCATCTCGGCGGCAAGGTGCTCGTGCCGACGCGGCAGTTCGTGCGGACGCTCAACGCGGCGCGCCTGGCGGCTGACGTCTGCGGCATTCCGACCGTTCTCGTCGCGCGGACCGACGCGCTCTCGGCCGCACTCCTCACGAGCGACGTGGACGAGTACGACCGCGACTTCGTCACCGGCGAGCGGACGGCCGAGGGCTTCTACCGCGTGCGCGACGGCATCGACGCCGCGATCTCGCGCGGCCTCGCGTACGCGCCGTACGCCGACCTCGTCTGGTTCGAGACGTCGACGCCCGACCTCGGCGAGGCGCGGGCGTTCGCCGCGGCGATCCACGAGCGCTTCCCCGGCAAGCCGCTCGCGTACAACTGCTCGCCGTCCTTCAACTGGCGTCGGCACCTCGACGACGACGAGATCGCGTCCTTTCAGGAGACACTCGGCGGCTGGGGCTACCGCTTCCTCTTCATCACGCTCGCCGGCTTCCACTCGCTCAACGCGGCGATGTTCGAGCTCGCTCACGGCTACGCCGAGGAGCAGATGCCGGCCTACGTGCGGCTGCAGCAGCGCGAGCTCGAGCTCGAGGAGCTCGGCTACACCGCCACGCGGCACCAGCACGAGGTCGGCGCCGGATACTTCGACCTCGTCACGCAGGCGGTCGCGCCCGACAGCGAGACGCTCGCGCTCAAGGGCTCGACCGAGGAGGCCCAGTTCGCGAAGGCACAGCTCGCGAAGGAAGCCGTGTGAGGACTACGCTCGCCGCCGTGGAGATCCTCGCCCCGGCCGACGACGCCGTTCTCACCCGCGAGGCGCTCGAGCTCGTCACGCGGCTCCACCGTGAGCTGAACCCGCGCCG
>DATEHY010000003.1:0-18031 GCA_035279325.1 Gaiellaceae bacterium
CATCTCGGCCGCCTGATCAAGCAGAAGCTCGAGGACTCGGAAGAGGAGCGCGACACGCTGATCAAGGCGCTGCGCTGGGAGTATCCGACCCATTCCGCGATCCAGGAGCCCGACGCCGAGGCCGTGCTCCAGGAGGTCAACGGCTGGGAGATCGAGAGCGGGAAGTTCCTCACCGGCTACCCGGAATTGAAGGACGACGGCTCGACCCTGTGCGGCTGCTGGATCTACTGCGGTTGCTTCAAGGACGGGATCAACCAGACCGCTCGCAAGAAGCCGCACTGGGAGCAGGAGAGCTACGTCGCGCCCGAATGGGCCTGGGCGTGGCCGGCGAACCGGCGGATCATCTACAACCGCGCCTCGGCCGACCCCGACGGGAATCCGTGGTCCGAGCGGAAGCGCTACGTCTGGTGGGACGGCGGCCAGGGCAAGTGGACGGGCCTCGACGTCCCCGACTTCGAGGAGGACAAGGAGCCGGGCTACGTGCCGCCGGACGACGCGAAGGCCGAGGACGCCATCGCCGGCGATCACCCGTTCGTCATGCAGGCCGACGGCCGCTCCTGGCTCTACGTCCCCCAGGGTCTCGAGGACGGGCCGCTGCCGACGCACTACGAGCCGCACGAGTCTCCGTTCGACAACGCGCTCTACTCCCAGCGGGCGAACCCGCGCCGCCAGCAGAACAAGGACCTGCCCGAGGATCCGTACAACCCGGTCGCCGACGAGCCGGGCGCGGACGTCTATCCGTACGTCGTCACCACGTACCGGCTGACCGAGCACCACACGGCCGGGGGGATGACGCGCTCGGTGCCGTACCTCGCCGAGCTGCAGCCGGCGATGTTCTGCGAGGTGCACCCCGACCTCGCGCGGGAGGTCGGGCTCGAGCACGGCGGCTGGGCGACGATCTACACGTCGCGCTCGGCGATCGAGGCGCGGGTCATGGTCACCGACCGGATGCGGCCGGTGCGCATGAACGGCCGCGAGGTGCATCAGATCGGCCTGCCGTACCACTGGGGCAAGCGCGGCCTGATCACGGGCGACTCGGCGAACGACCTCGCGCACATGGCGCTCGACCCGAACGTCCACATCCAGGAGGTGAAGGCCTTCACGTGCGGGATCCGGCCCGGCCGCAGGCCGCGCGGCTCCGAGCTCCCGCGCTTCGTCGCCGAGCTGCGCGACCAGGCGCATTCGCGTCGCGAGCAGGATCCGCGCGTCGAGCCCGAGGAAGTGAGGAAGACGAGCCCGTGAACCTCCTCCAGGACCTGCTCGAGCCGACCGCCGACCCCGACGGCTGGGAGGCGTACGGCGACGAGCAGAAGGAACGCGTCGGCTTCTTCACCGACACGTCCGTCTGCATCGGTTGCAAGGCGTGCGAGGTCGCGTGCAAGGAGTGGAACCTCATTCCGGAGGACGGCCGCGTCTGGACCGGCGAGTCGTACGACCACACCTCGCAGCTCGGCGCGAACACCTGGCGCCACGTCGCCTTCGTCGAGCAGCGGAAACCCCAATACGCGAACGGTGACGGCGACAGCGGCACCGGCCTCCGCTGGCTGATGGAGTCTGACGTCTGCAAGCACTGCACGCACGCCGCGTGCCTCGACGTCTGCCCGACCGGCTCGCTCTTCCGCACCGAGTTCGGCACGGTCGTCGTACAGCAGGACATCTGCAACGGCTGCGGCTACTGCGTCCCGGCGTGTCCGTTCGGCGTGCTCGACAAGAGGCATCTCGAGGCGACGACCGACCCGCCGCCGGCGTTCCTCGGCCGCAAGGAGGACGGCCGCGTCTGGAAGTGCACGCTCTGCTACGACCGGCTGAAGGGCGGCCATGAGCCGGCCTGCGCGAAGGCGTGCCCCACGAAGTCGATCCAGTTCGGGCCTCTAGACGAGCTGCGCGAGCGTGCCGACGCGCGGCTCGCCAAGCTCGACGCCGAGGGCTGGAACGGCGCGCAGCTCTACGGCCGCGATCCCGACGACGGCGTCGGCGGCTTCGGCGCCTTCTTTCTCCTTCTCGACGAGCCGGAGGTCTACGGGCTGCCGCCGGATCCCGTCGTGACGACGCGCGACCTGCCGGAGATGTGGACGAACATGCTCGCCGCGGCCGGAGCCCTCCTCGCGGGCGTCACGGCGCTGACGCTGCTCGGGGGCCGGCGATGAGAGAGCAGCTGCAGCCGCGCGCGAATCTCGACGGCAAGCCTCCGGGAACGACCTCGTGGAACGGCTCGATCACCGAGGCCGGCAGCGAAATGCGCTCGTACTACGGCCGTCCGATCCTCAAGGAGCCGGTCTGGACGTGGGAGATCCCGACGTACTTCTTCACGGGGGGCCTCGCGGGCGCGTCGGCGGTGCTGAGCTCCGCGGCGCGCGTGTCGGGCAACGAGAAGCTCGCACGCAGGGCGCTCTATATCGGCGCCGCCGCCGATCTCGTCTCGCCGGTGCTGCTGGTCTCCGACCTCGGCCGTCCCGAGCGCTTCCACCACATGCTCCGCGTGGTCAAGGTCACGTCGCCGATGAATCTCGGCTCGTGGGTGCTGCTCGTCAGCGGCGCGGCCTCGACGACCGCGGCGGCGCTGCAGCTCGCCGGGCGACTCAAGCCCCTCCGCATCGCCGCGTCCGTCGTCGCGGCGCTGGCGGGGCCGCCGCTCGCGACCTACACGGGCGTGCTGGTCGCGGACACGGCCATCCCCGTCTGGCACGACGCGCGCCGCGAGCTGCCGTGGATCTTCGGAGCGAGCGCCGCTGCAAGCGCCGGCGCCGCGGCGGCGATCTTCTCCCGCCCGCGGGACGCCGGCCCGGCGCGACGTCTCGCCCTGGCGGGCGTCCTCGCCGAAGGCGCTCTGATGCAGGCGATGGAGCACCGCCTCGGCACGGTCGGCGAGGTCTACAACCAGGGTGAGGCCGGCACGTTCTCCCGCGCCGCGAAGGGGCTCGCGGTCGCAGGTGCGGCGCTCCTCGGCGCCAGGGGCCGGAAAAGCCGCACGGCGGCCGTCGTCGGTGGGGCGCTCGTCTGTGCCGGCGAGCTCTGCCTGCGCTGGGCCGTCTACAAGGCCGGTTTCCAGTCCGCCCGCGACCCGAAGTACGTCGTCGAGTCGCAGCGGAAGCGGATCGAGCGCGACGGCACGAAGGCGACGACGAAGCCGGACTAGCTCCGCACGGCGCCGCTCTCGGGATGGAGCTGCGTGTACGCGTCGCTCCCGGGCGGCGCTCCGCTCTCCTCGCGCGGCGAATCCGGCTCCTCGTGCTCGTACGGCGGCTGGACGCTCACCAGCTCCTCGGCGACCTCGTCGATGCTGTCGTAGCGACGCTCGGGCAGGCGCTGGAGCAGCGCGAGCTGCGCGCCGCTCGCACCTCCGCTCACCGCATACCGGACGAGGCTCGACCGCTCGTTCGGAAGCGGGACTCCCTCGAGCAGCACCTGTAGCTCGGCGAGGCCGGCCGGATCCATGCGTCGATCATGCCTCGAAAGGCGAGCCGGAAAACCGGCGGCCGCCGGCTGCTCGCGGGCTCCGCGACGAGCCGTTTGCCCGCCCGCGGAAGAGGTACTTCGTCGAGATGGAGCTCGGCTACGCCCTCTCGTCCGAGGATCACCCGCCGAACGAGCTCGTCCGCCAGGCGCAGATCGCCGAACGGGCCGGCTTCACGTTCGCGCTGATCTCCGACCACTTCCACCCGTGGGTGAGCGACCAGGGCCACAGCCCGTTCGTCTGGTCGACGCTCGGCGGCATCGCGCAGGCGACGGAGAAGCTCCGGCTCGGCACCGGCGTGACGTGCCCGTTGATCCGGATCCACCCGGCGATCGTGGCCCAGGCCGCGGCGACGGTGGCGGCGATGATGCCCGGCCGCTTCTTCCTCGGAGTCGGGACCGGCGAGAACCTCAACGAGCACGTGACCGGCGCCCGCTGGCCGCTGGCAGGCGAGCGGCTCGAGATGCTCGAGGAGGCGGTCGAGGTGATCCGGAAGCTCTGGAGCGGAGACGAGGTCACGCACCGCGGCGAGCACTACACCGTCGAGCAGGCGCGGCTCTACACGCTGCCCGACGAGCCGCCGGAGATCTACGTCGCCGCGTCGCAGCCACAGGCCGCACAGCTGGCGGGCCGCGCCGGCGACGGCCTGATCTCGACCGCGCCGGACGACGAGGTCGTCCAGACGTTCGAGGAGGCGGGCGGTGCCGGCAAGCCGAAGTTCGGGATGATCCACGTGGCCTACGACGAGGACGAGGAGGCGGGACACGAGCGGGCGCACAGGCTCTGGCCGAACCTCGCGCTCGCGGGCTCGGGCGGCCAGGAGCTGCCCGCGCCGCGCGACTTCGAGCAGTCGGCCGCGAACGTGACCGTCGCCGACGTCGCCGAGTCGACACCGGCGGGGCCGGATCCCGAGCCGTACCTCGAGCTGATCGGCAAATACGAGGACGCCGGCTTCACACACGTCTACGTCCATCAGATCGGCGACAACCAGGAGGAGTTCGCCGAGTTCGCGCGCCGGGAGCTGCTACCCCGCCTCTAAGATCGAAGACATGGAGCAACTGCGAGTCGGCGAGGAGAGCTACGGGTTCCACAAGCTCGACCCCGCCGCCGCCCGCCTTCCGTACACGCTCCGGATCCTGCTCGAGAACGTGCTGCGGAGCGGTTCCGAGGAAGGCGCCGAGGCGGTCGCCGGCTGGGTGGCGGACGCGGAGCCTTCGCGCGAGATCTCGTTCCATCCCGCCCGCGTCCTGCTGCAGGACTTCACCGGCGTGCCGGCGGTCGTCGACCTCGCGGCGATGCGCAACGCGATGCGCGACCAGGGCGGCTCGCCGAGCGCGATCAACCCGCTCATCCCGGTCGAGCTCGTGATCGACCACTCCGTCCAGGTCGACGAGTTCGCGTCCCGGCTCGCGATCGAGCGCAACGTCGAGCTCGAGTTCGAGCGGAACAAGGAGCGCTACGCCTTCCTGCGCTGGGGCCAGGGCGCGTTCGACAACTTCCGGGTGGTGCCGCCGAACACCGGCATCGTCCACCAGGTCAACCTCGAGTACCTCGCGCGAGTGGTCGAGGTGCGCGACGGGGTCGCCTTTCCGGACACGGTGATCGGTACCGACTCGCACACGACGATGGTGAACGGGCTCGGCGTCCTCGGCTGGGGCGTCGGCGGGATCGAGGCCGAGGCCGCGATGCTCGGCGAGGCGCTCTCGATGCTCGTGCCGCAGGTCGTCGGCTTCCGGCTCACCGGCGAGCTCCGCGAAGGCGCGACCGCGACCGACCTCGTCCTCACGGTGACCGAGATCCTGCGGCGCACGGGCGTGGTCGGGAAGTTCGTCGAGTACTTCGGCCCGGGTGTCGGCTCGCTCGCGCTCGCCGACCGCGCGACGCTCGGGAACATGAGCCCCGAGTACGGCGCGACGTGCGGCTTCTTCCCCGTCGACGACGTGACGCTCGGCTACCTGCGCCTCACGGGCCGCCTCGACGACCGGATCGCGCTCGTCGAGGCGTACTGCAAGGAGAACCTGCTCTGGCATGAGCCGGACGAGCACCCCGAGTACTCGCAGGTGGTCGACCTCGACCTCGACGACGTCGAGCCGTCGCTCGCGGGGCCGCGGCGCCCACAGGATCGCGTGCCGCTCGAGCGCGCGAAGGAGATGTTCGTCGACTCGCTCGGAACCTTCGGCGTCGAGCTCGTCAACGGCACGTACGACAAGGAGATCGCGGACTCGTTCCCGGCCAGCGACCCGCCGACCGGCGACGGGGTCTCCGACGGTGACGAGCCGGCACCCGCGCGGACGGCGACGCTCGAGAAGAAGCGTGTCGCGGTGGAGGGCGAGGACTACGCGCTCGAGCACGGGTCGGTCGTGATCGCCGCGATCACATCCTGCACGAACACGTCCAATCCGTCGGTCATGATCGCCGCCGGCCTGCTCGCCCAGAAGGCCGTCGAGCGCGGGCTCGAGCGGCGGCCGTGGGTCAAGTCCTCCCTCGCTCCCGGCTCCAAGGTCGTCAGCGAGTACTACCGGGCGTCCGGCCTCGACACCTATCTCGACCGGCTCGGCTTCAACACGGTCGGCTACGGGTGCACCACGTGCATCGGAAACTCGGGGCCGCTGCCCGAGCCGATCAGCGCCGCCGTCGCCGAGGGCGACCTCGTCGTCTGCGCCGTCCTGTCCGGCAACCGCAACTTCGAGGCGCGCATCCACGGCGAGGTGAAGGCGAACTACCTCGCGTCGCCGCCGCTCGTCGTCGCGTACGCGCTCGCGGGGCGGATGGACGTCGACCTCGTCAACGAGCCGCTCGGCCAGGGCTCCGACGGCGAGGACGTGTTCCTGCGCGACCTCTGGCCGAGCCGCGACGAGATCGACGCGGTGATCGGCAAGTCGGTCAAGGGCGAGATGTTCTCGTCCACCTACGCCGACGTCTTCACCGGCGACGAGCGCTGGCGTGGGCTCGAGACGCCCGAGGGAGAGCTCTACGCGTGGGACGACGCGTCGACCTACGTTCGCCTCCCGCCGTACTTCGACGGGATGCCGCGGGAACCGCAGCCGGTCGCCGACGTCGAGGGTGCGCGCTGCCTCGTGCTGATCGGCGACTCGGTCACGACCGACCACATCTCGCCTGCGGGCGCGATCCGTCCCGACTCTCCCGCGGGCAAGTACCTGATCGACCACGGCGTCGAGCGCCGCGCGTTCAACTCGTACGGGGCGCGCCGCGGCAACCACGAGGTGATGGTGCGCGGCACCTTCGCGAACGTCCGGCTCAAGAACCTCCTCGTGCCCGGCCACGAGGGCACGTGGACCGTGCACCTGCCCGACGGCGAGGAGGGCACGATCTTCGACGTCGCCGAGCGCTACCGCGCCGAAGGCGTGCCGACCATCGTCATCGCCGGCAAGGAGTACGGCTCGGGCTCGTCGCGCGACTGGGCGGCGAAGGGGCCGAACCTCCTCGGCGTGCGGGCGGCGATCGCGGATTCGTACGAGCGGATCCACCGCTCGAACCTCCTGATGATGGGGATCGCGCCCCTCCAGTTCATGCCGGGCGAGAACGCGGAGTCGCTCGGGCTGACGGGCCAAGAGGAGTTCTCGATCGTCGGCCTCGAGGGGGGCGAGGCGGAAGAGGTCACGGTGCGGGCCGACGACAAGGAGTTCCGCGCCCGCCTGCGCCTCGACACGCCGCGCGAGCGCGAGTACTTCCGCCACGGCGGGATCCTCCAGTTCGTGCTGCGGCGGCTGCTCTCCGAGTAGGCGTCGGCCAACCGCTGGTGGTGGTCGTCACCGGCCGCCGCCGCGCCGCTCGGGGTGCTGGTCGAGCGCTACGCCAGCCGCGAGCGGCATCCGGGCGACGCGGACTCCGAGCGCACCGACTCACTGCGCGACGCAGTCGCCACGGCACGAGCGCCTCAACCTCCCGTGCGGGACGATCCGGATCGACACCACCCAGACGGGCGACCTCGACGCCCTCTTCGACCAGCTCGCAGCCCTCGCCGAAGACCGGTACCACGTACCGTCACGAGAGCGTTACGGAAAGACGCCCTCGTCGAACCGATTTCGGCTCGAACAAAGCCGCTCGTGACGGAGGTGTAACGAAGAGGCGAGCGCGACGTGCAGTACCTCGTACCGGTCGTTAGGACTCGAGCGCGCCCGGGTCGCCCGGCGGCTCGGATCCGAGCCGCATCCGCGCCAGCCGCGCCTCCGTCTCGGCCTCGTGGCGCTCGTGCACGACCTGCTCGCCCGCCAGGAGCTCCTTGCACGTCCACCAGGTGACGAGCCCGAAGACCACCGGTAGCACCCAGATGATCACGCGATAGACCCAGATCTGCGGCGCGTAGCCGATGCCGAAGGTGACGTCGACGCGGTCGGAGGCTCCGGCGAGGAAGACGAGAAAGACCCAGCTGACCATCCCGACCCCGATGCCGGTGCGGACCGGTGCGTCGCGCGGCCGGTCGAGGAGGTTGTGGAACGCCTGGTCGCCCGTGAAGCGGCGCTCGAGCCACGGCCAGAAGTAGAGGAAGCCGAAGACGATGAGCGGGAACGCCGCTCCGCCCCAGAACGGGTTCGGCACCACCGTGTAGTGGCCGATCGTGAAGTCGAAGCTCGGGACGAGCCGCAGGGCGCCGATCAGCCAGCCGAGGTACCAGTCCGGCTGCGCGCCGTTCGTCGAGGAGTACGTGTGGAACGGCCCCCACAGCCAGATCGGGTTGATCTGGACGAGCCCGCCGAGCAGGAAGAGGACGCCGGCCGTCCCGACCATCAGCCCGAGCGACCGCGGCGCCTGGCCCGGGAACGCC
This sequence comes from Gaiellaceae bacterium, assembly GCA_035279325.1. Lineage (GTDB taxonomy): Bacteria > Actinomycetota > Thermoleophilia > Gaiellales > Gaiellaceae > Palsa-739. Next base: position 8,241 of record DATEHY010000003.1, read on the forward strand.
GGCACGCCGACGATCGTGCGCTCGGTCTGCGCCTTCTTCCGCCGGAACTGCGTGTGGTGCCGCATCGCCACGAGTAGCAGGTGCGCGCCGAGGAGCAGCCCGATCAGGATCGGAAAGATCAGGACGTGCGCGATGTACATCCGCGGCCAGAGCTTCGGGCTGCCCGGGAACATCCCGTCGAACAGCCAGTTCATCAGGTTCTGGCCGACGAACGGCAGGGAGAGCCCGACCGAGTAGCCGATCACGAGGCCCATCCCCGACATGAGATCGTCGACGAGCGAATAGCCCATGTACGCCTCGAGCAGGGAGAGCATGAGCATCGTCACGCCGAGCAGGTAGGTCAGCTCGCGCGGCTTGCGGTAGGCGCCCGTGAAGAAGATCCGGAAGAGATGGAGGACGATCGCCGCGAGGAAGACGTTCGCGGCCCAGTGGTGCGTTTGCCGGATGAGCAGTCCGGCACGCACCGCGAGCGAGAGGTGCACGACCGACGCGTACGCCTCGCTCACCTTCTGCCCGTCGAGCGCCGGGTAGTACGGGCCGTGGAAGACGACCTCCTTCGTCGAGTCGACGAAGAAGAAGGTCAGGTAGATCCCCGTCGCAACAAGAACCATGAACGCGTAGAGCGCGACCTCGCCGAGGAGGAACGACCAGTGGTCGGGGAAGAGGTAGCGGAGCGTCTTGCGCAGGAGCGGCGCGGTCGCGCTGCGCTGGTCGAGCCAGCGGACGGCGCGGCGGGTGACGGGGGCACCGCGGCTCACGACTGCGCCTTCCAGATGCGGACTCCCCACCACGACGGTCCGACCGGCCCGTCGAAGTTGCCCTTCGCGCGCAGGTAGCCGCTCGAGTCGACGTAGACCGGCAGCAGCGGCAGGTCGCGCCCGGCCGGCCCGAAGATGACTGTGCCGCCGGTCGCGGGGTCGAAGGTCGAGTAGTGGCAGGGACAGACGAGCGCCGGCCGCGGCTCGTCGGGCTGGAAGAGCGGCGCGCGGTAGAGCGTGATCGCGCAGCCGGCGTGCGTGCAGATGCGCGAGTAGGCGAGGATCCCGTGGGCGTCGTAGCCCTTGAGATGCGGCGGCAGGTGGAGCTGGTCCGGGGCGAGGCGGATCACCACGAGCGAGGCCGCCATCTGGTCCTTCTCCTCGTCGTTCGTCCCTTCCGGGAACGCGAGGTAGAAGTTCTCCTTCTCGATGTCGGACGCCTTGTACGGCCGGCCGTTCTCGTCGACGAGCCGGCGGCCGCGCCGCCACGGCGTGCGGAGGAAGTCGCCGACGTGGAAGAGCGGGCCGAACGAGACCGCGGGCGTGAGGAGCGCAAGGCCGAGCGTGCCGCCGGCGCCGAGCAACCCGAGCTTGAAGAACCGCGAGCGCGTGAACCGCGTGCCACTCTCGTCGATCAGCTCCGCGATCACCTGCTGCTCGCCCGGGTGCTCCTGCGGCGGGTACTCCTCCGCGACCTCCTCCTGCGGCACGAGCTTCAGGCCGACGACGATGAGCGCCGCCGCGAGGAAGAGGAGCGAGAGCCCGATCGTCGCGCCGAGCAGCGGCGTCACGGCGGGCAGCGAGTCGGCGAAGGCGTAGACGAGGATGAAGCCGACCGCGCTGAGCGAGGAGAGCCCGAGCAGCGCGAGCACGGCGAGCTCGGCCGCCGGGTTCGCCGGGAGGGCGGGCACGATCCGCGTCTCCTCCTCTTTCGGCCTGCGCTGCCGGCGCCGGCCCAGCAGGAGCACGAGACCCGACACGACGGCGTTGCGGAAGCGGCTCATCGCGAGAACCTCCGTCCGAGCAGGAGGCAGAGGACGAGCAGCGCCGGGATCGCGATGAACCACGTGACGAGCCCCTCCGGGACCGGGCCGATGTAGCCGAGGCCCCATCCGCCGGGCCGGGTCGGGCCCTGCGTGAACTCGACGTAGCGGACGATCGAGTCGAGCTGCCGGTCGCTGATCGCCTTCCGCGAGAACCTCGGCATCACGTACGGGCCGATCCGCACCGCCTCGGCGACCTGCCGCGGCGTGGCCTGCATGAGATCCGGCGGCAGCGCTCCCTTGACGTACCCGCCCTGCGCCATCACCTGATGGCAGCCGGCGCAATGCTCGGTGAAGAGCGCCTGGCCCTGGGAGAGACTCCCGAGGCCGGGCCTCGGCGTCGGGATCGGCGGCCCGCCGAAGGTCGCGACGTACGCGACGAGCGCCTTGATCTGGCGTTCCGTGAAGAAGACGGGCTTGCGGCGCGGCTGGAGCCCGATGTGGCGGAGCGGCATGTAGCCGGTGCGGAGATAGAAGTCGGCCGCGAGCGCCCCGACGCCGCGCAGCGACGGCCCGATCCCGCCCTGCTGGCCCTGCTCGCGGCCCGGGCCCGCGCCGGTCGCGTTCGAGGGCTCCTCGTACCGTCCCGCCGCGTTCCCTCCGTGGCACGCGACGCAGTACTGGCCGTAGAGGTGGTAGCCGTACGCCGCGAGCGGTTCCCGCGGCGTCCCTTGGCGCGTCCCCGCGTCCGCCGCTCCCGGAACGAGCAGCAGGAGCACGGCGGCGAAGAGGAGGGTCAGGACTGCGCGCATAGCGAGACGAAGACGGAGTCGAGGCCGTCGAGGAGCACGGCCGTCAGGAAGAGGACGTTCGCGACCATCGCCGTGATGGCGAAGAAGTGGAGCCGGGTGTAGGGGACGGCGCCTCCCCAGCGCCCGTCGCCGGGCGGCCCGTCGCCGTAGTTCGTCTCGCGAGTCGCGACGAACACCGTGACGGCCGCGGCCTCGGAGGCGACGATCAGCAGCCCGGCCGCCGCCATGATCGCGAGCTGCCAGGTGTCGTAGACGACCCCCCAGCCCATGCCGGCCACGGAGCACCGAGCCTCGCCGACGCCGTAGCCGACGACGTGCTGCGCCGCCCAGGCGAGCGGCGCGACCATGACGCCCAGCCACTGGACGACGCTGAGCCGGCGGACCGTGGAAGGACCGAGGTGCTCCGTCATAGCGTCACGCTCAGGAGGACCCCGATCACGATCAGGGTCAGGAGGTTGACGGCGTGCCAGTAGAAGGCGACGACCTGGACGGCATTGAGGCGGTACATCGTCAGGCCCCGCAGGAGCTTCCACAGGAGCCAGGCGACGAGCAGGATCCCGATCGCGACGTGCGCGTGGTCGGCGCCGAGGAGCGTGTAGTAGATCGAGCTGTAGGCGTTGTCCTGCGGCACGGAGCGGTGCAGCTGGTCTACGTAGTCGTGGATCTCGTAGACGAGGTAGCCGCACTGCACGACGAGCGCCCAGACGAGCAGGAACCGCGCCGTCCAGAGGCGTGCCCGCCGGACCGCCATCGCCGCGAGCTGCATCGGCAGGCTCGTCGTGGCGAGGATGCCGACCATGATCAGCGGCACGACCACGCGCGGCTCCGGCGTCCCGGGCGGCGGCCAGTGCGCGTTCGTGAAGCGGAGGTAGTAGTAGGTGCCGATGAACGTGCCGAAGAGCGTCGCCTCGCTCGCGACGAGCATCGCCATCCCCCAGAACGCGACGCTCGGCCCACGGCGGCGCGCGACGACGAGCTTCGCCTCCTCGGCGTTCCGCGCCTCGGTCGTCCGCGGCACGAGCCGTTCCGAGACACCGCCTGCGACGTAGTCGGCCACGCCTACGCCTCCCGCTCCTGCGGCTCCTCGCCGTGCCAGCCGAGCAGCGCGAGCACGACTCCGGCCAGCCCGAAGCAGAAGCCCATCCAGAGGTGGAGCAGCAGCAGGATGAACACCACCGCCATGGCGAGCGCGAGGACGATCGGCCACGGCGAGTCGTGGGGCATCTCGACGATCTCCGCCCACCAGCCGTCGACGGGAGAGCTCACCGGCTGCTCATGCCCCTGCTCGAGCACCATGATTCCCTCGGCCAGCTTGCGGCGGTCCTCCGCCCGGTCCTCGTAGTCCCAGTTCGCATACGCGCTCGAGACCTTCGGGATGACCGCGAAGTTGTACTCGGGCGGCGGCGACGGGATCGTCCACTCGAGCGTCGCGCCGTGCCAGGGATCGGGTCCCGCCGGCTCGCCCCGGAAGTAGCTGTACACGAGGTTTGCGAGCAGCACCACGATTCCGACGGTGGTGATGTACGAGCCGATCGTCTCGGCGAGGTTGTCCGCCCCCCAGCCGAGCCCGGAGGGATACGTGTAGTTGCGCCGCGGCATCCCGGCCAGCCCGACGAGGTGCATCGGGAAGAAGAGGAGGTTCGTCCCGATGAAGATGATCCAAAAGCTGATCTGACCGGGGAGCTCGAAGTAGAGCTTCCCCGTCACCTTCGGGAACCAGAAATACAGGCCGCCGAAGATCGGGAAGACCGCGGCCCCGAAGATGATGTAGTGGAAGTGCGCGATGACGAAGTACGTGTCCGTCACCTGCTGGTCGAACGGGACCGCGAGGAACATGATCCCGGTCAGCCCGCCCGCGACGAACATGAAGATGAAGCCGGCGATGAAGAGCAGCGGCGTCTTGAACTGCGCGTTGCCGGTGACGAAGGTCATGCACCAGGCGAAGACCTGGATCGTGCTCGGGATCACCACCACGCCCGTCGCAGCGGCGAAGAAGACGACGGTCACGGTCGGCATCCCCGTCGCGAACATGTGATGGGCCCAGACCCCGAAGCCGATGAACACGACGAGCAGCTCAGCGACGGCGACGAGCGGGAACGCGACGACCCGGCGCTGCGTGAAGGCCGGGATGATCTCGGTCGCGATCCCGAAGGCGGGGACGATCAGGATGTAGACCTCGGGGTGGCCGAAGATCCAGAACAGGTGCTGCCAAAGCAGCGCCGAGCCTCCCTTCGCGATGTCGAAGAAGTGCGTGCCGATGTTGCGGTCGAGGAAGAGGAAGATCGTGTCGGCCGTCAGCGAGGGCAGCGCGAACAGGAGCCCCCAGGAAGCCGCGAGGAACGCGAAGCAGAAGAGCGGCATCCGGTTGAACGACATCCCGGGCGCCCGCATCTTGAGGATCGTCACGATGAAGTTGCCCGCGGTCAGGCTCGACGAGATGCCGTTGAAGATGATCCCGAGGCAGTAGAAGTCGATCGCATGCCCGGGGTCGTATTTCGCGTTCGCGAGCGGCAGGTAGTCGAACCAGCCCGCGTTCGGCGCCTGGCCGATGAAGAGGCTCGTGTAGATGAAGATCCCCGAGCCGAGGAAGATCCAGTAGCTGAGGGCGTTCATCCGCGGGAAGGCCATGTCCCGCGCGCCGACCATCAGCGGCAGCAGGTAGTTCCCGAACGCCCCCGTCGTCATCGGGATGATGAAGAAGAAGATCATCGTCACCCCGTGCATCGTGAAAAGCTCGTCGTAGGTGGACGGGCCGACGACGTGCTGGTTCGGCTGGATCAGCTGCGTGCGCATGATCAGCGCCTCCGTGCCGCCGGCGGCGAAGAGCACGAGCGTCGTCCAGAAATAGAGCAGGCCGATCCGCTTGTGGTCGGTCGTCATCAGCCAGCCGAGCACGCCGGGCCGCGACTGCCACATCCGCTCGAGGCGCTCCTCGTAGGCGGCGGCGCTCACCGCAGGCCCTCCAGATAGGCGACGAGGGAGTCGAGCTTCGACCTGCCGAGGTGGAAGTCCGGCATCTGGTTCCCCGGCTTGAAGTGCTGGGAGTCGACGATCCAGTGCGCGAGGTAGGTCCGCGAGTTCGGGATCAGCACGCCGGCGAGCGTCGTGCGGCTCGCGAGATGCGTGAGGTCGGGCCCGACGAAGCCCCGCGCGCTCGTGCCACGGATCGTGTGGCAGCTCGAGCACGGGCCGCTCAGGAACGCGTCCTGACCCTGCCGCGCGAGCGCCGTCGCCGGCGCGGCGGCCGGGGCGGCCTGCTTCCTCAGCCACGCCTGGAACTGGGCCTTCGGCTGGACGAAGACGAGCATCCCCATGTGCGCGTGCTGGAGCCCGCAGAACTCGGCGCACTGGCCGCGGTAGACGCCGACCTTGTTCGCGTAGAGGAGGATCCGGTTCTGTTGGCCCGGGATCGTGTCGATCTTCCGGTTCAGCTCGGGCACCCAGAAGCTGTGGATGACGTCCGCCGTCGTCGCGACGAGGTTGACCCGCGTGTCGACGGGAATGTGCATCTCGTCGGCCGTGACCGCCTTCGTCCCCGGATACCGGAACGCCCAGTACCACTGATGGCCGACGGCGTCGACGGTCAGGGTCGTGCTCGACGCGCTGGGAGCCTCGGTCACGTTGATGATCGCCCAGTCGCCGACGATGAAGAGGGCGATGACCACCATGAGCGGGAAGACGACGCCGCCGCCGACCACGACGAACCAGGCGGGCTTTTCCCCGGGATGCGGGTCGTCGGGATCCGTCGAGCCGAAGCCGCGCCGGCGGCGCCGCACCCACGCCCACACGAGCAGGCCGGTCACGAGCGCGAGGCCGCCGAAGGCGATGCCCGTCATCACCCAGAAGAGGTTCGAGATGTCGCTCGCCGCATGGCTGTGCGGTGCGAGCGTGTCCTGCGAGCCGCCGCAGCCGGCAAGCAGCGTCGGCACGGCCAGCGCAGCCGCCGCGATCCCCCTGCGCCACGTCGTCCCCCGACTCGTCAAGTCGGAAAACGGGTACCCGAGCACCCTGGGCGAAAAACCGTGATCCGATGAACGGCTGGAACTTCGACCCGCTCGAGCTCTGCGTGCTCGTGCTCGCCGGCGCGCTCTACTGGCGGCGGGCGAGGACGCTCGAGCGGCGCAGCCGGCCGGTGCCGCGCGTACGGCTCGCGGCCTTCGCCGGGGGGCTCGTGACGCTCTTCGTCGCGCTCGCGTCTCCGGTCGACACGATCGGGGAGGAGCGGCTGTTCTCGGTGCACATGCTGCAGCACCTCCTGCTCGGCGACGTCGGCGCGCTGCTGCTCGTGCTCGGTCTCGACGGCCGGCTGCTGCGGCCGCTCCTGCGCGTACGGCCCATCCACCGGCTGCGGGTGCTCGCCCACCCGCTCGTCGCGCTGCCGCTCTGGGCGGCGAACTTCGTGGTCTGGCACCTCCCGGCGCTGTTCGACGCCGCGCTGCGGAACGACGCGATCCATGCGCTGCAGCACGCGCTCTTCGTCGTGCTCGGGATGCTGATGTGGGCCGCGCTCGTCGAGCCGCTGCCGGGCCCCGTCTGGTTCACGGCCCCGTGGAGGATCCCCTACGTCCTCGGAATGTGGCTCGTGATGCTCGTGCTCTCACAGGTCTTCCTCTGGTCGAACCACGTGTACTACGCGCCGTACGCGCACGACGCGACGCTGTGGGGGCTGAGCCATCTGGCCGACCAGAAGGCCGGCGGGGGCGTGATGCTCGTCGAGAGCGCCCTGACGATGCTGCCCGCGCTCGTCTGGGTGCTGCTGCGCGTGCTGCGGGAGAGCGAGGCACGGCAGCGGCTGGTCGATGCGGGAGTCGCTCCGGCGACCGCCGCCCGCGCGGCGCGTTACGGCCGCGCCTGACGGAGCGCCCGGGCGATCCGCAGGAGAGTGCGCTCGCCTGCCGGCGTGCGGATCGTGACGTAGACGCCGTGCTCGACGAGGTAGCCCGTCCAGAGCCTGTGCGATCCCACCCTGGTGACGCTCTCGCCCGGCTGTACCTCGATCGAGCCCGACGGAAGGCCCTTCCAGGGGCGCGGATCGGCGGGCCGGAAGGTCTCGTCGATCGTCGTCGTGCCGAAAGGCCCAGGCGAGGCCGGCTCGTAGACGAGCTCGACTGCGCGGTAGATCAGCCTCCAGGCCAGCGGCAGACCCCCGACCTGGTCGAGCGGCTGGGAGCGGAGTCGCGAGACCTGACGGAATCTCAGCCCAGCCACGGTCTTCCCGGCCGTCAGCCAGGGCGCGGGCACGACCCGCGGCGAGCGAAGGCGGTGCGGCTGGGGCCCCGGGGACATCGCGTTGAACAGCTCCGGCCCGCGCCGCTCGTACAGCTCCGGCGGACGGTAGGAGATCGCCTTAGCGAGCACGATCCGCAGGTCGAAGCGCCGTCCGTTCTCGAAGGTGCGTTCGAGGACCGGCTTGAAGGTATGCCTGTCGACGGCGACCTCGGTCTGCAACAGGCGGGTCGGCTTGCCACAGAACGGCGTCGTCGGCTTCGGGCAATGCTGGTTGAACCAGACGGGAAAGCGGAGCCAGTAGACGGCATGGCCGTCGACGATCCCGCGCCCGCCGAGCTCCGCGGGCGCGTACTTGTTGGTGAGGGCCGTTTTATAGGCCGACCAGAGGGCGACGAAGGCGGGAGTGTCGGGCCCCTGCCAGATACCCACCCCGCGGTCGCCCGGGCGCAGGTCGCCGACGACCCGGCCGTTCACGCGCTCGACGAGATGGAGCCGGTAGCCACGCCGGTTCGTCCATAGCTCCTCGCTCAGGACTGCCGGGGTGCGCTTGCCCGTCTTCAGGTCGACATAGTGCGTGCCGGACGGCCCCTCGCTGACGACGTGCATGATCTGACCGGCGCCGATCGCCGCGCGTGCACGGCTGAGGACGATCGCCGCCTGTGCGCGTCCCACGCCGACGTCGCCGCCGGGGTGACCCTGCGGAGCGGCGAGCAGCACCAGGACCGCGGCGGCCGCCACGGCCACGACGACCGCTCCGCGCACGGCGATCCGCCGCCGGTTCGAGCTCGCAGGCTTCGGCTGCGTGGCCGATACGGCGTCGGCGATCGCGAGCAGCTCCGGCTCGTCGGCGAGCAACTCGAGCACCTCGGCATCGCGAAGCGTCATGGTCGCAATCCCTCCTCCTCGAGCTCGGTACGGAGCGCCTCGAGCGCCCGCGCGAATCGCATCTTGGCCGCCTCCGTGCTGATGCCCAGACGGGCGCCGATCTCGGCGAACTTCGCCCCGCGCAGAAGCTTCAGGACGACCACCTCGCGCTGCCCCGGCGCGAGCCGGTCGATCGCCGAGCCCAGCGCGGCGGCGACGTCCGCGCCGTACTCCCGGCTCTCGGCCGCCGGATCGGCGACCACCCGAAGGCCGTGCAGCCGCCGCGCCAGCGTGTCGCGCCGGGCCTCGTCGGCGAATCGGCGCTGCGCCACGGTGTAGAGCCAGGCGAGAGGAGGCGACGGCGAGTCCCGCAGGCCGACCACGGCCTCCGCGAAGACCTGCTGGGTCAGATCCTCGGCGCGCTCGTGATCCCTGGTCCGCCGCCGCACGTACCGGTACACCTGCTCGTAATGGCGCCGGAACGCCCACTCGGCGACGTCACTCACACCCGTCCTCTCGGACGAGCGGCCGAAAAGTAACTACCCGAAGTCGACGTCCTTCGCCTCGACCGTGCCCGCCGTCCGGCCCGGAGCCTCGTGGTTGCCCCAGTAGAGATTCGTGTGCGCGATCACGAGATCCGGCGAAGGCGCGCCCCACGGCGAAAGGTCCTCGGTCGTGTGCGCGTCGCTGACGAGCGTCGCGTCGTAGCCGCGAACGAGCGCGCCGTGCAGCGTCGAGCGGACGCATTCGTCCGTCTGCGCGCCGACGACCACCAGTCGTCCGACGGCGAGGTCGGAGAGGACGGACTCGAGCGTCGTGTCCTCGAACGAGTCCGGATACCGCTTCTCGACGCGCGGCTCGCTCTCGTCCGGGCTCAGCTCGGGCACGATCTTCCACTCCTCGCTCCCGGGCGCGAGGCCGTCGCTCTGGTGCTGCACCCAGACGACGGGGACGTCGCCTTCGCGCGCCTTCTCGACGACGGTGCCGACGTTCGCGACGACAGCGTCGCGCTCGTATGCGCCGCCGACGACCCCGTTCTGCACGTCGATCACGAGCACTGCGGTGTTCGGGCGGTTCTCCAGCGTCGTCATGGCCTCCCCTTCGTCCTCGAAATGGCAGGCCGACGTTACCGGTCCGGACCCTCG
>DATEHY010000004.1:0-26872 GCA_035279325.1 Gaiellaceae bacterium
CCCGTGTGCGAGCCGGGTGGCGAGGCCGAGCTGATGCTTGCGGGCACGTGCTTCCCGGTCGCGCCGATCGAGGTAGGCGACGCGGAGCCGTTGCTGCTCGCGGCGCGCCTCCTGGTCTCGCTTCGCGTCGTCCACCAGCCCCTCGAGGCTGTACGCGGTTAGCAGCTCGCCGCGGCCGAGTTGTTGATGGTGATGGCGGAGCTGCGGTCCGAGGCCGTAGCGGCCGGCAAGCTCGCGGACGCGTGCCCGCTGGCGGCGCCGGTAGCTGTCCGCGAGCAGCTCGACGGCGTCGAGGTCACGGACCGTCGCCGGCACCGGCTCCGGCCTGGCTCGTACTTCGAGCACGTCGTCGGCGTCGAGCTGGCGGACGACAGCGGCGAACGCCTCGCGCTCAATCTCGCTCATGTCTTCCCGCGAGGCGAGCAGCAGCTCGAGCGCCGCCGCCCCCGCCAGCCCGAACTGCTCGAGATGCCCGTGGAAACGCACCCGCTCCTCGGCCAGATGGACACGCAGCGCCTCGGGGCGGGTCCTGAGCCGCTGCCGCTTCGCCTCACGCGCACGCTCCTCCGCTTGCTCGCTGGCGCGGCGGGCGTCGTAGGCGACGCGCGCCTTGTTCAGGCAGTCGACGAGGCTGAGACCGCCACTGGCCAGGGCGAGATCGTCCCAGCACGCCTCGGCGAGCCCCCGTTCGGGCTCGCGGGCGTGCGCGCAGGCGGCCGCGGCGAACCACTCGAAGTAGCCGCGGCTGTAGTAGTTGCCGCGCCCGTGCCGGTCCAACTGCCCGCTGAGGATCTTCAGGAAGGCGAGCGCCCGCGCCTCGGTCGTGGTCAAGAAAAGCAGGCAGGGACAGAACGGATGCGACTCCGTCCAAGCCGCCTGCGCCGCGTAGGCGGCATACCCCGCAGCTTTCGTCTTCAGGCGGGCGTGGCTCATCGTGCCCATGTCCAGCTCGACGAAGCCGAGCAGGCCCCGGCCCCGCTCGTCCTGAAGCTGGATCAGCGCGTCGGGGGCGAGCGCCCGCTCCCGCCCCTCCGCCCGGAACACCTCCCGCCCATCACCCTCCCGCCTGAACCCGCGCAGGCGAAGACCCACACTCGGCGCCTGCACCTGAAGCAGCACGTACAGCTCCGAGAGCCGCTCCGCATGATGCAGGAACTGCGGGTTCGGCTCCGCCCGCTCCCCACCCCGCGGCACCGGCTCACCACGCACGAACGCATCCGAAGCACGACTCGGCCAGAAATGAAACGGCGCAGAACCCTTCTCCCGGTAGGGACGACTACGACCGACCAGACCCATCCGGGTCAGCCGTTCGGTGCGGTAGCGAAGCGTCCGAGCAGGCACATCATGCAGGAGCCGCTCGAGCTGGGTCTGCGTCAGCACGCGCTGCTCACTCAGCAGCACGAGCAGACGCCGATCCGTCTCGGTCAGCGAAGCGAGCGCGTCGCGCCGGCCCAGCCGGCGCACGCGGCCACCGCGCGAATGGATATCGATCAGGATGGAACCTCCATATACAGTCGGGCGCGCACCCATCGAGTGCATCCGGCGTCGTCGCGCGCGAACGGGCACGTTGAGACTTGCCAGTCAGCAGCAGACCGACTGGCAAACGCCCAGGCCGACCTCACGCAGCCCTCCGCAGCCGGATCGTCGAACTCATCCGGCGGGCCGCGGCAGCAAACAATGCCGCTAAGAGCTCGACCGTCTGCTCTTCCTGCGCAGGGGTAAGCGGCTCGACCCTCACAGGGCCAAGCCTGATCTCGCCGTCATCGATTGTCCTGGGTCGTAGCGGCACCACATTGGTGTCGCCGCGGGGCACGTCTTCGTCTGGCATCGGTTGTCGACGCGCCGGCAGAGGAGCCAGAGATCAACGACGAAACCGTCGAGACAGCTACGCCCGTCGCGACGGCCGAGAAGAGATCCCTCTATATAAGTAAGGCGCTTTTCGACCCCGAAAAAGGACAGGACCTAGCGAGGTCTTACGAGATGTTTACGCCTGAAGCAGGCGAGTCGGTGCCGGGTCAGCGGCGTGTCGATGGCGGGTCAGCTCACGGGGTCTCGCAACGGACAGTCGGGGCCGGCCGACTACAGTGGCCGGCCCCAAGGCAAGACCTCTCTCCCTAATAGTTCTCGGTGCCGTCGAAGTTGTAGTCGGACTGGCCCCAGGCAGGGCAGCTCTCGTCGGTGTCCCGGAAAGAGTTGTAGAAGTCCTTTCCGTCTCCGTAGGAGCTGGTGAACGTCTTCCAGATGCCGGTCTGCGACCATGTCCACGACTGCTGGCTTCCGATCTGACTTCCTCCCGGCGTTAGCAGTCGGAAGGTGAGCCCGCCGTCGTTGATGTAGCTGAACTCCGCCTTGATTGGGCCCGTCCCCGCCTTGACGCGCTCGTTCGTCGAGTTGTACCAGGTGCCATCACAGCCGCTGTAGACGGTCCCACTGATCGCGTGGTTGGACGCGGCGTACGCGACGCCGGCCGCGGTCAGGGCTACACAGATTGCACATGCCGCGAGCACCACGGACTTCATTGTTAGCGGCTTCACGTTCGTGTCCCTCCTCTGTGCCGTTTCAGATCGCCTCTGTCATTCAGATGCGATCCCTCCTCGCCTCATGTCCAGCTCGTGTCGGCTCTTTCGGCGCCGTCCGGCGATCCCAACGGACGGCGCGCTGGTAACAGGCGCCGGTGCCCGGCCGGGTCATCGGCCCGGGCACCGGCTGGCCGCGCCAACAATGGCGTGACGAGCACGCCGTGGCGGCGGCGTCTTGATGGGATTCGCTAGCGCCTCACCGCGGCGGCATGGGGATGACCAGTACGAGTTGCTGCTGTTCGTCGAACGCGTAGCTTGCGCAGCTTCGTTGGTGCGTAAAGGGGGTTGCGATCCTCACGCGCCATCCCGCCATGCGCAGTGTCTGGATTTCGTCTTTGGCGAGGCGTAGCCCCGCGGAGCGGCTGAGGCAGCGATGCCCGAGGTATGCGTGCACGAGACTGTTCTTGAGAGCGATCGCTGAGCCGCCCTCATGTTGCTTGCGGTGGCCCCTGTGGCGCTCCGTTGTGAGCGGTGCGAGCTTTAGGCGCTGGCAGGCGTCGGCCGCGGGAAAGACACCGACCGCTCCCGACGGGAGGACACACGCCTGAAGCTGTGGTGTCCTCACGCTGCCGAACTCGCCCTGTTGCCACGCGGTCCGACAGGTTTGCGTCGCCGAGGCGTTACCCGCAGGTAGGACGATCGTGCGTGCCGTCAACGTGGGTGCGGCATAGCAGCCGATGGTCAAGGATTGAGAGACACCAGTGGTGAGCGCCCAAGCCGTGCCAGCCGCCACAGCCGCGACCGCGACCGCTGCCGCCAGGTAGATCCGCCGACGTCGGCGCGTAGGTCTCCTGAGGCGATTCGACAACCCAGGGGCTACCGGGGTCGGCTGCTCGAGTATTGACTCCAGCGTGGCCCGGGCACGAGGCGAGGCGCCCGCTCCGCGGAGCCGTGCCGGGTCGACGGGATCGAGGCTGGCGAGGATCTCGAATGGATCGCGTTTGGTCATCTGTCCTGCTCCGCGGTCGGCGGGAGCTCGGGCCGCACACGATCTTCATCGCCAGTTCGGTCATTTTCTTTCGCATAGATCTCGGATAGCCGCCTCCGGGCGCGGTGGAGCCGGATCGCTGCGGCGTTGGGGGTGCAGCCGATCGCAGCTGCGATTTCGGAGGTTGGGAGTCTCTCCCACGCTGCGAGGAGAAGGATCTCGCGCTCGTCATCTCGGAGCAGCGCCAGGGAGCTCATCACCGCGCGGGCCTCGCCGCGTTGGGCGACCAGCTCTTCGGTGTCTGTGTCCTCAGGGGTGAGTTGACCTAGGCGAGCCACGACCCGTTGCGCGCGGAACGTGGTCCGTTGGCGATTCGAGAGAACTCGCTTTGCTACCCCATACAGCCAGAGGGGGACTTCGCTGTCCGGCGGCGCTTGCCCCAGCCGTCGCCAGAGGACGAGAAACGTCTCGGCAGTCACATCGTGCGCCTCGTTCTCGTCTTGGCAACGGCGCAACGCGTAGGCGAGCAGGGACTCGTAATGCAGATCGTAGAGCCGACGGAACCTTGCCTCCGGACTCTCACTCCCGTGGATCCGGCTCACCTTCAGCTTCAGGTCGATCCCACCGTCCTCAGTTGCTACAGCCGAGGTCACGTCCTCGAGCATCCGTCCCCTTCCCGTCCAGCGACCGTCTCTACCCTCGCTGCCCGTAGTGACCGGTCATTGCCTCACCTTTTGCCCGCTCTGGCTGTCGTCTCGGACGGCCAGAGGCCGCCCGAGACGGGATCGATTCGTCACTGGATGAAGATGGAGCTGATCCGGTCGTTCCAGCCGCTTACCATCGTCGGCTCGAGATGGCCGGCGCCGGTGCCGCTCGGATACCAAGAGCCACCTCCGTTAGCGTCGTCGGCGAGATCGACGGCACAAGCGCCAACCTTGAAGGACGACGTCTGGTTGCTGAAACTCCATGTACTCAGGTTCTGCCAGTAACCACGGTCGTAGAAGTCGAGCTCGCGGCCGCCATAGTTCGCATCCGCGTAGAGGCGAAGCGGCGATGAGCACGTCGTAGAGGCCAGCGAAAGCTCCGACGCCGATGCCTGCGTGCTCGGGAGCTGCTGCTCGTAAGCAAGAAGCCCCGCACGATCCGCAAAGCAGGTGACGGCACCGTTTGCAACGACACAGGCTTGTGCGGCTCCCCAGCCTTGCGACAGGTCGATCTGCGACCCCTCGAACGTGGCGATCGGCCCTGCTGAGTTGCTGCCAGCGAATGCCGGCAGCGGTGCAAGAGCCACCGCGAGCGCGATCGTGGCGACCACGACGTATCTACGAGTCATCTGACCCTCCTTGTGCACGCTCTCGTTGGCGCGCGCCCTCGATTTGTTGACCCGGTAGCGGAACGCTCCGCTAGAGGGGGTCATGTCCGGATCGCTCTGATCCTTTCAGCCTTGGGTTCTGAAAGAGACCGCACGAGGCGGACATAGGGGCGTGAAGGCAGCTCGCAACCCGGGACGCGATTGAGGACACAACCGAAAGAAGGAGGGCGTTGGGAATGCTCAAGTTCAAGACTGTCGCGCTCGCTGCGCTCGCAGTCTCTGTCAGCCTCACCGCAGCTGGGCTCGCGTACGGGGCATCCGACCACGGCATCAGTGGCACGGTTTACAGCGGCTGCTCCGGGTCTGGGCCGTGGTTCACGTCTTCGACACAGCGGGTCAAGGCAGGCACCGGTGCGATCAAGGCCCAGTTCAACACGATCAACGACGGTGGCCTGACGTTCCGACTGCTGACCGCAACTGGCGTCCAGATCGGAAGCGAGCAGGCCTGGACGAAGACGGAAACCGGAATCTGGAGGACGTTCACCAGCTCGTACGGCAACGGGAAGACCTTCTACAACTCGTTCCGTGACACGAACTACTCCTGCCCGGACAACCAGACGAACTACAACTTCGACGGCACCGAGTACTACTAGACCGGAATCTCGTGGGCCTGCCGGAACGTCCGGCAGGCCCACGAAACAAGGAGAGAACAAGTGAGCCGGATCAAGCTGAGCAGATCGTTCCTCGTGAAAGTCGGAGCCATCGCCGTCGTCTCGGCAGTGCCCGCCGCTGTATATACGGCCACCCGGACCAACGCCGGCCGATTCGTCGCCTACACGCCAAAGGAGACCACGCGCGAGTACCGCGCAGAGGCCGCAAGTCTCACGCTCGCTCCTGGTTGGCGATGGCCGTCGGTACCCATCGCGAGCAAAGGGCCAGATGGCCGCGGGATGATGTACCAGCGTGGCTTTGGCACGCAAGCAGCCGACCACTACTGGTACTGCTCATGGGCCAGCCGTGCCCTCGACACGCATATCAAGGCCGCCGCGCGGCGACGGGCGATCACCATGGCCGCTTCGCTGCGAGGCACCTACTACTTCAAGACGGCGCTAGCGCCCGATTCTCGACCCTTCGTAGACAATTTCTTGACGCGTGCTGAACGCGGCCACCTTGCTGGGCTTAGACGAGATGTCGCTTTGAATTGTCCGAGGAGTCACGGTTGAGCGAGATGACTGCCGCGGCGCCGCCAGTCCACACCAACGCAATGGTGAAGGCGATCGCTGTCGGCGTCGCGCTCGGGCTGATTGCCCAAGTCCTTCGCCAAGTACCAGGGCAGACGATGCAGTTCGGCGCTGCCACCGCTCCCTGGCTGTCAATCGGCTTTGCCCTGGCTGTATGGGCCGTACGACTACGAGCTCCGGGCCGCGTCCTGATCGGCTATCTGATGGCCTGGCTTGTGGCGTACCACCTGCTCTTCGCGCTGGGCCAGTCGGTCGCGCTCTCAGCAGCGTTCCGCGAAGCGTTGCCCTGGCTCATTCTCGCGCTACCGGTCTGCCTGGTTCTTGCGCGAGTCGCAACGCTTGCCACGGCTTCAGGAGCAATCGCGGATCTCTGCCTTGCCGTCCCGATCGCGTGGTCCGTCCCAGAGACGCTGGAGAACGTCCAACGCGGAGACATCGTTGTCGCCGCCGCGATCGCGCTGCTGGCCTTCCTGCCTTTGGCAGCGTCTCAACGCCGAGACATCCGCCTCCTGACCTTCGTGATAGGCGCGGTGGTACTCGGCGGGCTGGCCGTGCTAGTCGGTCCGGTAGTGCGAGGTCAAATCCATTCGTGACCCCAGCGCGAGCGGGTTCCTTCGCTAGAGGCCAATCGGCGAGCCGATCAGCTCAAGCTTCGAGCGGTTCGCGCAATGCTCGGTTCGGCCCATCGCAGAGGCGCTGGAAACGGCGCCTTTTCTCCGGGCTAGTACCGCCCTCCCGCACCAAGGTCGTACCCTTTGTCGGCCGACCGGGCTGGAGGACTACGGCGACTCACGGCGGATAGTGCCGCTGGGGAGCGAGCCCCGCCGCTGTGGACCCCCTTCCCGCCGGCAGCCGCTCCCCGGTTACGGCCGCTTCGACGGATGAGGCCCGGCCTCACTCGTCTTCGCCGTCGGTGGCCTCGGTCGGATCTTCCGTCTCGGCGTAGTCGTGATCGATCTGTCTCGCGATGTAGTCGCGGTTCTGCGCGAGCGCCTGGGCGACCTTGTTCTTCTGGATGCCGTGCAGGTAGCCGATGCACCAGTCGAGCTGCTGGAAGGCGTCGTCCATCGCCCGCTTGTACTCGTCGAGTTGGCTCTTCGCTCCAGGCATCTTCCTCGTCTCCGTTTGCCGCGCTCGTCGTATCCGGCGCCGGGCGTCGCCAAACCGGGGAGTTTTGCGTTCCTCTGCTTGCGGAAAGCCGTCCGCGCGCCCGCGTGAGACGAAACGGGATTGGCTGAACCGAGGAGGAGAGACAATGGCGGTAGCAGCGAGGGGGACGTCGCAGAACTATCTGTATCGGGCTCCGGGCCCGGGGAGTGGGCTGGTGGACGTCCTCGACGTCATTCTCGACAAGGGGCTCGTCATCGACGCGTACGTACGGGTCTCGCTGGTGGGGATCGAGCTGCTCACAATCGACGCGCGGATCGTGATCGCGAGCGTCGACACGTACCTCAAGTTCGCACAGGCGGTGAACCGTCTCGACATCGCCTCGCAGGAGGGCGGCCTACCCGACCTCCTCGAGGGAGGGATGGAATCCGGCGCCGAAGGCAAGACGAAAGGCGCGCTCGACGGCGTGAAGGAAGCCGTGAAGGGTAATGGCAAGCCGGACAGCGACGAGGACGAGGACGAGGAGCAAGAGCAGGACGAGGGAGATGAGTCCGAGGACTGAGGAGCGATGCACGAGTCGAGGAGCAATTCGACGGCGACCTATCTCTACGGAATCGCTCGGGGCCTCCGAAAGGGGCTTCCGGCGCTGCCCGCGGTCGGGGACTCGGGGACCGGCATCCGCGCGATCGAGGGCGACTCCTGCCTCGCGATCGTGAGCGATGCGCCCGGCTCGTTCGTCGAGGCGGCGGCCGGCGACCTGCAGCGGCACTCCGACGTTCTCCAGGAGCTCCTCGGTCGAACCGCCGCTCTCGTGCCGCTCCGTTTCGGCACCGTCTATCCCGACGACGAGACGTTGCGCCGCGACCTGCTGGAGGCGCGCCGCGACGAGCTGGAGGCCTTGTTGCAGAGGGTGGAGAACCGCGTGGAGGCGCGGCTCAAGGCGTTCTACGTCGAGGAGTCGGTCCTGGCCGAGATCGTGGCGGAGCAACCGCAGATCGCCGGGCTGCGACAGCGGACGCAAGCCCTTCCCGCAGATGCGACCTACTACGACAGGATCCGGCTCGGCGAGCTCGTCGCCTCTGCGCTGGAGGCAAAACGCCGGCGAGACGGACAAGGGATGCTCGCGCACCTCGCACCTATGGCCGTCGACCACGTCGTCGAAGAGGAGCCCCACGAGTGGGCGCTCCTCACGGCGTCCTTCTTGCTCGAACGCTCGGCAGTCGACGACTTCCACTCCGCCGTGTCGAGCGTCGCCGACGACGCGGAGCAGCGGGTGCAAGTGCGGTGCGTCGCCCCGCTTCCGCCGTACAGCTTCGTCTCCGTTCAGCTGACGCCGAGCGAGCCGGAGGCCGCGTGGGCATCGTGACGGGCCTGCTGACTCTTCCGCTCGCCCCCGTGCGCGGCGTTGCCTGGATCGCGGAACAGCTCGCCGCGGAGGCGGAGCGTGAGCTCTACGGCACAGCAGAGACGCTGCGAAGAGAGCTCTCGGAGCTGCAGCACGAGCGGGCGTTCGGGCAGATCGACGACGCCGAATATGCGGAGCGAGAGACGGCATTGCTCACCAGGCTCGCCGAGCTGCGAAGGAGGGAGTCGGTGTGACGCAGAGCAACCGCACCAAGAGCACGCGCTCGCAGGGAACGGACGGCGACTCGTCCCACAACCTGTTCACGGATCTGCTCCGCCGCGCGGCCTCTCCCGAGGTCCTGGCCGGTGTCGCCGGCGCCGCGGCCGCGGCGCACTTCACGAAGCACGCGGTCGAGCGGTCGGACGACGACGAGTCGGATGCGTCGGCCGAGCCGGCGGAGGACGAGGCGGGTGAAGAAGGTCCGGAGGCCGAGCAGCCGGAGGACGAGGAGACCGAGCAGCCGGAGGACGAGGAGGCTGAGCAGCCGGAGGCTGAGCAGCCGGAGGACGAGCAGCCGGAGGACGAGCAGCCGGAGGACGAGGGGTCAGAGGACGAGCCGGACGACACCGCCGAGGACGACACCGAGCCGCACCACGAGAACGAGTCCCTCGGAGAGGACGATGAGCACATGCAGCTGCTCTCGCGGGCGCGGCAGTACGCGCAGGAGTTCACCGGCCATCCCGTGGAGAGCTTCAGCGGCCTCGCCAAGGAGGAGCACGGATGGCGGATCGGCGTGGAGGTCGTCGAGGTCGCGCGCGTCCCGTCGACGACCGACGTCCTGTGCTCCTACGAAGTCGTGCTCACGGGCGACGGTGAGCTCGTCGACTTCCGCCGCGCCGGGCGGTACTACCGGAACGCGACCGACGGCGCAGGATGAGCAGCCCCGAGACCCAGTCTGCGGCCATGGGGGCCTACCGGCCGCCGCCGCCCGGAACGACCAGCCTCGCGGACGTGCTCGAGCGCGTGCTCGACAAGGGCATGGTGATCGCCGGCGACATCACGATCAGCCTGCTCGACATCGAGTTGCTGACGATCAAGCTGCGGCTGCTGATCGCCTCGGTCGACCGAGCGCGCGAGATGGGAATCGACTGGTGGGAGCGCGACTCCTCGCTCACCGGCCCACCCAAGCTGGGCGGGCAGTCGCGGCAGGGCCTGCAGCAGCAGTCATTCGAGGAGCGGATTCGGCGCCTCGAGCAGGCGTCGGGACTGGCGAACGGCGACGGAGAGCATGGCGACGCCGACTCTCGGTGAAGCGACGCGGGCGCGCTATCTCTACGGCATCGTCCGCACCGACCGGCGGCCCGCGCTCGAGGACGTCGTCGGCGTAGGCGGCGGGCCGCTTTCGTTCGTGGAAGAGGGCCCGCTGGCAGCCGTCGTCGGCGATGTCGCGCGAGAAGATCTCGTGCCGCCGGAGGCCGAGCCCGAGGGAGCTGCCTGGCTCGAGCGCGCGGTGCTCGCGCACGAGCGCGTCCTCGAACGCTGTCTCGAGCCCGGACCGGTGCTGCCGATGCGCTTTGCGACCACGCTCCGCGCGGACGGCGATCTGCGCACACTCCTGCGCGAGCGCGCGGCGGAGTTCGCCTCCGTGCTGGAACGGTTGCTCGGACGCCGCGAATGGGGTGTGAAGGCATTGCTCCGTGCTCCGGACAAGCTCGTCCGGAGCGTGCAGGCGAGCCGTAGCGACCTCGCGGCGAGGGCGGCCGAGCTCGACGATCGCTCGCCCGGCGCCGCCTACCTCGCCCGCAAGCAGCTCGACCGGGAGCTCGTGCTCGCCGGCGACGACCTGATCGACGAGCTCGTGGACGCCGCGCACCGGCGGCTCGCCACGTGTGCCACGGAGTCGACCATCACGGGCGCATCGCAGCCGAGGCCCGAGCGCGTCTACCTCAACGCCGCATACCTCGTCGAGGAGCTCGAGGAGCGGGCATTCCGGGAGACGCTCGCCGAGCTCGGCCGCGAGCACGCGGAGGTGGGTCTCGAGTACGAGCTGACCGGTCCGTGGCCGGCGTACAACTTCGTCGACGATGAGCTGCGGCGATGACGGCGGTCGTCGTGTCGGAGGAGGCACAGGCCCGCCGTGAGCTCGCGCGGCAGGTCACGCTGGTCGAGCTGCTCGACCGGATTCTCGACAAGGGCGTCGTCATCTCCGGCGAGATCACGCTCGCGGTCGCGGGGATCGACCTGGTCGAGGTCGGGCTGCGGGCGCTCGTCGCCTCGGTGGACCGGCTCGAGAGGCTTCGACCCGAGACCGCCGACGTCTGATGCTCCATCTCTACGGAATCGTCGAGTCGCCGGGGCAGTGCACCGGAACCGGGCTCGAGGGCGAGCCGCTCGCGTCGATCCCGTGCGGCGAGGTTGCCGCGATCGTGAGCGAGCACACGCGGACAGTCGACTCCCCGCCGGCCGAGGAGGCGCTGTGGCAGCACGAGAGCGTGCTCGAGGCTCTGCTCGAGGCCGGCCCCGTCCTGCCCGTCCGCTTCGGCGTCCGCTTCGCCGACCCCGAGGAGCTCCGCGCGAAGATCGAGCCGCGTAGTGCGCAGTTCGCGACGGTACTCGCGCGGGTCCGGGGCAGAGTCGAGCTGAGCGTGAGGCTGCTCGCCCGCGGGGACGACGAAGCGCGGTCGCTCCCGGAGCATGCCGGGCCGGGTGCGCGCTACCTCCTTGGCCGGGTCGAGGAGCGGCGTGACGCCGCGCGCACCTTGGACACGGTCCGGAACAGGCTCGCTCCGCTCGCCGTCGCCGAGCGGTCCGAGCTCCTGCCGCGCCCGGGTACGCCTGCGTCGGCGGCCTTCCTCGTCGAGCGCGCCGCGCTCGAGCCGTTCCGGGACGCCGCGCGCGAGCTTCAGGAGGATCTCGGCGATGTCGTGCTCGTGTGCACCGGCCCGTGGCCGCCGTACAACTTCGTCGACGAGCAGGTCGCGGAGCCGGCGTGAGCCAGGACGCACGCGACAAGGTGCTCGTCGACTGGGAAGACCTCCCGCGGGCGTCGGTGCGGCTCGACGAGCTGTCGGCGCTGCCGAGACGCATCGATGCCGACCCCGAACGCGTCGAGCGCGGGCTGGCGCAGCTCGTCCTGACCCTGATCGAGCTGCTCCGCCAGCTGATGGAGCGGCAGGCGGTGCGGCGGATCGACCACGGGAGCCTCACCGACGACGAGGTCGAGCGCCTCGGCCTCGCCTTCATGCGGCTCGACGAGCGGATGGAGGAGCTCAAGGGGGAGTTCGGTCTCGAGGACCGCGATCTGAACCTCGATCTCGGCCCGCTCGGCCGTCTCCTCGACTGACCGAAACGCGAGCGGCAGCGGGGGCGTTAGACCCAAAGCGTTGGGCATAGGCACTGAATCGACCTGACAAGAGGAGGCGTGGAAAGTGGCATCGGTGAAGGACGCGCAGAAGCTCGTGACGCACGTCGAAAGCGCGCTGTCGGATCTGAAGGAGGCCATCCGCAGCAACGACGGGGACTTCGACTTCGAGCGCATGGCCGGACTCGCGGACGAGATCGGAGAGCGGGCCGACGCGGTCGCCGACACGTTCAGCTCGCTCAACGACGTGCTCATGGGCCGCATCGACGAGATCACCGGCAGCAGCAGCCGCTCCGGTGGCGGCTCGTCGGCCAGAAGCCGCAAGCGGACCAAGTCGGCGGCGTAGGGAGCGGGGAGGAGAGACGATGACCGAGGACGCATCGATCGGAGGCGTGAAGATCCACCCCGCCGTGCGAGCGGCGAGTGCTGCTGCCGCGTCCGGCGCGGCCGTCGTCGTGGTGCGCCACGTGCTCAACCGCGGTGCGCAGCCGACGAAGGAAGGGAAGCCGGACGACGCGCTGTCGGCGGTGCTCGACGCCGGCTGGGGGGCGGCTCGCGACGCACTCCGCCCGGCGATCGGGGAGACGGCGGCCGCGGCGGGCCGCTACGTGGGCGAGAACATCCCCGACGCGGTGCTGGAACACGTGGTGCCGCGGTTCGTCGAGGGCTTCCACGAGGCGCGCGAGCGGCGCGAGGCCGATGCCGACGAGGCCGCGCTGGGACGCGAGGACTCAGACGGAGGTGAAGACGATGAGTGATGAGAAGGAACGGGCAACGGAGACGAAGGCGAAGGTGAAGGACAAGGCCGCGGAGACGAAGGATGCGGTGAAGAAGACGGCCGAGAAGCTCGGCGGCGACGGTGGCGGCGACGGCAGCTCGTTGCTGTCGAAGCTGGCGGTGCCGGCGGCCGCGGCTGCCGGGACGCTCGTCAGCAGCTATGCGGCCAAGAAGCTGCCGGACCTGCTGCGGGGCCGCGGGCTGGAGGATCTGAAGGGGAAAGGCCTCGAAGGGGCCGAGAGCCTCGGCAAGCGGGCCGTGGAGGGCGCGCAGGGCGCTGCCGCCCAGAGCGGTGGGCTGGCGGGCAAGGCCGCGGAGCGGCTCCTCGGCGGCGGCGGGGACGGCGAGGGGCAGCCCGCCAAGGGCTGGGGACGCGGCCGGCGGCTCCCGATCCAGTGCTCGGTCGACGTCGCCGTCCCGGTCAAGGTCGCGTACGACCAGTGGACGCAGTTCGAGGACTTCCCGGAGTTCATGCACCGCGCCGAGCGGGTCGAGCAGCGGGACGACCAGACCGTCGCCTGGCACGAGAACGTCTGGGGCGTGAGCCGGAGCTGGGAGGCGCAGATCGTCGAGCAGGTGCCGGACGAGCGGATCGCCTGGCGCAGCGACAGTCGCGGCGGCCAGTCCGGAGTCGTCACCTTCCACGAGCTCTCCGACCGGCTGACCCGGGTCGAGCTGAACATCGACTTCCAGCCGCAGGGAGTTTTCGAGAAGCTGGCCTCCGGGCTGCGCTTCCACCGGCGCGCGATCAAGACGGACCTGCAGCGCTACAAGGCGTTCGTCGAGATGCGGAACGAAGAGACCGGCGCCTGGCGCGGCGAGATCCACGACGAGGACGAGAATCCCGCTCGCGAGGCCACCAAGGGCCATGACAACAGCCAGGCCTCGAACGGAGACTCCTCGAGCGACGAGTCGAGCCGCAAGGAGCGCGAGGAGCGTCGGCAGCAGCGGCGTAAGGCAGCCACGGCGAAGTGACTCGAGACGCGAGGCGCAGCCGCGGCGATGTGCCGGGCATGCGCCTCGCGTCTCGCTCAGTTGAGGGGTCCGGCGGGTGGTGCTCCGCCCGCGTTGGGACGGGGCATGACGTCGAACGAGCCGTCGAGGTGGATCTCGACCTTCGTCCCGTCGGACTTCGTCACCGTGACCTCGTAGCCGCTGCCGAAGTAGTCGGTGGTGACCTCGCCGGCCGTTCCTTCCCCGACCGCCTTCAGCGCGGCGGCTTTCGCCTCGGTCGCCGCGTCGCCGGTGACCGCCTTCTCGGCGTCCTCGTGGGCGGCCGTACCCGGAGCGGGCATGTTCCGCGGGCCCGCCGGTGGTTGTGCGGCCGCTGCCGCAGCCGACGTCGCTGCGACACCGGAGTGAGACGTCGCGGCGCCGGCGACCGCCGCCCCGCCGACGGCCGCTCCGGCGAAAGCGGCGACTCCGAGGCCCACCTTCTTGATCTTGCCGAGCATGGTTGCTCCTTTGGTTGGACCGGTTCACCCGGGTTCGCGAACCACCATGCAGCCGACCGGTTGGAGCTTCCTGCGGCGTGGTTGGGAGCTTGCTGAGGATGGGATTCGGGGCGGTTTCCCAGGAAGTTCACAGGAAGCCGTGCGAAGGTTGGAGGCATGAGCGAGACGCCCGGCAGCGGCAGGGTCCTCGTGGTCGATGACGAGCCTTCGATCGTCGACGCGGTCGCCACCGCGCTCCGCTACGAGGGCTTCGAGGTGCGGGAGGAGGGCACGGGCCGCGGCGCGATCTCCGCGGTCGCCGACTTCGAGCCCGATCTGGTCGTGCTCGATTGGATGCTCCCGGATCTCGACGGGATCGAGGTCGGAAAACGCCTCCGCGAGCGCGGCTTCAAGACGGCGATCCTCTTCCTGACCGCGAAGGACGCGGTCGAGAACAAGGTCGAGGCGCTGCGGGCCGGCGGCGACGACTACGTGACGAAGCCGTTCAGCCTCGCCGAGGTCGTCGCGCGCGTGCAGGCGATCCTGCGGCGCACGGGAAGCGACCTGCCCGGAGACGTCCTCCGCTTCGAGGACGTGACGCTCGACGAGGCGCGGCACGAGGTACACCGCGGCGAGCAGCGCGTCGACCTGACCGCCACGGAGTTCTCGCTGCTTCGCTACTTCCTGCTCAACCCACGCCGTGTGCTCTCGAAGGGTCAGATCCTGCAGAACGTCTGGCGCTACGACTTCGGCGGCAACTCGAACGTCGTCGAGACGTACGTCAGCTACCTCCGCAAGAAGCTCGACGCGCTCGGGCCGCCGCTGATCCGGACGATCCGGCAGGCGGGCTACATGCTCGACACGGAGGAGTAGTGCTCTCGCGCCTTTCGCTCCGCGCCCGCCTGCTGCTGGGCGTCGTCATCCTCGCCGCCCTCGGGCTCGGGGCCGCGGACGTCGCCACGTACGGCTCGCTCCGCTCGTTTCTCCTCCATCGCGTCGACCGGGGTCTCGAGGCCGGGCATCGGGCCTTCGAGCACCCGCAGCCGAAGGAACCGCCACCCGGTGAGGATCAGAGCCGGCACGGCGGCCCACCGCCGGAAGGCGTGGACTGGTACCAGGTGCGGACGCTCGGCGGGCGAGTCGTGCGGCATCAGTCCTTCGTCGAGGGGCTCCTGCCGCCGAAGCTCCCGGCGAGCATTGCGCTCCCGACGCGGCACGACACGCAGGACAAGGAGGGCGACGAGCTTGTCCGATACTTCGACGCCCCGGCGACGAGGGGTGGCGGCAGCTACCGCATACGCGCGTCGATCGAGTCGGATCGCCCGCGGCAGATGCTTCTGGTCGCGAGCTCCCTCTCCGGCGTCGACGACACGCTCCATCGCCTGATCCTGATCGAGCTGGTCGCGACCGCCGCCGTTCTCGCCGCGCTCGCGGCCCTCGCGCTCTGGGTCGTGCGGCTGGGGCTGCGGCCCCTTCGTGCGATCGAGCGCACGGCCGCGGCGATCACGGCCGGCGATCTCTCGCGGCGGATCGACCATCCGGATCCCCAGACCGAGGTCGGCCGGGTCGGCGCTGCGCTCAACGCGATGCTCGACCGGATCGAGGCCTCGGACCGACGCCTGCGGCGGTTCATCGCGGACGCCTCCCACGAGCTCCGGACGCCGCTCACGGCCGTGCGCGCCTACGCGGAGCTCTTCGGCCGCGGCGCGGCCACGCATCCCGACGATCTCGAACGCTCGATGTCTGGGATCGCGCGCGAGGCCGAGCGGATGAGCGTGCTCGTCGACGACCTCCTCCTGCTCGCCCGGCTCGACGAGGGCCGTCCTCTCGAGCGCGAGCCGGTCGATCTCGCCGCGCTCGTCGGGGAGGCCGTCGACGCCGCGCGGGCCGTAGAGCCCGAGCGGCCGATCGAGAGCTCCGTCGAACCGGCGACGGTGACGGGGGACGAGGTGCGGCTGCGGCAGGTCGTCGACAACCTCCTGGCGAATGCGAGGGCGCACACGCCGCCCGGGACCGCGGTCTCGGTCGATCTCCGCCGCGTCGACGGCCGGGCCGAGCTGACGGTCGCCGACCACGGGCCGGGGCTCGGGGAGGACGCAGCCGCGCGCATCTTCGAGCGCTTCTACCGAGCCGACGACTCCCGCGCGAGGTCGAGCGGCGGCGTGGGTCTCGGCCTGTCCATCGTCGCCGCAGTGACGGCGGCGCATGGAGGAACGGTGGAGGCGCGGCCGACGCCGGGCGGCGGCGCGACCTTCGTGATCGCGCTGCCGCTCGGCGCCGACCGATCCGCGGCTCGCTAGGCAGCGAGGTCTTCGGGAAGAGGAGCCGCGAAGGCGTAGACGGCCGCCTCGTCCTTGCGGCTGTCGAATGTGAACGGGAGATACATGACTGCGGCCACGGCGAGGACGATGCCGAGGTCGAGGACGGCGTTGAGGACGATTGCGGTGTGGAGGGTCATCGGTTGCTCCTTGGCGGTCGTTTTCATTACCACCAGGGTTCCCGCCCCGCGTGTGGCACCCCTGAACGCGCCCTGAGAAAACGCTGCGAGAGCACCGGCCACTACCATGCGTGGCCTGTACCGCGAGCAAGGAGGAGGAGCGCGTTGACGATCACCGACCGGCCGGAAGACAGCCTCGCCGTTCACGGGCTGCGCGTCGGAGGGCGCGTGCTCCGCAACCCGACGACGTCACAGCTCTACACCGCCGCACTCGATCGCGGTGAAGCCGTCCTCGCCGAGGACGGGCCGCTCGTCGTGGACACCGGGCGCTTCACCGGCCGCTCGCCCAAGGACAAGTTCATCGTCCGCGAACCGGGCTCCGAGGACCGGATCTGGTGGAGTGAGACGAACGGCGAGATCTCCGAGGCGCACTTCGACGGGCTGCGCGGGAAGGTCGTCGCGCACCTCGAGGCGAGCGACGTCTACGTGATCGACGCGTTCTGCGGCGCTGATCCCAAGCACCGGTCGGCGGTGCGCGTGCTCACGACGCATCCGTACCACGCCCTCTTCGCGAAGACGATGTTCATCGATCCCACCGAGGCCGAGCTCGCCGCCTTCGAGCCGGACGTGCTCATTCTCCACGAGCCCGACGTCGTGGCCGACCCGGCGCAGGACGGCACCCGCTCGGAGGTTTTCGTCTGCCTACACCCGACGCGCGGCGAGATCCTGATCGGCGGCACGTTCTACGGCGGCGAGATCAAGAAGTCCGCCTTCTCGCTCATGAACGACCAGCTGCCGCTCGCAGGCGTTATGCCGATGCACTGCTCCGCCAACGTCTCGCGGGACGGGCAGGACGTCGCGGTCTTCTTCGGCCTTTCCGGGACCGGCAAGACGACGCTGTCGGCGGATCCCGAGCGGTTGCTCATCGGCGACGACGAGCACGGCTGGGGCGACGAGGGCGTCTTCAACTTCGAGGGCGGCTGCTACGCGAAGACGATCCGGCTCTCGGCCGCCGCCGAGCCGGAGATCTGGAAGGCCGTGCACAGCTTCGGCACCGTGCTCGAGAACGTCGCCGTCGACGAGCGCGGGGTCCTCGACCTCGACGACGACTCGAAGACCGAGAACAACCGGGCCGCGTACAAGCTCGAGCGGATCTCGAACGCGCTGCCCGCGAAGCGCGCCGGGCATCCGCGGTCGGTGATCCTGCTCGCCGCCGACGCATTCGGGATCCTGCCGCCGATCGCGCGGCTCGACCGCGACCAGGCGCTCTTCTTCTTCCTCTCCGGCTACACGTCGAAGCTCGCCGGAACGGAGCTCGGCGTGACCGAGCCGCAGCCGACCTTCTCGACGTGCTTCGGGGCGCCCTTCTGGCCGCAGCCCCCGACCGTCTACGCGAAGCTGCTCGGCGAGAAGCTCGACCGGCACGGCGCGACGACCTGGCTGATCAACACGGGCTGGACGGGCGGGCCGTTCGGCGTGGGGCACCGCATGCCCATCGCCGCGACGCGCGCGCTGCTCGGCTCGGTGCTCTCGGGCGAGCTCGGTGGCGTCGAGTTCCGCGAGGATCCGGTGTTCGGCTTCCAGGTGCCCGTCACGGCGCCGGGGGTCGACGAGTCGCTGCTCGATCCACGCTCCACGTGGTCGGACCCGGAGGCGTACGACCGCAAGGCCCGCGAGCTCGCGCAGATGTTCGCCGACAACTTCGCGGCGAAGCACACCGACGCGCCGCCCGAGGTGGCCGCGGCCGCGCCCAAGCCGTAGCCAATCCGCTCAGCGGTGCCTCGTTCGGGCGCGGGCCTCGCGCGTCCTCAGCCTCCACTTTCGCCCTTCTTCCTTCCGCAGCCGGATGTCGTGGCGCATCGCGATCGCCCGCAACTCGCGCTGGAGCTTGCGCCAGCTCTGCAGTCGCTCGCGCGGAAGTGCGCCGGACTCGACCGCCGCGAGCACTGCGCATCCCGGCTCGTGCTCGTGCGTGCAGTCGCCGAAGCGGCAGTTTGCGGCGAGCTCCTCGACGTCGGCGAACGTCGCGTCGAGGGCGTCCGCGCCGGCGTCCCAGAGCTGCAGCTCGCGCAGGCCCGGCGTGTCGATCACGAGCCCGCCGCCGGGTAGCACGAGGATCTGGCGGTGGGTCGTCGTGTGGCGGCCCTCGTCGTCGTCCTCGCGGGTCTCGGTGGTGGCCATCACGTCGTCGCCGAGCCAGCGGTTGACGAGCGTCGACTTGCCGACACCCGAGGAACCGAGCAGAACCGCCGTCGTGCCGGCGCCGATGCGCGCGCGCAGCGCGTCGCAGCCCTGCCCGCTCACGGCCGACACGACGTGCACCGGCACGCCGAGCGCGACCTCTTCGACCTCGGCGACGAGCGGCCACGGGTCTTCGAGCCGGTCGGCCTTCGTCAGCACGACCTCGGGCGACGCGCCGCTCTCCCAGATCGTGACGAGGTACCGCTCGATGCGACGCGGCTCGAGATCCGGCCCGAGCGACGAGACGACGAGCGCGACGTCGACGTTCGCGGCGAGCGTCTGCGCGGTCGTGGCCAGGCCTGCGGCGTTGCGCACGATCGCGCTACGGCGAGGCAGGACGGTCCGAATGAACCCGTCCGAGAGGCCGACCCAGTCGCCGACCGCGACGCCGAGGCCTTCGTGCATGGCCCGTCCGGGCAGGCGAGAGCGGACGGCGCCGGCCGCCGTCCAGACGTCGAACGCGCCGCGGTGCACGGCCGCGACGCGGCCCGGCACGAGACCGGGCTCCAGGTTGTCGGCGAGCTCGTCGTTCCAGCCGAGCTCGCGGAGTTGGACTCCAGGCAACGCAAAGCTCCTTCACGTGGAATAGGGACGCCGCGCGTCCCGCAAAGGAGCGCCCGGCGCTAGGTCAGGAGGACCGAGGAGGCAACGGGCACAGGCTTCATTGTCAGACCTCCTCTCGCCGGGGAAAACGGACCGAGGCAGCGTAGGCGCAGCATCGGCCGGCGTCAACCCTCGCGCGAAGCGTCGCTTGCGATCGCTTCGGTTGGCGAAATGCGCGGCAGAGTGGTAGGAATCCTGCGCGATGCGCAGCGAGGACGTCCAGCCGCTTCGGCTTCCGGCCGCCCGTTCGGAACGCGGCCCGGTCGCTCCGGCGCGCCGCACGGACGATCTCGACCGCAGCATCATCGAGGCGCTCCAGGCGAACGGACGGGAGTCGTTCCGCTCGATCGCCGCGCGCGTGGGCGTCTCGGAGGCCACCGTTCGCGCCCGCTACGGGAGGCTGACCTCGGAGGGGATCCTCCAGGTCGTCGCGGTGACGAACCCGCTGGGGCTCGGCTACGAGCAGGCGCTCGTCGGCGTGAAGACGTCGGGCTCGCCGGAGCACGCGGCCGACGAGATCGCGCGCTGGCCGGAGGCCGACTACGTGATCGCGACGGCGGGGCAGTTCGACCTCGTCGTCGAGCTCGTCGCCGCCGACCGGCGCCATCTGCTCGACCTGACGAGCCGCCTCCGCGCGCTGCCGGACGTCGTCTCGACCGAGACCTTCGTCTACCTGGAGATGTGGAAGCAGCTCTACGACTGGGGGAGTGGAATGCCAAAGGAGGACACCTCGAGATGAGCATCACGCAGGGCGCGACGTCCGCAGATGAGCTCCGCCGGCAGGCAGGCGAACACCTCTGGCTCCACTTCACGAAGATGGGCGGCGGCGAGCCGCCGATCATCGTCCGCGGCGACGGGTGCTACCTCGAGGACGTCCACGGCAACCGCTACCTCGACGCGCTCGCCGGGCTCTTCTCCGTCAACCTCGGCTACGGCTTCGGCGAGGAGATCGGCCAGGCGGCGCTCGACCAGATGCGCGAGCTGCCCTTCTACACGAACTGGACGTACGCCCACCCGCGCGCGATCGAGCTCGCCGCCGAGATCGCGTCGCTCGCTCCGGGCGACCTGAACCGCGTCTTCTTCGTCTCGGGCGGGTCCGAGGCGGTCGAGTCGGCCTGGAAGCTCGCGCGCCAGTACTTCGCTGTCCGCGGCGGCGCGCACGAGGCTGCGGGCGTCGAGCCCGGCGAGCGGGTTCCCGGGCAGGAGGGCGGCCCGGCTCCCGGTCGCAAGTACAAGGCGATCGCCCGCGAGATCGCCTATCACGGCACGACCTTCGGGGCTCTGTCGATCAACGGCATCGAGGCCCTGCGCAAGCCGTTCGAACCGCTCGTCCCCGGCGTGCGGCACGTCAGCAACACGAACCGCTACCACCGGCCGCCGGACGAGACGGAGGAGGAGTTCACGGCCTTCCTCCTCGAGGAGATCGAGCAGACGATCCTGGAGATGGATCCGGAGACGGTCTGCCTCGTCCACATGGAGCCGATCCAGAACGCCGGCGGCTCGTTCATCGCGCCGGCGGGCTACTGGCGGGGAGTCCGCGCGCTCTGCGACAAGTACGACATCCTGCTCTCGGCCGACGAGGTGATCACCGGCTTCGGGCGGGTGGGCCACTGGTTCGCGTCGGAGCGCTACGACATCCGGCCGGACATCGTCACGTGCGCGAAGGGGCTCTCCTCGTCCTACGGGGCGATCGGGGCGGTCGTCGCGACCGACCGCGTGATGGAGCCGTTCCTCGAGGCGTCGTCGATGTACACCCACGGGATCACGTTCGGCGGACATCCCGTGATGAGCGCCATCGCGCTGAAGAACATCGAGATCATGAAGCGGGAGCGGATCATGGAGCACGTCCTCGCCAACGAGGACGCCTTCCGCTCGACGCTCGCCCAGTTGCTCGACCTCCCGATCGTGGGCGACCTGCGCGGCACCGGGTTCTTCTACGCGCTCGAGCTCGTGAAGGACAAGGAGACGCGCGAGACCTTCAGCGACGAGGAGTGCGAGACTCTGCTCCGTGGATTCCTCTCGCCGCGGCTGTTCGAGAAGGGCCTCATCTGCCGGGCGGACGACCGCGGCGACCCGGTCGTGCAGATTTCTCCCCCGCTCGTCGCGACTCAGTCAGAATTCGACGAGATGACGGGGATCCTCGGGGACGTGCTCTCGGAGGCGTGGGGGCGGCTGCAGTGACGATCGAGGCGGCGCAGCCTCCGCCGGTCGCGGCCGCGACCGACTACGACATCCGGCTGATCGGGCTGACGAAGCGGTTCGACGAGGTCGTCGCCGTCGACGGCATCTCGCTCGACATCGACCGTGGCCACTTCTTCGCCCTCCTCGGGCCCTCGGGCTGTGGCAAGACGACAACCCTGCGGATGATCGGCGGATTCGAGGAGCCGACCGAGGGACGGATCGAGCTCGGCGGAGTCGACGTGGCGCCGCTGCCGCCGTACAAGCGCGACGTGAACACGGTCTTCCAGTCGTACGCGCTCTTCCCGCACCTCTCGATCTTCGAGAACGTCGCCTTCGGCCTCCGGCGACGCGGCGTCAAGGGGAGCGACCTGCGCACCCGGGTGGTCGAGGCGCTCGAGCTGGTAGGCCTCGCCGGGCTGGAGCGGAGGAAGCCGCGCCAGCTCTCCGGCGGCCAGCAGCAGCGCATCGCGCTCGCCCGCGCGCTCGTGAACCGGCCGCGCGTGCTCCTGCTCGACGAGCCGCTCGGCGCGCTCGACCTCAAGCTGCGCAAGGAGATGCAGCTCGAGCTGAAGCGGATCCAGAACGAGGTCGGCATCACGTTCGTGCACGTGACCCATGACCAGGAAGAGGCGATGACCATGGCCGACCGGATCGTGATCATGAACGGCGGCCACATCGAGCAGGCCGGCACGCCGACCGAGCTCTACGAATCGCCTCGGACGGCCTTCGTCGCCGGCTTCCTCGGCGTCTCGAACCTGCTCGAGGGAACCGCCGTGGCGGAGGACCGGGTCAAGCTCGCCGACGGCACCGACGTCGAGTGTCCTCGCGAGGTCCTGGCAGGACGAACCGGCACCGTCCAGATCGGCGTCCGCCCCGAGAAGCTCCACATCGGAGGAGGAGAGGGAAACTCCCTCACGGGAACCGTCTCCCAGAGCGCGTACATCGGGGTCTCGACGCAGTACATCCTCGACACACCGGCCGGCCCGGTGACCGTCTATGTCCAAAACGACCGGCCCGGTGGCCAGGTCGCGACAGGGGAGCGCCTGACGCTCAGCTGGAGCCCGGAATCCACCTTCGTCGTCGACGTCCAGGAGGGCGCGCAATGACCGATCAGATCACCCGCAAGCTCTTTCTCCGCCGCGCGGCCGCCGGCGGCTCGATCCTCACCGTGCCGGGCCTTCTCGCCGCCTGTGGCGGCGGTAGCTCCGGGCCTTCCGCCTCCGGCGGAGACACCGTCCCGCACAAGCTCGCCAAGACCCTGCACTTCTCCAACTGGACGCTCTACATCGACAAGAAGGGGAACACCCACCCGTCGCTCGACCAGTTCCAGAAGAAGTACGGAGTCCACGTCGACTACACCGAGGACATCAACGACAACGCGTCGTTCTTCTCGAAGATCGAGCCGGACCTCTCGCGCGGCCAGTCGACCGGCCGCGATCTGATCGTGATGACGGACAATTCGCGCTACCCGGCCCTGCTGGTGCAGAAGAAGTGGGTGGAGAAGCTCGACAAGAGCGCGATCCCGAACATCAAGAACCTGATCCCCCAGCAGCGGCATCCGAGCTGGGACCCGAATCGCGACTACAGCCTCCCGTGGCAGTCCGGCTTCACGGGGATCGGCTGGAACGAGAAGCTGACCGAGCCGGTCACCTCCATGGGCGACCTGCTCGGGAACAAGAAGCTGAAGGGCAAGGTCGGGCTCCTCACCGAGTTCTCCGACACGCTGTGCCTGGTCATGGGCTACAACGGCGACGATCCGGCCCACATCACCGACAAGACGTTCAACCGGGCGATCTCGACGATCCAGAAGGCGGTGCACTCGGGTCAGATCCGCCAGTTCTACGGCAACGACTACGCGAGCGCACTCGCGAACGGAGACCTCATGGCCACGATGGCGTGGTCGGGCGACATCGTCCAGCTGCACGCCGACAACCCGCACCTCAACTGGCAGCAGCCGGACACGGGCGGTGACATCTGGACCGACAACATGCTCATCCCGCTCGGCGGCAACGTCTACACGGCCTCGGTCTACATGAACTTCGTCTACGAGCCGAAGATCGCCGCGGAGATCGAGGACTACGTCAACTACGTCTGCCCGGTCCTCGGCGCGAAGGAAGTGCTCCTGAAGCAGGATCCGGCGATCGCCAAGAACACGCTGATCTTCCCGACGAAGAAGCAGCTGGACATGGCCCACACGATCGACCCGGCAGCCCTCAACAACGAGAAGTACCAGACTGTCTGGCAGAACCTGATCTCGGCCTGAGAACCGGTAGTGGGCTTCAGCTTCTTCCACCGGCACCGCGGCGCCACCCCGTACCTGCTGCTCGCTCCAGGGATGTTCACCCTGGCCGCGTTCTTCCTGGTCCCGCTCGGCTTCCTCATCTACCAATCCCTGGAGTCGGGCAGCATCATCACGGGCTTCGGGTACGCGTTCACGTGGACGTGGAGCAACTACTCGAACGCCATCCGGGGCTACACCGGGGAGTTCGAGCGCTCGTTCGAGTACGCCGGCCTCGCCACCGTGATCGCGCTCGTCGTCAGCTATCCCGTCGCGTACTGGATCGCGTTCCGCGGCGGCCGCTGGAAGAACCTGCTCCTGCTGTTCATCGTCGCCCCGTTCTTCGTCACGTATCTGATCAGGACGCTGGCGTGGCAGACGATCCTCGCCGACCGGGGGCTCGTGGTCCGGCTGCTCACGGACATCCACGTGATCTCGCCCGGCGGACGGATCCTGGCGACCGGGACCGCGGTCGTAGCAGGCATCACCTACAACTTCCTGCCGTTCATGGCGCTGCCGCTCTACGTCTCGCTGGAGCAGATCGATCAGAGCCTCGTCGAGGCCGCCGAGGACCTCTACGCGAACAAGTGGCTGGCGTTCCTCCGGGTGACGTTCCCGCTCTCGCTACCGGGAGTCATCGCGGGCACGCTGCTCACCTTCATCCCGGCGGCCGGCGACTTCATCAACGCCCAGCTGCTCGGCTCCCCGACGAGTCACATGATCGGCAACGTGATCCAGTCGAAGTTCTTGCAGCTGATCGACTACCCGGCCGCCGCGGCGATGTCGTTCATCCTGATGGCGATCATCCTCGCACTGGTTCTTGTCTACGCGCGAATCGTCGGAGCGGAGAAGCTCACGGGATGACCGCCGTCGCCGCCGAGCTCAGGCGTCCGCGGTCGCGACCTCTCGGCCGGGCGTGGGCGTTCGCCCGTCGCCACGTCCTGACCCTCTACTCGCTCCTGTTCTTCGCGTACCTGCTCCTCCCGATCGTCGTCGTCGCGATCTTCTCGTTCAACCATCCGAAGGGCCGCTTCAACTTCACCTGGGAGGGCTTCACCTTCTCGAACTGGACTCACTGGAACGCGATCCCGGGCATCCAGAGCGCTGTCGTGCTCTCGCTCGAGATCGCCGTGGTCGCGAGCCTCATCGCGACGACGCTCGGCACGCTCATGGCCCTCGCCCTCGTGCGCTACGGATTCCGCGGCCGCGGGACGACCAATTTCATCGTCTTCCTGCCGCTGTCGACACCGGAGATCGTCCTCGGCGCCTCGCTGCTGACGCTGTTCCTCCACCTGACGTCGGTGCTCACGCTTGGCTTCGGGACGATCCTCATCGCCCACGTGATGTTCTGCGTCAGCTTCGCGGTCGTCACCGTCAAGGCGCGGCTCGTCGGCTTCGACCGGCACCTCGAAGAGGCCGCCATGGACCTCGGCGCCAACGAATGGATGACGTTCAGGAAGGTCACACTGCCGCTCATCGCGCCGGCGATCCTCGCCGCGCTGCTGCTCTGCTTCGCGATCTCCGTCGACGACTTCGTCGTGACGTACTTCGTAGCCGGGAACGACGTGACGTTCCCGATCTTTGTCTGGGGCGCGGCCCGCGTGGCGACGCCGCCGCAGATCAACGTGATCGGAATCGCCTTCTTCGTGATCGCGGTGACCGCGATGCTCGGCAACGTCTTCTTGCAGAACCACCGCGCGAAGCAGGCGTGAGCCCTCCTTCGGTCGAGCCTCGGCTGCCCTCGTGGTGGCTCGAGGACGCACTTGCGCGCGAGGGCGACCCGCCGCCGGCCCCCGCGCTGCGAGGGGATGCGACCGCGGACGTGGCGATCGTCGGCGGCGGCTATACGGGGCTCTGGACCGCGCTCGCGCTGCGCGAGCAGGCGCCCGAGCTGCGCATCACAGTGCTCGAGGCCGAGATCTGCGGAGACGGGCCGAGCGGTCGCAACGGCGGCTTCGTCCACGGCTACTGGGCCTCCTTCCCGTCGATCCTGCAGCTGCTCGGCGAGCAGCGAGCGCTCGAGCTCGCGCAGGCGGGCGAAAGGATCATCCCCGGGATCCGTGCCTGGGCCGAGGCGCACGGGGAGGACGTGTGGCTGGTCGAGGGCGGCATGCTCGAGGTGTCGGCCGCGCCGGCCCAGGACTCCTCGGTCGAGAAGGCCGTCGCCGCCGCGGCCGGGGTCGGGCGCGCGGAGCACGCCGCGCCGCTCACCGCGGAGGAGGTCGCGCAACGGGTCTCGTCGCCGGTCTTCCGCAACGGCGTGTTCTATCCCGAGTGCGCGACCGTCCATCCCGGGCTGCTCGTGCGGGCACTGCGGCGCGGGGCGCTCGCGGCCGGAGTCGCCCTGCACGAGCGGACGCCGGTCACGGACGTGCGCGCCGGCTCGCCGAACGAGCTCGTCACGCCCGGGGGGACGCTGCGCGCACCGGAGGTCGTGCTCGCGACGAACGCCGCACTGACGGGCTGGTCGCCGGCCTCGCGCAACCTGACGAACTTCGGCTCGTACGTCGTCCTGACCGAGCCGGCGCCCGACGCGCTCGCGGCGATCGGCTGGAGCGGCGGCGAGGCCGTCGTCGACGGGCGGATGTTCCTCCATTATTTCCGCACGACGAGGGATGGCCGGGTGCTCATGGGCAGTGGCAGCGGGCCGATCGGTTTCGGCGGACGCATCGACGCGCGCTTTTCCCGCGATCGGCCGACTGCGGCGCGGGCGGAGGCGGGCCTGCGGCGGTTGCTCCCCGGCCTGGCCGGCATCCGGGTGGAGCGTGCGTGGGGCGGGCCGATCGACGTCTCGGCCGACCATCTCCCGTTCTTCCGCACGAAGCCGGGCACGCGGATCCACTACGGCGCCGGCTACTCGGGCCACGGGGTCGGACCGGCGTGGATGGGCGGCCGGATCCTCGCGTCGCTCGTGCTCGGCGCGGACGGCGAGTGGACGCGCGGCCCGCTCGCCGCCCGCCACGTGCCGCGTCTGCCGCGTGAGCCGTTCCGCCGGGTTGGCGGCGGCTTGGTGCGCTGGGCGATCATGGCGTGCGAAGCGGCGGAGGAG
>DATEHY010000005.1:0-10599 GCA_035279325.1 Gaiellaceae bacterium
CCCGAGCTACCGCAGATCCTTGTTCGACTCCATGTCGAACCACATCGCGAAGAGGGTGAACTGGAGGCCGGAGATGACGAGCAGTGCGACGAGGACGACGGTGGCGATCGGGATCGAGTAGCCCGCGATCCGGTAGCCGACGACCACGAGTCCGAGCAGCACGCCCGCGACCGTCGCGATGAACCCGATCACGTAGAAGAAGACGAGCGGGTGGAAGTCTCGCTTCACGTACTTCTCCCAGAGCCGCCAGAAGAAGCCCCGCACGAGCAGCCAGGCGATTCGCGGCACGACGTGGCGGTAGCGCATGTTCGAGCGCTCCCCGACGCCGTAGATCGGCCGGGACGGGAAGTCGCGGACACGCGCGTTCCAGACGTTGAGGTGCACGAGCATGTCGTTCGGGAAGCCGTAGTTCGTGTAGATGTGATCGAGGTCGAGCCGCTCGAGCATCTCGCGCGAGACGACCGTGTACCCGGATTGCGAGTCGGCGACGTGCCAGTAGCCCGACGCGACCTTCGTCAGCATCGAGAGGATCGCGTTCCCGAAGAAGCGCGTCTTGGGGATGAGCTGCCAGGCCTGGCCGCTCGCGAGCCGATTCGCCTTCGCGTAGTCGAGCTCCCCGCGCGCGACCGGCGCGACGAGCTTCGGCAGGTCCTCGGGATCCATCTGGTTGTCACCGTTCATCACGACGACGACGTCGAGGCCGTCGGCGATCGCCCGCCGGTAGCCCGTGAGCGTCGCGGCCCCCACGCCGCTGCGGCGCTCGTGCGCGAGCACCTCGACGCGCGGGTCCCCCGACTCGACCGCGCGCTCGGACGTGCGGTCGGAGGAGCCGTCGTCGACGACGATGATCCGGTCGACGAGCTCCGGGATCCCGCCGAGCGTCGCGCCGATCAGCGCCTCCTCGTCGTAGGCCGGGACGACGACCCCGACCCGCTTCCCCTCGAACATCCCTGGAGACTAAGTCAGTCGCCGTTGCGCGGCGTGAGCCGCGGCACGACGGTGTCCCACAGGAGCGCGGCGAGCGCACCGAGGATCAGGCCGATCAGCGCGGCAATCACGACCGTGTTGCGCCGGCTGCGCGCAGTGACCTTGTGCGAGGCGGCGGGCGTGTACACGGACGGCGCCGCGACGTTCTTGGCGAGCAGGAGCAGCTGCGAGTTGGACGTCTTGTCGAGCTGGTCGCTCCGCAGGAACGTCCCCAGGAGCAGCTTGTTCGTGTCGGAGATGCTCGGGTTCGCGATCGCGGCCTGAATCGACTTGATGTCCGCCTGGTCGACGGCGATCTGCGCCTCGAGGTTCTTGATCGTCGCCGCCGGATAGACCCCGACCTTCTTCACCGCAGCGGCCGCGAGCTTGTTCGCGGCACAGGCTGCGACCTTACCCTTCTTCGCCTGCACGGTGACCTTGACGAACGGGTTGACCGCCGCCGCCCCGCCCTTCGTCGAGGCGCCGGTGGCGATCGCGGCCGTCGAGATCCCCTTGGCGAACGTCGACGCCTTCGTGTTGCACTCGTTCGCGACCGTGTTCTGGACCGCCTGGGACTGGACCGCGGTGGCGACGGCCGAGGGGTTCGTCTGCGGTGTGTTCACCGCGCCGTTTCCCGTCGGCGTGGTCGGCTGGCCGAGATAGATCGTCGCGGCCGCCGAGTAGACCTGGTTCCCGCCGAGCGAGATGAGGTAGCCGATGATCGCGCCCGCCACGACCCCGGCGGCGAGCAGCCACCAGCGGACGGCCAGCAGCCGGACGTAGCGCACGAAGTCGACTTCCTGCTCGGCCTCCGGATCGAAGCCGCGCGAGGGGGAAGCAGGCGTAGTCACGAGTGGCGACGATAGCCGACGGACATGAGGACGCTCTTAGGAAGGCGCTCGGGCACTAGTGCGACAGCTGCCGCCGCTGCGAGCGGCGGGGCTCGACGGCGTAGATGCGCGAGAACCCGTTGAAGAGCAGGCGCATCCCGTTCCCCGAGACCGGTACGTACTGGCCGTGTGGGAAGGTCACGAGTCGTCGCCCGGTATGGAGGTTCACCCCGATGATCTTGTGCGAGAAGCTGCCGACGTAGGCGACGCCGTCGACGATCACGGCCGCGCCCGAGATCGGGCCGCCGGTGTTCAAGCGCCAGAGGATGCGGCCGGTCGCAGCCGAGGACCCGTAGAACTCGCCCGTGTACGAGCCCCAGCAGACGACGCCCTGGGAGACTGCGGGAGACGAGTACACGTAGTAGCCCGCCGTGTCGCGCCAGAGGTACCGCCCGCTCGTCGTGAACGCGGTCAGAGAGTCACCGTCGGATGAGGGAACGAAGACGCGGCCGCCGGCCACGGCGGGCGTTCCGTAGATCTTGCCGTTCACGGTGCCGACCCACCGCGTCGAGCCGGTCGCGGGCGAGAGCGCCCACAGATGTCCGTTGTAGTCGCCGATGAAGAGGCGGCCGTGGGAGATCGCCGCGCTCGAGGTGATCTTGGCGCCGAGCGAGCGGCTCCAGCGGAGCTTGTGGGTGCGCAGGTCGAGCGCGTACATCTGCCCGCCCGCGTCTCCGAAGTAGTCGACACCGTCGACGACGATCGGCGACGACTCGATCGCCGAGCCTGCGTTCCAGCTCCACTTCAGATGCCCGTTGGAGCGGTCGAGGACGTACACCCAGCCGCTCATCGTGTGGTAGACGACGTCGTCCCCGGTGACCGCTGGCGACGACGCCATCCGCGGCCCCCCAGGCGTCCGGTGCACCCAGGCGAACTTGCCGGAGCGCATCGAGATCGCATGGATCGTCGCCCCGGCGTTCCCGATGTACGCGAACCCGTCGACCACGGCGGCCGGGAACTCGATCAGCCGGTTGAGGCTGCGGCTCCAGACGAGATGGAACGGCGGACGGAGGTGGATCTTCTCCGGCGCCTGCGTCCGGGCCGGCGTCGCGCCGTAGAGCGGCCATTGCAGGCTGGGCTGATAGATGCGGACCGTCCGGTAGCGGTTGGGCCCGAAGTCGAGGCGGACGCGGGCGGCCGAGTAGCCGGGCGCCGAGACCGAGACGGCGAGGCGCCGCCGCGGCGCCCAGATCTCGCTGACGCCGTGGCGGTTGGTCCTCGCGCTCTTCCCCAGGATCTGCACGCGGGCGCCGCGGACCCGCACGCGCCTGTCGCCGTCGAGGACCGTGACGACGAGCTCCGCGGGCTGGCCGGCGCCGGGGTGCTTGTGCCTCTTCGGCGTCTGCGTCGTCTTCTGCTTCGGGTGCTTGACGCGCGGCGTCACGACGCGATGAGCCGAGCCGCCGCAGCCGGCGAGCAGCGCGGCGACGGCGGCCAGGACGAGGACGCGCGCGATCATGCGTGCTCCCCGACCGCGAGCTCGCGGTAGCCCGTGAGCCAGAGCGGCGCGCCGTCGATGTCGCGGAGAATCACGTTGTCGTCGGGGAAGCGCGGAACGGTCTCGCCGATCTCGTCGAGCCGGCCGAGCGTCGCGAGGACCTGGGCCTCGGCCAGGTTCGCCCCGCCCGCGGCGAGGGCGGAGGTCGCGGCGACGTGCCTGACGTTGATCTCCGTCACCTTGAGCGCGCCCGTGCGGTCCTCGCGGAGGTCGACGGTGAGCAGGCCGTGCGCCGGCTCACCGGTCAGCCCGCCGACGAACCGGACCGCCTGCTCGGCGAGCGCGCGCGCCCGCTCGTCGTTGATGAGGCGGCCGCGGTTGATGTTGCCGGTCACGCCCGAAGGCGCGAGGTGCCCCATGAAGTACTCGAGCCGCTCGTAGCAGCCGGCCTTGAGCAGCTCGTCCTCGTGGAAGAGCAGCGTGGCGGCGACGTTCCGGCCGGGCAGGTGCTCGGCCACCATGTAGCTGGGGATCTCGGGGTTGAGATACGCCCACGCGTAGGCTTCCTCCGGCTCGGTCACCTGGATCGCGCCGATGCCGCTCGACGACGCCTCGGAGTAGTCGCGGAGCCACACGGGGCCGCCGCCGAGGTCGAGCCCGCGGCGCTCGACCAGCTCCTCCCGGCTCACGATGCGGTACCGCGGCACCAGGCCGGTCTCGCGCAGCGCGTCGTACAGCTTGCCCTTGCTGATCGCGATCTCGACGAGGCCTGGGCGGGGGAGCAGCGCGGGCACGGGAAACTCGCGCCCGCTCCAGAAGCGCACCTCCGCCTCGGGCGCGACGAGCGCGACGTCGATCGCCTCCCGCTCGCAGATGTCCGCGAGGAGCTCGGCGTAGCCGGGATCTCCCGGCTGCGAGACGCGGTAGACACGGTCGTAGAGCCCCTCGTAGAAGCCGTACCAGTTGCCGCCGCGGTCGGCCCCGACGAGGGTCGCGTCGGAGAACGCGGCGCTCGTGCGCAGCGAGCGGGCGATGGCTCTCGGTGTGACCCCGCAGGCGCCCGTGACGAGGATCTTCAGCGGCGGCACAGGCTCCGAGGATAGCCCCCGCTCCCTACGACTCCGGCCTCCAACCCCCCGTCTCTCCCTTGTACGTGCCCCGGAAGAGGGCGAACGGCGTTCGCGCGAGGATCTTCAGGTCGACGAGCGGCGAACGGTGCTCGACGTACCAGACGTCGAGCTCGATCCGGTCGGCCCAGGGGAGCGAGGCGCGGCCGTTCACCTGGGCCCAGCCCGTAATGCCCGGCTTCACGTCGAGCCGGTGGCGCTGCCTCTCGTCGTACTGCTCGACCTGGTAGCGGAGCGTCGGCCGCGGCCCGATCACGCTCATCTCGCCGCGCACGACGTTCCAGAGCTGCGGCAGCTCGTCGAGCGAGAGCTTGCGCAGCAGCCGGCCGGTGCGCGTGATGCGCGGATCGCCGCGGTTGACCGAGAGGCCGGCTCCCATCGTCTCGGCGCCGACCACCATCGTCCGCACCTTGAGCAGCTCGAAGTCGACGCCGTCCCTGCCGACGCGCGTCTGGCGGTAGAGCACCGGGCCCCCGTCTTCGAGCTTGATCGCGAGCGCGGCGAGCGCCAGCACCGGCGAGGCGAGGACGAGCGCTCCGCCCGAGATCGCGAGGTCGACGGCACGGTTCATGCGAGCTCCCCCTCGCGCTGCGGCGCCCACGTCGCGGGCACGCCGCGCCGGAGGTAGTTCCAGAGCGAGACGACCGTCGCCCAGGTGATGAGGACGTAGTAGCGCGCGATCCCGACCCCCACGAGCGCGGCCGCCAAGAGCCCGAGCTGGAGCCCGAGGGCGACCGCGTAGATCCAGCCGTGGCCGAGCAGCGCGATCGAGGTCGCAAGCAGGATCAGGTGGAGCAGGCCGCTCGCATAGCGGAGATGGCGGTGCGAGACGAGCGCGAGCAGGTAGCCGGGCCGCTGGCCGCGTAGCATGCGCCCGCGCAGGACGATGAGCCACGCGTGCTCGAACATCCGCACCTTGCGCCGGTACTCGCTCTCGTTCGTCGGCGTCGGGCGCTCGAACGCGAGCGCCTCGGGCTCGTAGACGGCTCGTTTCCCGCGCTGCACCATGAGATACGGCAGCGAGAGGTCGTGCCCGAAGCGCGGGTCGACCTCGGCGTAGTCCGACCGGCGCAACGCATAGATCGAGCCGTTGCCGGCCGTGACCGAGCCGAGCCGCGACTCGCCGCCGCGGGTCACGAGCTCGTAGCGCCAATAGACGCCCTCCTTGTTCGAGCCGTCCGGCGTCTCGAGCCTCAGCCGGCCGCAGACGTACGCCACCGCCGGGTCGGCGATGTTGCGGACGAGCTTGCGCAGGGCGTCGGAAGCCCAGATCGCGTTCGCGTCCGAGAAGGCGACGACCTCCGCCTCCGTCGCGCGCACCGCAGCGTCCTGCGCGGCGACCTTGCCGCCGCGCGGGTTGCGGATGACACGCGCTCCCGCGGCCGCGGCGAGCTCCTCGGTCCGATCGGTCGAGGCGTCGGACGTGACGACGAGCTCGAGCAGCTCCGGCGGATAGTCGAGCTCGCGGAGGTTCTCGAGCCGCCGCTCGATCGAGCCCTCCTCGTTGTACGCGGTCACGATCACGGCCACCGACGGGAGGTACGCATCGTCGAGCGCGACGCGCCGGGTGCGGAGGCGCGCCACGAGGGCGACGGTGACGGGATAGAGCGCGTGCGTCCAGGCGAGCGCGGCGAGCGAGCCCCAGAAGAGGACGAGAGCCGCGATCACGGCCGCAACGCTAGCGGCGCGATGGCGGTACCCCGCCCCACGGGCCGATGTGCGGACTGCGCGGCACCTTGAGCGAGAACGCGAGCGAGGTGCCCGAACCGGGCGCGACAGCGCGGAGCCAGTCCTTCGCCGAAGCCTTCAGATCGAGCGTCGCCTGGTAGACGCCACTGCTGTTCGGCACGACGTACGCAGCGATGCGCCAACTCCCGCTCTCGCCGTGCCGAACCTGGATCGCGACCCGCACCCTGCTGCTCGTCGCGTCCCGTCCCCACACGCTCACGGTCCGGCCCTTCAGGTACGCGACGAACGGGAACCGGAAGGCCGTCAGCACGGGCTTGGGTCGAGCCTGCGACAGAGACGAGGCGTGAAAGTAGAGGCCGCTCTTGTACGGGCCCGTGCCGGGCCGGTCCTCCAGGTCGAACCACGTGAATAGCGAGACGCCGGACCGCCAGGCCTGATACATGGACTCGGCGGTCCAGCGGGAGGCGAGCCTGAGCGAGGCCGCGCCCCGACGCGGCGGGTTCGTGTCCCAGCCGAACTCGGTCACCCAGAACTGGACCGGGTGCGAGGAGACGACGTGGTGGAGGCGCACCGCCGCGCGCAGCAGCGACCGCATCCTCGGCAGATCGCCGAGCGAGACGTTGTCGGGG
The DNA here is from genome assembly GCA_035279325.1 of Gaiellaceae bacterium. Classification (GTDB taxonomy): domain Bacteria; phylum Actinomycetota; class Thermoleophilia; order Gaiellales; family Gaiellaceae; genus Palsa-739. The sequence goes on from DATEHY010000005.1 coordinate 6,740, forward strand.
TTCCGCGCCTTCCCGAACCCACCGCCGAACGTGTACGGGTGGTGCGACCAGACGTCGAAGTGGACCTTGGCCGCACAGGTCGCATGCGGGTGAGCGCCCTTCGAGACACAGAGCAGCGAGCGCATGAAGGCGAGCGGATAGGCCGAGTACCAGAGCTGTTTGTTGCTCTTCGGGTGGCCGAACGGGTCGAGGTCTCCGGCGACGACCAGGTTCGCGGGATCGACCGCGTGCACCGAATTCGCAACCGCGTTCACCATCGCGCGGAAGATCGACGGCTTGGCAGGCGCCAGATCGAGGCTCAGGTTGGGCTCGTTCCAGACCTCGTAGACGGTGACGGCCGGCAGGTCGCCGGCGCCGTCGAAGTGCATCGCCAGGGCGCGTGCGAATTCTCCAAGCGCGGCGATCTTCGGCGTGCCGGCGTTCCCGTTGCTCGGCGAATGCGCATACGCCCAGCTCGGCGTCCAGCCGATGTCGAGGATCGGCGTCAGCCCCGCCTCCCGGGCAGCCTCGACCGTTGCGTCGAGCCCGGCCCAGGAGTAATCGGGGGAGTCGGCATCCGAGGCGTCGAACCCTTGGGGAACCGTCACCGGCGCGATCTCGTTCCAGGGGACCACGAGCCGGACGTACTGCGCCCCCGCCTGCCGCGTCATCGCGAATCCCCGAGGGTTGGCGTAGCTGAGCTGGAACGGGTCGAGCAGGGCCGTTCTCAGCGGCCGCGTCGAGCCGGTCGTATACACGCGGCGAACGCGACCGGCGGCAGAGCCCGCCGACACTGCCGTTGCCGCCAACGCGATAACCGCGCCGGCGGAGCAGACGCGCCGCCAGGACACCCTCACCGCTCGACACCTTACAAGCGGGCTCGACGGGCTCAGACGGCGCGCTGTGTCAGTTGCCCCAGGGGCCGTAGCGGAGCCTGGGCGAAGGCCGCGTGAGCGAGAAGGCGAGCGAGTTCCCCGAGCCTGCAGCGACTGCACGGAGCCAGTACCTCTTCGTCATCGCCAGCCCGAGCTTCGCCTTGAAGATCCCGGAGCCGTTCGACCGGATGCGCGCGACCGTGCGCCAGTGGCCGTGGATTCCCACCCGCCGCTGAATCGTCACGACCCGCTTGTCGCTCGTCGCAACCCGCCCCCAGACGCTGACGGTGCGCCGCCCGAGGTAGGCGACGAAGGGGAAGCGGAACGCCGTGCGGACCGGCTTGGCCCGTGCGTGTGCGAGGGACCTCGAATGGAAGTAGAGGCCGCTTTGGTAGGGGCTCTTACCGCCCCTGTCCTCGAGGCCGAACCAGGTGACGAGCGAAACGCCGGACCGCCACATCTGGTACAGGGCCTCCGCCGTCCAGCGCGCCGCGAGTCCGACCGGGGCCGCATGCCGCCGTGGAGGCTTCGTGTCCCAGCTGAACTCGGTGACCCAGAACTGGACCCCATGGCGCGACGAGATCTGATGCAGTCTCACGGCCGCCCTCAGGAGCGCCCGCATCTTCGGCAGATCGCCGAGCGAGACGTCGTCCGCGCGCTTTGCATGGCCGAACGGGCCGTTGAAGGTGTACGGGTGATGCGACCAGACGTCGAAATGCACCTGCTTGCGGCACGTACGGTGCGGATGCTTTCCCTTCGAGAGGCAGAGCAGCGAGCGCATGTAGGCCAGGGGTGAGACCGCGTGCCAGCTTCTGGTCTTGTTGCCGAAAGGATCGAGCCCACCGGCGATCACGATGTTCGCTGCGCTGACCGCGTCGACGGAAGCTGCCACGGCGTTCACCATCGACCGGTAGCCGGCCGGGTTCACCGGCGAGAGATCCTGGCTGAGATTCGGCTCGTTCCAGACCTGGAACACGTGTACCGGCGGAGCGCCGTGCGTGCCGTCGTAATGGAGCGCGAGTGCCTTCGCGAACTGCCCCAGCGCCGCGATCCTCGGCGTGAGCACGCGCTTCCCGTGGCTGGTGGCCAGAGCCCATCCCGGGGCGTTGGTGATGTCCAGAATCGGGGTCAACCCCGCCGCGCGCACGGATTCGAGTGTGTTGTCGAGCCAGTTCCAGGAGTACACAGGCGACGAGGGATCAGCGGCGTCGGAGCCTGCGGAAGGCGTGCCCGATGCAATCTGGTCCCATGCCGCATTGATCCGAACGTATGTAGCCCCTGCCGCGCGCACCTTCTCGAATCCCGGGCCTCGCTCGGGTCCCGTGAGCGTGAACGGGTCGTCGAGCGCGGTGCGCAGGGGAAGCGTTGCGCGCGTCGTGTACGTACGGACGCCGTGCGTGCTCCGGCGCGCGCTCGACGCGGAAGACGCTGCCACGGCGGCCAAGACGAGGATCACGACGGCAACAGAGATGTTCCGAAGCGAGGCCGTCACCGCGGGACAAGCTAGCCGCGATCCGCGGCCGTCGCGGCGATCCTTGCGAAAGCTTTACGGGCAGCGGCCGATCAGTTGCCCCACGGGCCGTAGCTCCGGAACCTGGGCTTCGTGAGCGAGAACGCGAGAGAGTTGCCCGACCCCCGAGCCGTCGCTCTGACCCAGTCCGTCGCGACCATCTTCAATCGCAAGACCGCAGTGAAGATCCCGGAGCGGTTCGCGCGAATCCGCGCGACGGTACGCCATCCCCCTCGTGTCCCGTGACGTCGTTGGATCGTGACGAGACTTCTCGTGCTCGTCGCGTCGCGACCCCAGACGCGGACCGTCCCCTTGCCGCGGTAGGCGACGAAGGGGAAGCGGAAGGCCGTGCGCATCGGCTTCGCCCGCGCCCGTTCCAGCGTCTTGGAGTGGAAGTAGAGGCCCGATTGGTACGGACTCGGGCTCGGCTGGTCCTGGAGGAGGTACCAGGTCGCGAGGGAGACCCCTGAGCGCCACATCTGGTAGAGGGCCTCGGATGTCCAGCGCGCTTCGAGCTCGAGGGGAACCGCATGTCTTCTCGGCGGATTCGTGTCCCAGCCGAACTCGGTTACCCAGAACTGGACGGAGCGCGAGGACGCGATGCGATGAAGCTTCACGGCCTTCTTGAGAAGCGCCCGCATCTTCGGCAGATCGCCGAGCGAGACGTCGTCGGTGCGCTTCGCGTGCCCGAACGGCCCGCCGAAGGTGTACGGGTGATGCGACCAGACGTCGAAGTGGACCTTCGTCTTGCAGGTCGCATGCGGGTGGGCGCCCGCCGAGATGCAGAGGAACGAACGCATGAACGCGAGCGGAGCTTCGGTGATGAACGTCTTCGCGAGGTTCTCGAACGGATCGAGCCCGCCCGCAACGACGAGGTTCCCGGAATTGACGCCATGAACGGACGCGGCGACGGCATTCACCATCCCGCGGTAGATCGCAGCGGTGTTGATCGGCGAGAGATCGAAGCTGAGGTTCGGCTCGTTCCACACCTGAAAGACGTGTACGGGAGGCTCGCCGTGGGACCCGTCATACCGAAGGGCGACAGCTTTCGCGAATGCACCGAGCTCGGCGTCGTCGGGCGCACCCGCGGTGTGCCCGGCCCCCTGATACGCCAGAGCCCAGCCTGGCGCGCTCGTGATGTCCAGGATCGGCAAGAGATCGTTCGCCTCGATCAGCGTGACGGTGTTGTCGAGCCACCCCCACGAGTAGTAGGGCGAAGACGGGTCACTCGGGACGAAGTCACCCGGCTTCGTGGCCGGTGCAATCGACGACCAAGGGACGACCAAGCGGACGTACGTCGCGCCCGCGGCGCGGGTCATCCTGAACGCCGTCGATTGTTCAGCCCCGGTGAACGTGAACGGATCGAGCAGCGCCGTACGAAACGGCAGCGTCCCCTTGGTCGTATACGTGTGAATCCGCGCCGCACCGGTACCTGCGCTCGCGAGGCTGGTCGATCCCTGAGTGAGTGCGAGCAGGCCGACGCAAAGACCTGCGAC
>DATEHY010000006.1:0-7956 GCA_035279325.1 Gaiellaceae bacterium
TGGCGCAGATCGACCGCGTGCCGGGGTTGTGCGCCTCAGCGATCCTCCAGGACGGCGTCTGGACGGTCGAGCGCGCCGACACCGACCCGCGGACGCTTGCGAACCCGCTCGTGGCCGGCGAGTTCGGACTGCGCTTCTACGCAGGCGCGCCGCTGAAGACGCGCGACGGCCACAACCTCGGCACCATCTGCGTGATCGACCGCGAGCCGCGCGCGATCACCGCCGAGGAGACCGCGACGCTCGCCGACCTCGCCTCGATCGTCGTCGACGAGCTCGAGCTCCGGCTTGCCGCACGCCGCGCGTCGGAGCGGCTCGAGCAGACGCGCGCGGACTTCGTCGTGACCGCGTCGCACGAGCTGCGGACGCCGCTGGCCGCCGTCTACGGCGCCGCGAAGACGCTCGCGCGGACGGCGGCATCCGCCGGCGGGCTCGAGCGCGAGCTGATCGACCTGATCGAGACGCAGTCGGAGCGGCTGAGCGACATCGTCCAGAAGATCCTGCTCGCGGCGCAGCTCGAGAACTCGGAGCTGCCGCTGCGGCTCGAGCTGCTCGACGCCGGCGAGATCGCGCGCCGGTCGCTCGACCTCGTCCGGCCGCTTTCGACGGGCCACCGCTTCGAGCTCGAGCTGCCCGACGACCTGCCGCGCGTCGTCGCGGACGAGACGCACCTGCGGCAGGCGCTCGTCAACCTGCTCGATAACGCGGTGAAATACTCACCGGACGGCGGACGGGTCGCGCTCGAGCTCGAAGCGCGCGGCGACCGCCTGCGCTTCCTCGTCCAGGACGAGGGGATCGGCATCCCCGCCGCCGACCAGCGGCGGATCTTCGACCGGTTCGTCCGCCTCGACCCGCAGTTGACGGCAGGCATCTCCGGTACCGGGCTCGGGCTGCACATCGCGCGAGGCTTCGTCGCACGGATGGGTGGCTCGCTCACGGTCTCGTCGCTGCCCGGCCGTGGCTCGACGTTCGCGGTCGAACTGCCCGCCGCGCCCTCCTGGGCCGACCGCGGCCCGCGAGGAAGCTCCGCCCGCTGAGCCACGGCTTCTTTTGTCCGCGCCAGCCTTGCTGTCGGCGGCGGGGCGGCTCGACAACGCCTACTCGGTCGGCGACGTCCTCATCGCGGCCGGGATCATGGCGACCGTCCTCGCCATGTACGAAGCGGCCGCGCCCGCCTCGCCGCGGGATCGAGACCACGAGCACCTGAGCCGGAGACGACCGGCTCGGTACGCTGGCGGGATGGACGAGGCGCCGCGCGAGTTCGGGTTCGACACCCGCGCCGTGCACGCCGGGCAGCGGCCGGATCCGTACACCGGCGCGAGCGCCACCCCGATCTACCAGACCGCGGGCTTCGTCTTCGAGGACACCGAGTCGGCGTCCGCGTACTTCAACCTGCAGGAGTACGGCAACGTCTACAGCCGGATCATGAATCCGACGGTGGCCGCGTTCGAGGAGCGGCTCGCGAACCTCGAGGGCGGCGCCGGCAGCGTCGCGTTCGCGAGCGGCCTCGCCGCGCAGGCCGGGATCTTCTTCGCGCTGCTCGAGCCGGGCGACCGGATCGCCGTCGCGAAGGCGCTCTACGGCGGCTCGACCGCGCAGCTCAACCACCTCGCCCGCAAGCTCCAGATCACGCTGGACTGGGTCGACGTCGACGACCCCGACGGCTGGCGTCGCGCGGTGACGGCCGAGACGAAGGCGCTCTTCGCCGAGACGATCGCGAACCCCGGCGGGAATGTGCTCGACATCGAGCTCGCAGCCTCGGTCGCGCACGAGGTCGGCGCGCCGCTCGTCGTCGACAACACGTTCGCGACGCCCTACCTCTGCCGGCCGTTCGAGTGGGGCGCGGACCTCGTGGTCCACTCGGCCACGAAGTTCCTCGCCGGGAACGGGACGACGATCGCGGGTGCCGTCGTCGACTCGGGCACGTTCGACTGGTCGAACGGGCGCTTCCCCTCGATCGCGGAGCCGTCGGCGGCCTACCACGGCCTGAAGTTCCACGAGACGTTCGGCGTCTACGGGCTGCTGATGAAGCTGCGATCCGAGACGCTGCGCGACTTCGGCGCCGTGCTTGCGCCGTTCAACGCATTCCTCCTTCTGCTCGGGATGGAGTCGCTCGCGGTGCGGATGGACCGCCACGTCGCGAACGCGCTGGCCGTCGCCGAGTGGCTGCGCGACCAGCCGGGCGTCGCGGCCGTACGGCATCCCGCCCTCGCCGACAGCCCCTACCGCCCGCTCGTCGAGCGCTACCTGCCCGCGGGCGCCGGCTCTGTCTTCTCGTTCGATCTCGAGAGCGGCCGCGAGGGCGGACGCCGCTTCATCGAGGCGCTCTCGCTCTGGAGCCACCTCGCGAACGTCGGCGACACGAAGAGCCTTGTCATCCATCCCGCGTCGACGACGCACCGCCAGCTGTCGGACGAGGAGCTCGCGGCGTCAGGCGTCGCGCCCGGCACGGTGCGGCTCTCGGTCGGGCTCGAGGACGTCGACGACCTCCTGTGGGATCTGGAACACGGTCTGCGCGCGGCGCGCGGCGCGGCCGTCACCGCGTGAACGAGTTCCAGGACCCGCGCTCGATCCGCGAGATCGTGCTCAACTCGCGCACCGTCGCCATCGTCGGGCTCTCGGCGAGCGAGCTGCGCGCGAGCAACTTCGTCGGCTACTACCTCCAGCGCCACGGCTACCGCGTGATCCCCGTGAACCCGAACGAGGAGCGCGTCCTCGGCGAGCGGGCCTTTCCGAGCCTGCGCGACGTGTCGGAGCACATCGACGTCGTCGACGTCTTCCGCGATCCCGCGGCCGTGCCGGAGATCGCGCGCGAGGCGGTCGAGGTCGGGGCGGGAGCGCTCTGGCTGCAGTTCGGCGTCATCAGCCCCGAGGGCGCCCGGATCGCGCGGGACGGGGGCCTTCCGGTCGTGATGGACCGCTGCCTCAAGGTCGAGCACGCGCGGCTGCTCGGTCGTATGCACTGGATGGGCTTCGACACCGGCGTGATCGCCGGCTCGCGGAGCTAGAGCCCGAAGGTCTGGGCGAGCAGGAAGAGGTTCAGCGCACCGATCAGCGCCGCGATCGCGCCGGCGGCGACGGTCGTCGGCAGTCGGTTGACGTGCTCGCCCATCACGTCTCGCCTGCGGGTGAGCAGGACGAGGGGGACGAGGGCGAACGGGATTCCGAACGAGAGCACGACCTGGCTGAGCACGAGCGCCTGCGTCGGGCTCACCCCGATCCCGAGCACGACGAGGGCCGGGAGCATGGTCAGCGCACGCCGCGCGAAGAGCGAGATCCGCAGGTTCACGAATCCCGCCATCACCACCTGTCCGGCGTACGTGCCGACGCTGGACGACGAGGCGCCCGAGGCGAGCAGCGCCACGGCGAACGCGAGAGCGGCGGTGCCGCCGACGAGGTGGGAGAAGCCCGCGTGTGCCTGCCGGATCGTGTCGACATGCGACCAGCCGGGGGTGCCGTGGAAGAGCTTCGCGGCGACGGCGAGCATGGCCATGTTGATCAGTCCGGCGAGCCCGAGCGCGATGATCACGTCCGCGCGTTCGAAGCGGAGCACCCGGGAGCGCTCCTGCTCGTTCCGAACCGGCGTCCGTCCCTTCGTGAGGGCGGAGTGAAGGTAGATCGCGTGCGGCATGACGGTGGCGCCGACAATCCCGACGGCGAGGTAGACGGAGCTCGAGCCGCTCAAGTGGGGGACGAGCCCCTGCGCGGCCCTGCTCGCCGAGGGCCCGATCTTGACCGTCTCGTACAGGAAGCCGAGCACGATCAGGCCCAGTAGCGCGGTGATCGCCAGCTCGAAACGCCGGAAACCGTGCCGCTGCAGCTCGAGGAGCGCGAACGCGATCACGCCCGTGATGAGGCCGGCGGGCAGGAGCGGCACGTGGAAGAGGAGGTTGAGCCCGAGGGCCGCACCGAGGAACTCCGCGATGTCGGTCGCCATCGCCATCGCCTCCGCCTGCAGCCAGAGGCCCCAGGCCACCGGCCGCGGATAGTGCTCGCGGCACAGCTCCGGCAGGTTCCGGTCGGTGATCACGCCGAGCTTGGCCGAGAGGTACTGGATCAGCATCGCCATGAGGTTCGCGGCGAGCACGACCCAGAGCAGGAGGTAGCCGAACTTCGCTCCACCCTGGATGTTCGTGGCGAAGTTGCCGGGATCGACATAGGCCACGGACGCGACGAAGGCGGGGCCGAACATCGCGAGTGCTGCTCGCCAGCGCCCGCGGGCGACGATCGCGTGGAGCGGCGTCGGGCTGGACCGGAAGGCCTCGTACGCCTCGTCGCTCACTTCTTGCCCTTCTGGACGCGCATCGCGCGGGCGAGCGTCGACCCGAGGACGTGCGTCTCGTCGCCGACGCGGACGAACAGCGGGCCGTCGAACGGCTGCCTCTCCACGAGCTCCAGCCGCGCGCCGGGGACGATGCCGCGCTCGCCGAGGAAGCGGAGCATCCCGGGGTCGGTGTCCGAGACGCGGACGAACGTCCCCCTGTCGCCGGGCTCGAGCTCGGCGAGCGCCAGGCCGGGCGTCTCGGCGAGCTCGAGCTCGCGGGTGGGGATCGGGTCGCCGTGCGGGTCGACGGTCGGGTTGCCGAGCTTCGCGGCGATCAGCTCCTCGAGCTCCTCCGACAGCGCGTGCTCGAGCACCTCCGCCTCCGCGTGCACCTCGTCCCAGGTCATCCCGAGGCTCTCGACGAGGAAGAGCTCGACGAGCCGGTGGTGGCGGATCACCTCGAGGGCGACGCGCCGGCCGCTCTCGGTGAGGCGAACGCCGCGGTAGCGCTCGTGCTCGACGAGCCCGAGCGTCGAGAGCTTGCGCAGCATCCCCGAGACCGAGGCGGGCCGGACCTCCAGCAGCGCGGCCAGATCGGTCGTGGCGGCGGCGCCGTGCCGGGATTCGAGGGTGAAGATCGCCTTCGCGTAGTCCTGCACCGCGGCGGTGAGGTCCCGGGTTTCCGGTGTCCGGAGTTGAGCCATGCCTAAATTATAGGTTAGGCAGGCGTGATCGGGCAAGCGTGCAAGATGAACGGATGCACGACCATGCGCACGGGCACGCGCACGGGGGCGGGGAGGATGCGCGCAGGCTCGCGTACGCGCTCGCGCTGATCCTCTCCTTCATGGCCGGCGAGATCGTCGTCGCGATCCTCGCGCATTCGCTCGCGCTCCTCTCCGACGCCGCCCACATGCTCACGGACGCCGGGGCGCTCGCAATGTCGCTCGTCGTGCTGCGTCTCGCAGCCCGCCCGGCCGGCGGGAACAGGACGTTCGGGCTCCGCCGGTCGGAGATCCTCTCCGCGCAGGCGAACGGCGCCGCGCTGCTCGTGCTCGCGGGGTTGATCGTCTACGGCGCGATCCGCCACCTCGTCTCGCCGCCACCCGCGTCCGGCACGGCGATCCTCGTCGTCGCGATCGTGGGCATCGGCGTCAACCTCCTCGCGACCTGGCAGCTCTCGGGAGCGAACCGGGAGTCGCTCAACGTCGAGGGGAGCTTCCAGCACATCCTCACCGACCTCTTCGCGTTCGTCGCGACCGCAATCGCAGGCGGCGTGATCATGGCCACCGGCTGGGTGCGCGCGGACGCGGTCGCGGCACTGCTCGTCGCGGGGCTCATGCTCCGCGCGTCGTGGCGCCTGCTCCGCGACTCCGGCCGCGTCCTCCTCGACATCGCCCCGGCCGGGCTCCCGGTGCAGGAGATCGGGACGGCGATGGCGTCGCACTCCGGCGTGGTCGAGGTGCACGACCTCCACGTCTGGGAGGTGACGACCGAGTTTCCGACGCTCTCGGCGCACGTGCTCGTCGAGCCGGGAGCCGACTGCCACGGCATCCGCCGCGAGCTCGAGGCGCTGCTACGGGAGCGCTTCGGTCTCGAGCACACGACGCTCCAGGTCGAGCACGCGCCCGCCAAGCTCGTCCAGATTCGCTAACCTTACGTAAACGTTAATTTGGTACGACGTACCGTGACGTGAGCGTCACGAGAGGTTGTCCGGATCGTGAAGGACTTGAAGGAGGCGGGGCGCGTGGGCCTGCGGCGGAAGAAGCTCGACTACAAGTGGGTGGCGCTCTCGAACACGACGCTCGGGACGCTCGTCGCGATGATCAACAGCTCGATCCTGTTGATCGCGCTGCCCGACATCTTCCGCGGCATCGGCATCAACCCCCTGCAGCCGGGCAACACGAGCTACCTCCTCTGGCTGCTGCTCGGCTTCCTCGTCGTGCTCGCCGTGTTGCTCGTCAGCCTCGGGCGGCTCGGGGACATGTACGGCCGGGTGCGGATGTTCAACCTCGGCTTCGCCGTCTTCACCGTCTTCTCGATCCTGCTCTCGATCACGTGGCTGTACGGCGGCGCCGGCGCGCTCTGGCTGATCCTGATGCGCGTCGGGCAGGGCGTCGGCGGCGCGATGATCTTCGCCAACTCGAGCGCCATCCTCACCGACGCCTTCCCGCACGACGAGCGCGGCCTCGCCCTCGGCGTCAACAGCATCTCGATGGTCGCGGGCTCGTTCCTCGGGCTCGTGCTCGGCGGCGTCCTCGCGCCGCTTCAGTGGCGGCTCGTCTTTGTCGTCTCCGTGCCGATCGGGCTCGCGGCGACCGTCTGGTCGTACCGCTCGCTCCGCGACCTCGGCGTGCGCAAGGCCGGGAAGATCGACTGGTGGGGCAACGTCACGCTCGCGGCGGGGCTCGTGCTGCTGATGGTCGGCATCACGTACGGGATCCAGCCGTACGGCGGGCACACGATGGGGTGGACGTCGCCGCTCGTGCTCGGCTGCCTGCTCGGCGGGTTCGCGCTGCTCGTGCTCTTCTGCTGGATCGAGGTGCACGTGGAGGAGCCGATGTTCCATCTCGAGCTCTTCCGGATCCGCGCCTTCGCGGCCGGCAACCTCGCCGCCCTGCTCGCGGCGATGGCGCGCGGCGGGCTCCAGTTCATCCTCATCATCTGGCTGCAGGGGATCTGGCTGCCCGAGCATGGCTACGACTTCGCGCGCACGCCGCTCTGGGCCGGGATCTACATGCTGCCGCTCATCCTCGGGCTGCTGATCGCCGGGCCGGCGTCGGGCTGGCTCTCCGATCGCTTCGGCGCGCGGCCGTTCGCGACCGGCGGCGTGCTCGTCGCAGCGACGAGCTTCGCGCTCCTGATCGTCTTGCCGGTGGACTTCGGCTACGTCTGGTTCGCGCTGATCCTGCTCTTGAACGGGGTCGGCATGGGTCTCTTCCAGTCGCCGAACACCGCGGGCGTGATGAACAGCCTGCCGCCCGCGCAGCGCGGTGCGGGCGCCGGGATGCTGGCGACGTTCAACGTCTCGTCGAGCGTGCTGTCGATCGGCGTCTTCTTCACGCTGATGATCGTCGGCCTCGCGAGCGGCCTCCCGCACGCGACCCAGTCGGGCCTCGTCGCGCACGGGGTCGCCCCGGCCGACGCGACGCGCATCTCGCACCTGCCGCCGGTCGCCACGCTCTTCGCGGCGTTCCTCGGCTACAACCCGGTGAGGACGCTGCTCGGGCCGAAGGTGCTGCACCATCTCTCGCCGGCGAACGCGCACGTCCTGACCGGACGCGGGTTCTTCCCGCACCTGATCTCGAGCCCGTTCCACACGGCGCTCGTCTACGCCTTCATCTTTGCGATCGTCGCCTGCGTCGTCGCGGCCTTCGCTTCGCTCCTGCGTGGCGGCAAGTACGTCCACCGGGACGCGGTGGCCGTCGATCCGCTCGACATCGAGGTGGCGGCATGAGCGCGACCGAGACCGCGCTCCGCATCGGCGAGGTCGCGCAGCGCGTCGGCGTCACGACGCGGACGATCCGCTACTACGAGGAGCTCGGGCTGCTCGGCTCCGGCGAACGCGAGAAGGGCGCACACCGCAGCTACGCCGAGGCCGACGTCGCGCGTCTGCAGGAGCTGATCCGGCTGCGCGACCTGCTCGGCCTGAGCCTCGATGAGCTCGTCGAGCTTGCCGAGGCGGAGGAGGCGCGCGC
>DATEHY010000007.1:0-55746 GCA_035279325.1 Gaiellaceae bacterium
CGTGCCCCTACACATCGAGGAAGGCGTCCTTCGCGTTCTCCTCGATGAAGATGCGGCGCGGCTCGACCTGGTCGCCCATCAGCATCGAGAAGAGCTGGTCGGCGGCGCTCGCGTCCTCGACGTCGACCCGGACGAGCAGCCGCTTCGCGGGATCCATCGTCGTCTCCCAGAGCTGGTCGGGGTTCATCTCGCCGAGGCCCTTGTAGCGGGAGAGCTGGGTGCCGACCTCCTTCGCAAGGTCGAGCGCGTCGTGGCGCAGCTCGGAGAACGTTTGCGGCGAGGCCGTGTGCTTGCCGAGGGCGACCGAGAACGGCGGCGGACCGACGACCTCGACGAGTTTCTCGTACGCCCGCCGCAGGTTCGCGTAGATCGGCGAGGCGAGGAGCTCGGCGGAGAGGCCGATGGTCTGGGCGGCGGACGTCTCCTCCTCGACCACCTTCACCTGGAGCCCGGCCTCTCCCCGCTCGAGCACGGAGAGCGTGTAGCCGTTCGGCGGCAGCGAGGCGATCGCCTTCTCGGCAGCCGCCGGCGTCGTCACGTCGAGCTCGACGAGCCGGTGCGCGATCACGAGCTCGGCGGCGTGCGGTCCGAAGTCGGCGCGCAGCCGGGCCGACCAGCCCTCGAACTCGGCGAGCGCGCCCGTGAACCGCTTCCAGCGTGCCTCGGTCAGCTTCACCTCGGTGTCGCCGCGGTCGCGCACCTCGAGCTCGCCGAAGCGCTCGCGCACGAGCAGCTCCTCGAGCTGGGAGTCCTTCTCGAAGTAGAACTCCTGGTTGCCGAGCTTGACCTTGTAGAGCGGAGGCACGGCGATGTGGACGTGTCCGTACTCGAAGAGCTCGCGCATGTGCCGGTAGAGGAAGGTGAGGACGAGCGTGCGGATGTGCGAGCCGTCGACGTCGGCGTCGGTCATGACGATGATCCGGTGGTAGCGCAGGCCCTCGATGTCGAACTCGTCGCCGATCCCGGTGCCGATCGCGGTGATCATCGCCTGGATCTCGTTGTTCGAGAGCACCTTGTTGATGCGGTTCTTCTCGCTGTTGATGATCTTCCCGCGTAGCGGCAGGATCGCCTGGTAGGTGCGGTCGCGGCCGGTCTTCGCCGAGCCGCCGGCCGAGTCGCCCTCGACGATGAACAGCTCCGCGAGCGAGGGGTCGCGGATCGAGCAGTCGGCGAGCTTGCCCGGCAGCGACGAGCCGTCGAGCGCCGACTTGCGCCGTGTCAGCTCGCGCGCCTGCCGCGCGGCGAGCCTGGCGCGCATCGCCGCGATCGCCTTGGTGCAGATCGCGCGCGCGTCCTGCGGGTTCTCCTCGAGAAAGCGCGCGAGCGAGGCGTTCACGGTCGTCTGGACGAGGCCTTCGATGCCCGGGTTGCCGAGCTTCGTCTTCGTCTGCCCTTCGAACTGCGGGTTGCGCAGCTTGACCGAGACGACCGCGGCGAGGCCTTCGCGGACGTCCTCGCCGTCGAGGCTCTCCTTCTCCTTCAGGAGCTTGAGCTCCTGGGCCTTTGCGTTGAGCGTGCGCGTCAGCGCGCTGCGGAAGCCGGACAGGTGCGTACCGCCCTCGACGGTGTTGATGTTGTTGGCGAAGGTGAAGACGGACTCCTGGTACGAGGAATTCCACTGCATCGCCACCTCGACCGTCCCCTGCTCGGTCTCGCCCTCGAAGTAGACGATGTGCTTGTGGATCGCGTCCTTGGCCTCGTTGATGTACGAGACGAAGTCGCGGATGCCGCCCTCGTAGTGGAACTCGACGGTCTTGCCGTCCGCGCGCTCGTCGACGAGCTTGATGTGCAGCCCCTTCGTGAGGAACGCGGTCTCGCGCAGTCGCTGGGTGATCGTCGCGGCCTCGACGTCGAGCTCGTCGAAGATCTCGGAGTCGGGCAGGAACGTGATCGTCGTCCCGGTCGGGTCGTCCTTGGCCATCTTGCCGACCACTTCCATGTCGCCGGCCGGCTCGCCGCGCTCGAACTCCTGCCGGTGGACCTTGCCGTTGCGGCGCACCTCGGCGACGAGGCGCTCGGAGAGCGCGTTGACGACCGAGACGCCGACGCCGTGCAGGCCGCCCGAGACCTTGTAGCCCTCGCCGCCGAACTTGCCGCCCGCATGGAGCTTCGTGAGGACGACGGTGAGCGCCGGCAGCCCCTGGTCCTTCATCACGTCGACCGGGATGCCCGAGCCCCAGTCCTGCACCGTGACCGAGTTGTCGGGATGGAGCGTGACCTCGATCCGGTCGTTGCGTCCCTGGAGGGCCTCGTCGACCGAGTTGTCGACCACCTCGTAGATCAGATGGTGGAGGCCGCGGAGGCCTGTCGAGCCGATGTACATGCCCGGCCGCAGCCGGACCGGCTCGAGGCCTTCGAGGACCGTGATGTCCCTGGCGGTGTAGTCCGTTTGAGCCATGAAAAAAGCCCTGCAAATTCCGCATTTGCGGGCAGATAGAAGTGTATCAGACGGAGCGGTTGTCAGGCGCCCGCGCGAGCGCCACTTTTATGACTTTCGCAACCGATTCACGCAGCTCCCGGTCCTCGATGCCGGCGGTGAGCTCGGCGGCGTCTCGCTCGTGCTGCGGCGACGGCCGTACCGGCGGCGTGGGCGGCGGCCCGGCTGCCGTTTCCGGCAGCGGTCCGGGGGTGAAGCGGAGCCTCGGCCGGCCGGGCAGGCGGAGCGCGATCTCCTCGGCGCGCTGGGTCAGCTCGAAGCCCCAGATGGCGTCGCGCACATGGACGACGAGCGTTCCGTCCGGCTGGGTCCGCGCGGGCCAGGCGTGGCGAGCGATCTCCTCGCCGACAGCCGCCGGCCACGCCGTCACCGCGTCACCGGCTCCACCGTCGGCGCCCACCCGGCTCAGCTCGGCCCGGATCTGCTCGCCGAGCGGCTCCACCTAGGCGACCGCCTCGAGCACGGCACCCGCCGTCACCTCGAGCAGCTGGTCGGGAGCCGCCGGCAGCATCGCGGCGTCGGTCGCGCTGACGAGCGCCTGCCCCGCGCCCCGAACGCGGTCGGCGAGGATCCTGCGCCGATCCGGATCGAGCTCGGAGAGAACGTCGTCGAATAGCAGGAGCGGCGGGACGCCGGTCCGGTCGGCGATCGTCTCCGCCTCGGCCAGGAGCAGCGCGAGCAGAGCGAGCCGTTGCTCCCCCTGCGAGCCGTAGCTGCGCAGGTCGCGGCCGGCGGCTGCGAGCACGACGTCGTCGAGGTGCGGCCCGAGCGAGGTCGCTCCGCGGTCGAGATCGCGTTCGAGCGTGGCCTCGAGGCCTGCGAGCGTCGGCGGCTCGCCTTCGTAGCGGAGCGAGACGTCGGCGAGTCCCAGCTCGCCGGCCCGCGTTGCGAACGACGGCTCGAGCAGGGCGAGCGTCTCGAGCCGAGCGGCCACGAGCTCGGCGCCGAGTGTCGCGACGCGGTCGCTCCACGGCTCGATCGCGTCGCGGCCGGAGAGGTGCGCCGCGGCGCGGCGCAGCGCTGCGTTCCTCTGCGCCACCGCCGCTCCGTACTCCGCCGGCAACGGCGCGCGGGTCGGAGCGAAGCGGCCGAGAACTCGGTCGAAGTACGCCCGGCGCGCCGCGGGCGGCCCCTTGACGACGCCGAGCCGGTCTGGCGTGAAGACGAGCGCCGAGGCGATGGTGCGGAGCTGCTCGGCCGCCCGCAGCGGGGCCCCGTTCAGCTGCGCGCGCTTGCCCTCGCCACGACGCACCGTCACCTCGAGCTCCAGTCCCACCTCGCCGCGGCGGCCGGCGATTGCGACCCGCGCGCCTTCCGCGCCGAATCGCACGACCTGGGAGTCGGTGCGCGTCCGCGGCGAGAACCCCTGCGCCGCGACGTGGACCGCCTCGAGCAGGTTCGTCTTGCCGACGCCGTTCGGGCCCACGAGGAGCACCAACCCCGGTCGTAGTCCCAGCTCGAGCCGCTCGTACGAGCGGAAATCCCGGAGCGAGACCGTCTCGACGATCAGCGCCGGTCAGCCGGGGAGGCGGATCGGCATGACGAGATAGGTGAAGTCGTCGGCCTCGTCGGTGAGGATCGCCGGACGAAGCGGGCTGATGAGCTTCATCCGCACGTCGTCGCCCTCGACCGACTCGAGGCCCTCGCGCAGAAACTCGGCGTTGAAGCCGATCTCGAGCGGCTCGCCGCTGTACGCGACGGGCATCGACTCCGTCGACTCGCCGACCTCGTGGGTGCGCGCCACGACCGTCACTTCACCGTCGGCGAAGCGCAGCTGCAGCGGAGTCGCACGCTGGATCATCACGGCGGCGCGGCGTACGACCTCGAGGAGCTCGACGCGAGAGATCGTCAGCTCGTGCTCGAAGGTCTCGGGCAGCAGCTGCCGGTAGTTCGGGAACTGGCCGTCGATCCGGCGTGTCGTGAGCCAGACGCCGCCGACCGAGAAGAGCACCTGGTTCTCCTGCACCCCGACCGAGATCTCGTCTCCGTCGCCCGGGATCCGCGACAGCTCCTGCAGCGCGCGGCTCGGAACGATGGCCTCGAGCTCCGGCGCCGGTGCGGCGAGCGTCGTCTCCTTCACCGCGAGGCGGTACGAGTCGGTCGCCGCCATCACGAGCGTGTCGCCGGCGAACTGGACGAGGACGCCGGTGAGCACCGGGCGCGCCTCGTCCCGGGAGGCCGCGCGCGCGACCCGGGCGATGGTCTCGAGCAGCGCCTCGCGATCGACCGCGAACGTCTCTGTCTCCGTGAGCTCGGGGAGTCGCGGGAAGTCCTCGGCGTTGTACGTGTGCAGCGTGTAGCTCGCGCTGCCCGACGCGACATGGACGACGGACTCCGAGGCGCGGTGCTCGATCGTCACCTCGTCGCCGGGCAGCAGGCGCGCGATGTCGACGAGCGTCCGGCCCGGCAGCACGATCGCGCCGTCTCCCTCGACCTGCGCCGGCACCCTCGCGCGCAGCGAGAGCTCCATGTCGGTCGCCGCCAGGCGCAGCTCGTCGCCGTGGGCCTCGAGCAGGATCCCCGACAGGATCTGGATCGCCGTACGGCTCGACACGGCGCGGCCGACCAGGGCGAGGCCCTGCACGAGCTCCTCCTTCGTGCAGGTGATCCTCAGGTCGGCGCCTACTGCGATGTCGCTCTCGATCATCTAGGGATTCTCGTAGAAGTCATAGGGAGTGTGGACGACGGGGAAGACGTGCCTCCAGGCGCCTCCTGTCTGCGATCGGCGTGTGGACGGTCATTGTGGACGATTCGGCGGGTCCCACAGGCGGGAAGTGTCAGCGAACCTGCTTCACACGTGCGGTGAGCTCCTGCACGAGGTTGTACACAGACCTGTCCTCACGGATCAGGCGGGAGATCTTCGATGTCGCGTGGATGACCGTGGTGTGGTCGCGGCCGCCGAACTCCTTGCCGATCTTCGGCAGCGACGAGTCGGTGAGCTCGCGCGAGAGGTACATCGCGACCTGGCGTGGATAGACGATGTTCTGCGAGCGCTTCTCGCCGCAGAGCTCGTCGAGCGACAGGTTGAAGCGGTCGGCGACGAGATCCTGGATCCGCTTGATCGAGACCTCGGCGGCTTCTCCCTGTGGGAAGACGTCGCGGAGGACGTCCTGCGCGAGCTCGACCGTCATCGGCCTTCCCGTGAGAGAGGAGAACGCGACGACCCGTGTGAGTGCGCCCTCGAGCTCGCGGATGTTCGTCGAGACGCGGCCGGCAGTGAACGTGAGCACCTGCTCGTCGTGCACGTGGATCCCGTCGACCTTCACCTTCTTGCGCAGGATCGCGATGCGCGTCTCGAGATCGGGCGGCTGGATGTCGGTGATCAGCCCCCACTCGAAGCGGCTGCGCAGCCGCTCCTCGAGCGTCGCGATGTCGCGCGGCGGCCGGTCGGAGGACAGGACGATCTGCGAGCCCGCCTCGTAGAGCGAGTTGAAGGTGTGGAAGAACTCCTCCTGGAAGCGCTCCTTGCCCTCGAAGAACTGCACATCGTCGATGAGCAGGACGTCGTACGCGCGATAGCGCTGCTTGAAGCCCTCGATCCGCTTGTCGCGCAGCGAGTTGATGAAGTCGTTGACGAAGGCCTCGCTCGTCACGTAGCGGACGGAGAGCGCCGACGAGTGCTCCGCGACGTACTGTGCGACCGCCTGCAGCAGATGCGTCTTGCCTAGGCCCGTGTTGCCGTAGATGAAAAGGGGGTTGTAGGCCTGCGCCGGCGCCTCGGCGACCGCGAGCGCGGCCGCGTGCGCGAAGCGGTTCGACGACCCGATCACGAACGAGTCGAAGGTGTACTTCTCGCTGAAGCCGCCGCTCTCCGGGCGTCCCTGCACGCGCTGGACCATGGGAACGACGCCCTCCGACCCCGCACGACCCTCCGTCGGGCCCGCTCCGTCGTCCGCGACGCGGATCTCGATCGGGCGCTCGACGCCGGCGATGTCGCGTGCGGCGGCGCCGATCAGCCCGAGGAAGTGCCCCTCGATCCAGTCGCGGGTGAAGTCGCTCGGCACCGTGAGGACGAGCGCGTCGCCGTCGACGGAAAGATCGCGGACGTCACCGAACCACTTGGAATACGTCCCGTCGCTGAGCGCCTCCTTGAGCCGCCCGGAGATCTCCTCCCAGAGGTCCTCTGCAGACAGCTCGACTTGGTGCTCCACCGACGCCCTGACTCCTCCCCGTCTCCGGCCCGGCGGCCAGCATAACAGGGGCTCCCATGGGGGCAAAACAGCGCGATTTGCAGGCAGTTTCGCGGTCGCCCCAATCCATCCACAGGTGTGGACGGGTATGGGGGCAACTCCCCGCAGCCGCATGTCCGAGCCGTCTGCGGCTGTGGACAAACCGGTGGACGAAGCGCGGCTATACTGACCGCCGCCCTGCCGTCCGGCCGTGCCGCCGGCGGGGATTTTTCTGGCAAAGACGAGCCTTTTCGCAGTCGTGAAGCGCACCTATCAGCCCAACGTCCGCCGCCGCAAGCGCAAGCACGGCTTCCGTGCGCGCATGGCGACGAAGGCCGGCCGGGCGATCCTGAAGCGCCGCCGCGGCAAGGGCCGGGCTCGCCTCTCCGCGTAGTCGGCTCGCCGGGACCGAGCCACTAAGCTGGCATCCGTGAAGCGCGCCAACCGCCTGTCCCGCTCCCGGGACTTCGACGCGGTGCATCGCCGTGGTCGCTCTGTCTCGTCGCGCTTCCTCGTTCTCTACTGGCTGCCGCAGGACGAGCCGGCGGAGCCGCGCATCGGCTTCGCGGTGCCGCGCGCGGCCGGCGGCGCCGTCGAGCGCAACCGGATCAAGCGGCGCCTGCGAGAGGTGTGGCGCGAGCGGCTCGCACGCGTGCCGGCCGGCAACGACTATGTCCTGATCGTGCGGCCCGGCCTCGTCGAGGCCGCCGAGACGAACGGCTTCGAATGGCTCGGCGAGCGCGTCGACGAGCTGCTCGAACAGACCGGAGCCCTCGCCGCGTGAACGCTGTGTTGCGCTTGCCGTCGCTGCTCGGCGTCGCGCTCGTCTGGCTCTACCGGCTGACGCTCGGAGCCCTGTTCCCGACGACGTGCAAGTACCACCCGTCCTGTTCCGAGTACGCAGTGCAGGCGTTGCGCCGCCACGGCCTCGTCAAGGGGAGCGCGCTCGCCGGCTGGCGCCTGCTTCGCTGCAACCCGTGGAGCCGCGGAGGCTTCGACCCGGTCCGATGACGCTCTACACGATTCCCGTGTTCAGCCAGCTCGAGGGCGTGATGATCCACGTCCTCAACTTCTTCCACGCGAACATCGGCCTGCCGTGGGCGTGGTCGATCGTGGCGACCACCGTCGTCGTCCGGATGATCCTCGTCCCGCTGACGATCCGGCAGATCCACTCGATGCAGAGCCTGCAGCGCCACGCGCCGCAGATGAAGGAGATCCAGAAGAAGTACAAGCACGACCGCCAGAAGCAGAACGAGGAGCTGATGAAGTTCTACCGGGAGAACAACATCAACCCGGCCGCCTCGTGCCTGCCGATGCTCCTGCAGCTGCCGGTCTTCATCGCTCTCTACTACACGCTCAAGCACTTCGACTCGCACTTCCACGTCACGAAGCACACGGACCTCTCGTTCCTGCACTTCATCCCGTCGATCCAGGACCACACCACCTCGCACTGGGGCGGCTTCGTGCTCCTGTTCGTCTACGTCGCGAGCCAGATGGCGTCGTCGTTCTTCATGATGACGACGACGGACAAGATGCAGCGCACGCTGTTCATGGTGATGCCGCTCTTCTTCGTCTTCGTCATCGCCCACTTCCCGGCCGGTCTCGTTCTCTACTGGGTGACGACGAACCTCTGGACCGTCGGGCAGGGTCTGATCACGCGCCAGCTCGTCGCGAAGGCGCCGGCGCCGGTGACGGAGAAACGGAGCTCGCGAACGCCGCCGAAGGACGACGGCTCGAGCGGCAACGGCGCGCGGACCGAGTCGCCGCCGCCGAAGCCCGCGCCGACGGCCTCGCAGCGCCCGCGCCAGGTGCGGCGCAAGAAGAAGCGCACGAGCCGGAGATGAGCGAGTTCGAGGCACTGACCGCCGAGGCGACCGGGGAGACCGTCGGCGAGGCCAAGTGGGCGGCGCTGCGCGAGCTCGAGCGCCGGCATCCCGGTCTCGACAAGGCGGCGGTGCAGTTCGAGGTCGTCGCCGAGGGCGAGCGCGGCATCCTCGGCGTCGGCTACGAGCCGGCCCGAGTCGTGGCGCACCTGCCGGCCGCGGCGGCCGCCGCGGCGGTGACCGCCGCGCTCGACGAGACCGGGCAGGCCGGCGAGGCGCGGGCACTCGTGACGCAGATCGTCGAGACGCTCGGAGTCGACGCAGAGGTGACCGCGCGGGAGGATCCGGAGGCGATCGTCGTCACGTGCTCCGGCCCCGACGTCGGCCTGCTCATCGGCAGGCACGGCCAGACGATCGACGCGGTCCAGTACCTGCTCAACGTGATCGCGTATCGCGGCCACGGCGACGAGAAGAAGGACGTCGTGGTCGACGCGGCAGGCTATCGCGCACGGCGCCAGGCGACGCTCGAGACGCTTGCGCTGCGCGTCGCCGACCGGGTTCGCGAGTCCGGAGAGCGCGAGGAGCTCGAGCCGATGACCGCCGTCGAGCGCAAGGTCGTCCACCTGCACCTCAAGGACGTCGCTGGCGTGAGCACGACCTCCGAGGGCACGGAGCCGAACCGCTACGTCGTCGTCGTTCCTGAATGACTGGCTGAGCGCCGTCCTCGAGACGCCCGGCCTGACCGCGCTCCGCGACCTCGACCGGGCGCGGGAGATGCTGCTCGACGACGCGCTGCGCGCGGTGCCGCTCGTCGAGCGCTACGACGGGCCGCTGATCGATCTCGGCTCGGGCGGCGGCTCGCCGGGGATCCCGCTCGCGGCCGCCCTGCCCGGGCGCGACGTGACCCTGCTCGACGCCGAGCGGAGGAAGTGCGACTTCCTCCGCCGCTGGGCGACGCCGAACGCGGAGGTCGTCTGGGGCCGCGCCGAGGAGCAGCCGATCGAGCGCTGGGGAGTTGCCGTCGCGAAGGCGCTTGCGCAGCCTCCCGTCGCCGCGGAGCTGTGCCTCCCGCTCGTCCGCACCGGGGGAGCCGCGATCCTCTGGCTCGGCGAGCAGGCGGATCTCGAGCCCCTCACGGCCGTGGCGGAACGGCTCGGCGCGGGCACGCCCGAACTCCACGAGGGGCTCGCGGTCCTCCCGAAGATCGCGCCCACGCCCCCGGGCTTCCCGCGTCGCGTCGGCGTCGCGAAGAAGCGTCCGCTGGCCTAGCGACAATGGCCGGGCGATGTCCCGCATCTACGCCCTCGCGAACCAGAAGGGCGGCGTCGGCAAGACGACGACCGCCGTCAACCTAGCCGCCTGCCTCGCCGAGGCCGGCGAGCGGGCGCTCGTGATCGACCTCGATCCGCAGGCGAACGCCACGTCCGGTCTCGGGATGCGCGCCAACGGGACGTCGAGCTACGACCTGCTCGACGGGGCGCCGCTCGCCGAGCTCGTCCACCCGACGGCCCTCGCGAACCTCGACCTCGTCCCCGCGAAGCCGGACCTCGCCGGCGCCGTCGTGGAGCTCTCCGGCCGCGCCGACGGCGAGCGATACCTCGCGCAGGCGCTGGCCTCCGGGAGCGACCGCTACGACTTCGTCTTCCTCGACTGCCCGCCGTCGCTCGGGCCGCTCACGGTCAACGGCCTCGCCGCGGCAGACCGCGTGCTCGTGCCGGTGCAGGCCGAGTATTACGCGCTCGAGGGGCTGACCCAGCTCCTTCACTCGGTCGAGCTGATCCGGCGCCGGCTGAATCCGAGCCTCGGCATCGGCGGCGTCCTGCTCACGATGGTCGACGGCCGGACACGGCTCGCGCAGCAGGTCGAGGAGGAAGTGCGCCGCCACTTCGGCCCGCTCGTCTTCCGCACCTCCGTCCCCCGCTCGGTCCGCCTCGCCGAGGCGCCGAGCCACGGGTTGCCCGCGATCGCCTACGACCGTCGCTCCGCCGGAGCCGACGCCTACTGGAAGGTGGCGATGGAGCTTGTCGAGCGCGCCTGAGTCCTCCGCCCAACGCCGAGGTCTCGGCCGCGGCCTCGAGGTCCTGATCGGCGGCCAGCCGGTTCCGACCGAGCTGCTCGAGATCCCGGTCGACGCGATCCACCCCAACCCGAAGCAGCCGCGCCGTCGCTTCGAGCCCGAAGCCGCATCCGGCCTCGCGGAGTCCGTGCGCCGCCAGGGCGTGATCCAGCCGCTGCTCGTGCGGCCGCGCGGCGTGGGCGGCTACGAGATCGTCGCCGGCGAGCGCCGCTGGCGGGCGGCCCGCGAGGCGGGGCGCGAGACCGTGCCCGCCGTGGTCCGCACCGCGGACGATCGCGACACCCTCCTGCTCGGCCTCGTCGAGAACGTCGCGCGCGAGCAGCTGACGCCGATCGAGGAGGCGCGCGCCTATGCCGTCCTGATCGACGAGTTCTCGCTCTCGCTCGGCGAGGTGGCGGAGCGGGTCGGCCGCTCGAAGCCGTCGGTCTCGAACCGGATCCGGCTGCTCGAGCTGCCGGACGACGTGCTCGGGATGGTCGAGCGCGGCCAGCTGAGCGAAGGACATGCCCGCGCCGTCCTCGCCGTGCCCGACCACGAAGGCCGGCGCCGGCTCGCGCGCGAGATCGTGCGGCGCGGCCTCTCGGTGCGGGCCGCCGAGCAGCGGGCGAAGTGGGCCGGCGCGCGACAGCGGCCGCGCACCCGCTCCGCTCCGGTCGATCCCGCGCTCGCCGGCAGGGTCCGTGGCGCGATCGAGCAGCTGACCGGCCGCCACGCGCGCGTCCTCCCGGGGCGGGTCGAGCTGCCGTTCGGCGACGAGCACGACCTCGCGGAGCTCGCCGAGGCGCTCGAGAACGCAGCCGGGACGTAGTCGATGGGCGATCCTGGATTCGAACCAGGGACCTCCGCCTTATCAGAGCGGCGCTCTAACCAGCTGAGCTAATCGCCCGCGCGGACGCGGATTGTAGCCCGGCGCTAGTGGAGCCGGCGCGTGCGCACGAGGTACTCCTCCACGGCGAGCAGGAACGACTCGTCCTGGGCGAGCTCGACCAACCGGCCCTTGGTCACCGCGTCGAGATCTCCGTCGAGCGCGACCTCGACGACGAAGCTCGGGGTTCGGCCGGTCTGCGAGAGAGACGCCATCCGCAGGAAGATCCGGCGGGCGTCCTCGTTCTGGGAGATCGCTTCGAGCGACTCGATGTCGTCGAGCCAGAGGGCGCGCATGTGTGTCAAACGGCACCGCTCGGGGCGGGGTTACGCCGGGTTTTCGGGCTGAGCGCCTGAGCTATATTCGAGACGAGGCCCGGGCCGATGCAGGAGATGCTCATCTACGGAGTCAGCTTCGATCTGGTCGGCAAGCAGCCGATCGTCCTCCTCAAGACCGCGGACGGGAACAAGTTCCTCCCCATCTGGATCGGGCATCCGGAGGCGGCGGCGATCCTGATGAAACTGCAGAGCCAGACGTCCGTCCGGCCGATGACGCACGACCTCGTCAGCGACATGCTCGAGCAGCTCGGCGCGTCGATCAGCCGCATCACCGTCACCGAGCTGCGCGAGAACACCTTCTACGCCCAGATCACGGTCCTCCAGGACGGCCAGGAGATCGAGGTGGACTCGCGGCCGTCCGACGCGATCGCGCTCGCCATCCGAGCCGAGGCGCCGATCTTCGCGGCGGACGACGTGATCGCCGAGTCGGCGATCGAGTTCGAGGGAGAGGAGGTCGACGAGGAGCAGCTCGAGGCGGAGGTGCTCAAGTTCCGCAGCTTCCTCGAGGACGTCACGCCGGACCAGTTCGTCGTCGAGAACGGCGACGACGACGACTAGCGCACGACGACGAAGGCGAGCGCCGCGCCGTTGAAGACGGCGTGCACGAGCATCCCCGGCAGCACGCTGTTCGTGCGGTCGCGCAGCCAGGCGACGGCGATGCCGAAGAAGGCCAACACGAGCAGGGCCTCGACGAGCCCGTGCGCCAGGCCGAAGGCGATCCCCACTACCAGGATCGACGGCCAGCGGCCGAGGAAGCGGAGCAGCGACTGGCCCGCGCCGCGGAAGGTCAGCTCCTCGACGATCGGGGCGACCACGGCGAGCAGGACGAAGTTCGCCGCGAAGGCGCCCGCATGCGACGGCTCCCAGTGGACGTTGGTGATGCCCTGCTCCTTGCCGGGGCTCTCCGGCAGAGGCAGGTACGAGACGATGGCCTCCCAGACGAAGATCACGCCGATCACGCCGACCGCGAGGCCGAGCGCCGACGCCCAGCGCCGGGGCGCCCGGAACGCGAGCAGGTCGAGCCGGTTGGCGACGATCAGGAGCACGGCCACGAGCCAGATCGCGTAGAAGATCATCCCGGCGGCGAACGTCGAGTAGGAGTAGAGCTCGTACCGCGAGCCGCTCTTGCCAGTGTTGCTCCCGGACGAGGTGAAGCGGGCCGCGTAGTTGATCGCGGCGATCAGCCCGATGACGACCGCCCAGGCGACGACGCGCCGGCGATCCGGAGCCGGCCGCGGCTCGGTGGCTTCGACCTCCACGACCGCGGAGCATAGGCTGGGGTCCGTGCGTCACTTCACGCCGGAGGAGGCGAACGCCGAGCTCGAGCAGGTGCGGCCGCTGGTCGAGCGGCTCGTCGCGGACCGCCGGGAGCACGCGGCGGCGCTCGAGCGGCAGGAGGAGCTCGAACGCAAGATCCGCGGCAACGGCGGCGGCATCCCACCCGCGGAGCTCGCCTCCGCGACCGCGGAGGTCGACGCGGTCGCGCGGCGGCTCGCCCGGCTCGTCGACGAGATCACGGAGCACGGCGCCCAGGTGAAGGATCTCGACAGCGGCCTGATCGACTTTCCGGCGCTGCACCGAGGCGAGACGGTGCTGCTCTGCTGGCAGCTCGGCGAGGACGAGATCGGCTGGTGGCATCGGGTCGACGACGGCTTCGCGGGCCGCCGGCCGCTGCCGCTCGATTGAGGAGTTCGCGGGCGTGCACCGAACTCGGAGCGGGGCATGAGTCCGTTCTGGAAGCACATCGTGATCGCGGCGGTGATCTTCGCCGCCGTCTCGCTGCTCGCCCGCGCAATCGACTGGTGGCTGCAGCGGCGGCCGTTCGCGCCCGAGGCGGTGACGCGCTACCGCGTGTTCCGCCGGACGATCAGCGTGGTCATCCTCACGGTCGGCCTCTTCTCGGCGCTGCTCGCGATTCCGGAGATCAGAGCCGTCGCCGGCGGCCTCCTCGCGTCGTCGGCGCTGCTCGGCATCGTGCTGGGCTTCGCTGCGCAGCGGACGCTCGGGAACTTCGTCGCCGGGATCCTGATCGCGCTCGCGCAACCCGTACGCATCGGCGATCGCGTCGAGTACGACGGCACCGCCGGAGTCGTCGAGGAGATCGGGCTCACCTACACGTTCATCCGGGCGACCGACCGCCGGCGCATCGTCGTGCCGAACGAGAAGCTCGCCTCCGACACCATCGTCAACGCCTCGATCCGCAGCCGCGAGACGTTCGCCGAGGTCTCCGTCCCGGTGCCGCTCTCCGCCGATCTCGACGCCGCCCTCGACGGGCTGCGCAAGGACGTGGCTGGCGAGCGCGACGCAATGGTCTACGTGAGTGCGCTCTCGGATCCCGCGGTGGTCACGGTCCGCGCCGCCGCGGCCGACGACCTCGCCGCCGAGCGGCTCGAGCACGACCTGCGCCTGCGGGCCCACCGGCGCCTCCGCGCGCTCGGCGTCTGGACGTGAGCTCCAGGCGGAAGCCGAAGCCGAAACCGCAGCGGCGGAAGCGGCGCCTGCTCGTCGTCCTCGCGATCGCGATCCCCCTTGCGCTCCTCGCCCTGACCGCGGCGGGGGGAGCCGTCTACTTCGGCTCGAGCTGCGACCTGAGCGCGTTGCGTCCCGTGCGGCAGCCCGACAGCTCGCTCGTCTACGGCGCGAACGGCGGCCTGATCGGCGTCCTGCCGGCGGTCGAGAACAGGACGCCGGTCGCCCGAGGCGAGATCAGCCCCTGGATGCCGAGGGCAACCGTGGCGATCGAGGACCGGCGCTTCTATCAGCACGGCGGCATCGACCCGCTGGGGATCCTGCGCGCGCTCGTCGCCGACGTGAGCGCCGGCCGTCTCGTGCAGGGCGGATCGACGATCACACAGGAGCTCGTCCGCAACCTCTACCTGTCCCGGGAGAAGACGCTGCAGCGGAAGGTCGTCGAGGCGTGCCTGGCCGTCAAGCTCGCGCGTGTCTGGTCGAAGGACAGGATCCTCACGGCCTACCTCAACGACGTCTACTACGGCAACCACGCCTACGGGATCCAGGCCGCGGCCGAGACGTACTTCTCGGTTCCGGCGAGCCGGCTGACGCTCGCCCAGGCGGCCGTCTTGGCCGGGCTGCCGCAGGCTCCGTCGTACTACGACCCGCTCCACAATCCCGCGGCCGCGCTCGGGCGCCGCGACGAGGTCCTCGCGGCGCTGCGCCGGAGCGGGGACATCACGCAGGCCCGCTACGACGCCGCAGTTCGCGACCGGAGCCTCCACCTCCGGCCGAGCCCCGCGTACGCGAGCCGGGAGCCGTACTTCGTGGGCTACCTCGAGAATCTCCTCGAACAGGCCTACGGCGCGGCGACGCTGCGCGCAGGCGGGCTGAAGATCTACACGACGATCCGGCCCCGGCTGCAGCGGGCCGCGGTGCACGCGCTGTCCCAGGTGGTCTACGAGCGGCACGACCCTGCGGCGGCGATCGTCTCGATCGATCCGGCGTCCGGTGCGATCCGGGCGATGGCGGCGGTCACTCCCGGGACGCCGGGCAACGAGTTCAATCTTGCGACGACGGCCGAGCGCCAGGCCGGCTCGACCTTCAAGCCGATCGTCCTCACCGCCGCGGTCGCGGACGGGATGAACCCATGGGCGACGCGCTACCTCTCCGCGCCGTTCTACTACGCGCCCCTCGACTGGCGTGTGCGGACCTACGACGGAGCGTACGCCGGGCCGGAGACCGTCGCCGCCGCCACCCTCCGCTCGGACAACACCGTCTACGCGCGCCTCGCGCTCGACGTCGGCGCCGACGCGATCGCCACGACGGCGCACGAGCTCGGCGTGCAGACGCAGCTCCAGCCGTCGCCGTCCCTGGCGCTCGGCACCGGCGTGGTGACCCCGCTCGACATGGCTTCGGTATACGCCACGCTCGCCGCGGGAGGGGTCTATTCGCAGCCGCTCGCGATCACGCGCGTCGTCTTCCCCGACGCCGAGGCCGACACCGCGTGGGGACGGCCGCAGCGCGAGCGCGTCGTCCCGGACTGGGTTGCGGCGACGGTCACGCAGGTGCTCGAGGAGAACATGCTCCACGGGACGGGCGTCGGAGCTCACGTCCCCGGGCGCGCCGACGCGGGCAAGACGGGCACGACGGACGACTACGCCGACGCCTGGTTCTGCGGCTACACGCCCGGGCTCGAGGCCACCGTCTGGATCGGCTATCCGCGCGCCGAGATCCCGATGCTCGACGTGCACGGAGCCGCGGTCTCCGGGCCGACGCTTCCCGCGACGGCCTGGCGGCTGTTCATGGAGCGGGCGCTTGCCGGCTCGGCGAACGACGCCTTCCCGGCTCCGCAGTCGCCGGCGCAGTTCTCCCCTTGGGCCGGACGGTACGCGTACCGGTCGCAGACGTCCCCGTAGTCGTCGTTCCGATCCCGGCCGTGGTCGTCGGCGTCGTGCCGGTCGTGGTGGTGGGCGCCGTGGTGGGAATCGTCGTGGTCGTCGGCGTAGTGGTGGGAATCGTCGTGCTCGTGGGCACCGTCGTCCGGGTCGTGGCGGCCGTCGTCGTATGGCCGGTGGTGGTCGTGGGCTGCGACTGCGTTCTCTGGCGGGTGCTCGTCGTCTGCGAGGTCCCGGCATGTGTGGTCCCCGTCCCTGTGCGGCCGGTACGAGTCCTGGCCGCGGCCGTCGAGCCCGTGGAGGTGCCTCCGATCGGCGCCGCGGAGCCCGGCCGCGTCACGGCCCAGGCGAGGACTCCGCCGAGGACGGCGAGGAGCACGATCGCGGCCGCGGCGAAGAGGGCTGCCGGGATGCGGCGCCCGCGCGGCGCCGGACCGGTGGGCGCCGCGAGAACCTGTGTGGCCTGCGTGTCGAGCGGGGGACCGACCGTCGCGGCGGCTCCCTCCAGGGCGCTCAGGAGGGCCGTGCCGTTGGCCGGCCGTTCCGCAGGATCCTTCCGCAGCGTGGCCGCCGTCAGCGCGGCGAGGTCGGGCGGCGCCCCCGGCTCAAGGGTCTCGACAGCCGGGGGTGCCGCATGCCGGTGCAGGTCGACGAGGGCGAGGGCGTGATCCGCGCTGAACGGCAGCTCGCCCGTCAGCATCCGGAAGAGGATCACCCCGAACGAGTAGACGTCGCTCGCGGCGCCGGCCGGCTCTCCGGCGGCCTGCTCCGGGGAGATGTACGCGGCCGTGCCCAGAACGGTCCCCGCCTCCGTCAGCGTGCCCGAGCCGGCAATGCGGCGCGCGAGCCCGAGATCGCCGAGCTTGGGACGGCCCTCCTCGTCGAACATGACGTTCGCGGGCTTGAGATCCCGGTGCATGAGACCGCGCGAATGGAGGTGCGCCAGGCCGGCGGCCATGCCCTCGGCGACGTGACGGGTCTCGGACGGCGGCAAGGGTCCGTGCTGGAGGCGGTCCTCGAGCGTTCCGCCCGGCAGCCACTCGAGCGCCATGAACGGCCCGGCCTCGTCCTCGCCGTAGTCGTAGACGCGCATCACGTTCTCGTGGGCCAGCGCGGCGACCGCCTGCGCCTCCCGCCGGAACCTGTCGAGCTCCGCAGTCGGCGAGAGGAGCTTGAGCGCGACCGTCCGGTCGAGCGTGGTGTCGTGCGCGCGCCAGACCTCCGACATCGGGCCGCGGCCCTGCAGCTCGTCGAGCCGGTACCGCCCGGCCACTTCGTCTCCCGGCCTCACCACTACGGTATGTACCCACCGTGGCCGCACTACTCACGCTCGAGGAAGCGCAGACGCAGGTGCTCGAGCTCGCTCGACCGCTCTCCGCCGAGCTGGTGCCCGTCGCGGAGGCCGGCGGACGGGTCACCGCGGAGGACGTGCCGGCGCGCGTCGACCTTCCGCCGTTCGCGAGCTCGGCCATGGACGGCTTCGCCGCGCGCGCCGTCGATCTGCCGGGAACGCTGGGGATCGCCGGCGAGTCCGCGGCGGGTCGGCCCTTCGCGGGAAGGCTCGAAGCGGGCGCCGCGGTCGCGATCTCGACGGGAGCCGTCGTGCCCGAGGGCGCCGACGTGGTCGTCCCGGTGGAGCGTGTTGTCAAGTTGGAGAACGCAGTCGAGATCGCGTTCGCAGCCGAAGCGGGGGCGCACGTCCGGCCTCGCGGCGGCGACGTCGCCGTCGGGGACGCGGTCGCGGCCGCGGGCCAGAGGCTCACCCCTGCCCGGCTCGCCGCGGTTGCGGCGTCGGGCGTTGCGGCGCTTTCGTGCGCGCGCCGGCCCCGCGTCGCGGTGCTCGCGACCGGCACCGAGCTCGTCGCGCCGGGTGAGCCGCTCGGCGCTGGACAGATCTACGAGACGAACACGCTCATGCTCGCCTCCGCGTTCGCCGCAACCGGGGCCGAGGTCGCGACCGAGCCACCGGCGGCCGACGACGAGGCGGCGTTACGACGGGCGCTCGGGCGGGGCCTCGCCGCGGACGTCCTCGTCACCTCGGGCGGCGTCTCGGTGGGCGAGCACGACCTCGTCCGGGCGGTCGAGCACGAGCTCGGGGTCGAGGAGGTCTTCTGGCGCGTGTCGATCAAGCCGGGGAAGCCCGTCTCGTGCGGCGTGCGGGGCAAGACGCTCGTCTTCGGGTTGCCCGGGAATCCCGTCTCCGCGCTCGTCGGCTGCGAGCTCTTCGTCAAGCCAGCGCTCCGCGCGCTGCAGGGCCTGGCGCAACCGTTGCCCCGGTTCGAGCCGGGACGCCTGGCAGCACCGCTGC
Organism: Gaiellaceae bacterium; assembly: GCA_035279325.1. GTDB lineage: Bacteria > Actinomycetota > Thermoleophilia > Gaiellales > Gaiellaceae > Palsa-739. The sequence goes on from DATEHY010000007.1 coordinate 18,367, forward strand.
GGCGCAACGAGGAGCGCGACGAGTTCGTCCGTGCCCGGTCGCACGTGGACGGGGAGACACTCGTGCTCGAGCCGATCCTCGGCCAGGAGTCCCACATGATCGTCCGCTCCGGTGCCGCCGACGCCCTCGTCCACATTCCACGTGGAAACGGCGAGTTCGCTGCCGGCTCGACCGTGCAATGGCTGCGCCTCGACGCGGCCTGAGGGCGACTACTCATTCACGGCACGGCGCGATTCGGCAGCTGCCGAGCGCCGCCGTTGCGCGAGGACGAGCGACCGGATCAGCTCGCGCACCGGCCCGCGACGCGGGCGCTCTCCCGGCGCGGGGTACGGCGCGTATCGCCCGGCGGCCAGGGCGGCGAGCTGTCCGGCGGCCGCGAGCCAGCCGAGGCCGATCACGAGCAGCGGGAGCGGCGCGTAGCCGGAGGCGAAGAGCCTCGCGACGTACCAGGGTGCGTCCCAGCCGAGCTGGTAGTGCGTCGCGAACGACCACACGAGGTACGCGGGGCCGATCAGGCCCGCGAGGAAGACGCCGGCGCGCAGCGCCGGGTGACGAGTCTGCACCTGTGGCAGCCACAGCCACGCGTGCAGCGACGGCAGCAGGAAGATCAGGGCGAACGGATTGGTGGCCGCGAGGAGGAGGCCGACGACTCCGAGCGCGAGCAGCGCGCCGCTGTGCCCGGCGAGACGTTCCTCCGGCCGAATCGGGCGCCGAGGCAGGAGCCGGGTGCGCGCGACGATCCAGCCGACCCCCGAGAGCAGGACCAGCGCGATCAGCCCCGAGCCGGGCCAGGAGACATCCGCGAGGGACGGCGCCCGTCCGTCGGTGCTCCCCCAGAAGCCGAGGGCGCCGAAGACGAGGAAAAGCGCGCCGACCCAGATCCAGAAGTACAAGCGGCTGCGGAAGCTGCGGACCGCGGGCGCGACGCGAATGCGCCGCCGCCGGCAGCGGGCGAAGAGATCGACCGCCGCGGCGAGAAACGGAAGCAGCATGGCCACGAGGACGATCTCGATCGCCCAGCCGCGGATGATCCGCTGTCCGAGGTAGACGTAGGTGGTCGGTCCCTGCGCGAGCGAGACGCCCTCCTCCATCGCGTCGACGGTCTCCTGCGCCGCGAGGCCGACCAGGCCGAGGTGCCGAACATCGAGCCGTTTCCCGCTCCGTTCCAGCGCGGGCGGTCGCGCGCCGGCCGTCGTCACGGTGACGGCCGGGATGCCGCGGCTCACGAACGGCGCCTGTTCGTACGGGTTGAACGGGAAGCCGAGGCTCACCAGCTGCTGCAGGCCGCTCGGCCGAGCCGGCTCCTGGGCGAACGCGGCGCGCAGCGTCTCGACGAGGCCGGGAGCCGGAGAACGCGCCGTGTTGCCGCCGAGGACGAGGCGCGGCGTTCCGCGCCCGCCGATGGAGTCGAGGTTGACGACCGCGAGGATGTTCTCGTGCGCTCCTTCCGTCGCCGCGAAGTGCGCGGCGCCGAGCGCACCGTCGGAGGCACCGTCGGTCGAGACGAAGACGAGCGAGACGGGGAGCGAGGCGCGCTGGGCGGCTGCGGTGGGAGCGTACGAGCGCGCCAGCTCGATCAGGGCCGCAGTCCCCGAGGCGTTGTCGTTCAGCCCGCTGCCGACGCCGCTGTCGTCGCGGTGCGCCATCACCACGATCTCCGCCTGCGGAGTGAGCCCGAACTTCTCGGCGACGAGGTTGACGAGGGTCGTCCGTCGGCCGTGAATCGTCGCCGTGAAGCGGTCGGAGCGGACGTGGAAGCGGTACGGCGTGAGCTCGCTGCGGAACCACGCCGCCGCGCCCCTGGCGCCCGGCGTACCCGGCCGGCGGTCCGGATAGCTGGAGGCCAGGTCCTCGGCCATCGACGCGGTGGCTGCTGCGTCGAATGCAGGCGGGAGGCTGCTGTTGGTATGGAGCGCCGGCGGACGCGCGACGCTGAAGGCGAGCAACAGGAGCGGCAGCCCGACGAGCAGCCACGTGCCCCGGTACAGCCGGCCGTTGACCGGACGCTCGAGCGATCCGGGCCGCGGCCGTCGGTGCGCGTGGGCGGGCGGGGCGGCCGTCACAGCCGTTCAGTCTAGGGTCGAGTACGGGCGGCCGTTTTCCCGTGGAAACCCGATTGGTTAGGTCTACGGGCCCGTGGGGAACGCGGAGCGGAGGATAAACATCGCGCCGGCAGGTGGAGGGCCGGTACCGGCAGAAATCGACAGGTTTAAACCCTGGAACCTCAGGGAACGTGCGGAGAGGCTGGCGATGGGCGAGGCGATTTTGGTCGAGACGAGCGAGGAGGAACGCGAGGGTATGCGCACGGTCCGGCTTCGCGTGCCCGCCCGCGCCGAGTACGTGGCGCTCGCTCGCCTGGCGCTCAGCGGGCTCGCGGACATCATTCGGCTGCCCGACGAGCTGCTCGCCGACCTCAAGCTCGCGCTGACCGAGGCGGTGTCGAACTCGGTGCGCCACGCGTACGCCGACGGGGCCGGCTTCGTCTCCATCGCCTACGAGCTGACCGGCGACGCGCTCGCGGTCGAGGTCGTGGACGACGGGAAGGGGTTCGATCCGGAGCGGCCGCCGCCGCTCGAGGGCGAGGAGCTCACGGAGGGAGGCCTCGGCATCGCCATCATCCGCACCATCGCGGACGAGTTCGAGCTGCTCTCCCAGCCGGGCGTCCGCGGCTCTCGGCTTCGCTTCGTGAAGCGGCTGCGTCAGCCAGCCTGAACGTTGTCGATATCGACAACGTCTGGGCGTAGGCTCCTCGTCGTCGTCAACCGCGCGCCGGTCACGTACGGCCGCGACGCGGAGGGCCGGCGCGTGGCGACGCGAGGCGGCGGCGGGGTGGTGACGGCGCTCGGCGGCCTGCTGGCGCACCACGACGTGACGTGGGTGGCGAGCGCGATCAGCGACGAGGATCGGGCGGTGGCAGCCGAGCACGGAGGCTCCTTTGTCGAGGAGACCGCGGACGGGGCGCCGTATCGCCTGCGGCTCGTCTCGCACGATCCTGCTGCATACGACCGCTTTTACAACGTGGTCGCGAATCCGCTCCTCTGGTTCCTGCAGCACTATCTATGGGGCCTCGGCTCGGCTCCCGAGCTCGGCCCGGACGTGCATGACGCCTGGGACGACGGCTACGTGCCGGTCAACGAGAAGCTGGCCCAGGCGGCGCTCGAGGAGCTCGATCGAGAGCCGGACGCCGCGGTCCTCTTCCACGACTACCACCTGTACCTCGCGCCCCATCTCGTGCGCGAGGCACGGGCCGAGGTCGTTACGTCGCATTTCGTACACATCCCGTGGCCGGAGCCGGATTACTGGCACGCCCTGCCGCCGGAGCTGCGCGTGGCCGTCCACGAGGGGTTGCTCGCGAACGACGTGGTCGGCTTCCACACCGAGCGCTGGCGACGCGCCTTCCTTTCCGCCGCCGAGCGGCTGCTCGGCGCCCAGGTCGACCACGAGCTCGGAACCGTCGAGCACCGCGGGCACACGACGCGTGTCGTCGCGCGGCCGATCAGCGTCGACGCGACGGAGTTCGACCGTCTCCGGACCGACCCGGCGGTGCTCGACCGCGAGGCCGCTCTCGCCGCCCGGCGGCCGGAGCAACTCGTCCTGCGGGTCGACAGGACGGATCCCTCGAAGAACATCGTCCGCGGCTTCCACGCCTTCGGGCTTCTGCTCGAGCGCCACCCCGAGCTGCACGGCCGGGTCGGCATGGCCGCTCTGCTCGCGCCCTCGCGACAGGACATCCCGGAATACGCCGAATACGTCGCCGCGGTCGAGGCCGCGGCGCGCGAGGTGAACGAGCGCTTCGGGAGCGGCGGATGGCAGCCCGTGGAGCTCGATCTCGCCGACGACTTCTTCCGCTCGGTCGCGGGGTACAAGCAGTTCGACGTCCTGCTCGTGAATCCCGTCTTCGACGGGCTCAACCTCGTCACCAAGGAGGCGTTTCTCGTCAACGAGCGCGATGGGGTGCTCGTGCTCTCGGAGAACGCGGGCGTGCACGCCGAGCTCGGCGAATGGGCGCTGACCGTGAACCCGCTCGACGTCTCGGGGCAGGCCGACGCGCTCTATGCGGCGCTCACGCTCGATTCCGCCGAGCGCCGGCGGCGGGCCGACGCGATCCGCGCGCACGTCCGCGAGCACGGCATCACCGAGTGGGTCGACGCGCAGCTGGCCGACCTCGACGCCGTACGATCCTCGTGATGGACGACCTCTCGCATGTCGACGAGTCGGGCGCGGTCCGGATGGTCGACGTCGGCGGCAAGGAGCCGATGCGTCGCCGCGCCGTCGCGCGGGCCGAGGTGCGCATGGCCGCCGAGACGGCCCGGGCCCTGCGCGAGCTGCCGAAGGGCGACGCGCTCGCCACGGCGCAGCTCGCCGGGATCATGGCCGCGAAGCGGACGAGCGAGCTCATCCCGCTCTGCCATCCGCTGCCGCTCACGCATGTCGAGGTGAGCCTGGAGGTCGGGGACGAGTCGGTCGAGATCGTCGCCGCTGCGGAGACGACCGCCCAGACCGGCGTCGAGATGGAGGCGCTGACGGCGGCAGCGGTTGCCGCGCTCACGGTCTACGACATGGCGAAAGCGGTCGACAAGGAGATGCGCATCGCCGAGGTCGTGCTCCTCGAGAAGACGAAGGAGCGAGTCATCTGAAGGCCGCCGTGCTGACCGTCTCGGACGGAGTCGTGGCCGGAACGCGGGAGGACCGAAGCGGCGACGCTCTCGAGGAGCTGCTCCGCGGGGACGGCTACGAGGTCGAGCGACGGGCCGTGCCCGACGAGCGCGACGAGATCTCGGCGGCGATCCGAGAGCTGGCCGGGTCGGCCCGGCTCGTGCTGACGACGGGCGGAACGGGACTCGCGCCGCGGGACGTGACGCCCGAGGCCACGCGCGAGGTGCTCGAGCGGGAGGCGCCCGGCATCGCGCAGGCGCTGCGGGCCGATTCGATCGCCAAGACGCCGCACGGCCTCCTCTCGCGCGGGGCGGCCGGCGTGCTCGGCTCGACGCTCGTCGTGAACCTGCCCGGCTCGACCGGCGGGTGCCGTGACGGATTCGCGGTTCTGCGGCCTGCGCTCGCGCACGCGCTCGAGCTGCTGGCGGAGGCTCCCACGGCCCACGAGCAGACATGACGGCGGGCCTCGCGCCGGCGCCGCTCCCGGCCAGGTTCGCAAGGCTCGTGAAGATCGAGCACACGGTCTTCGCCCTGCCGTTCGCCTACGTCGGCGCCTTCCTCGCGGTGGGCGGAGCGCCGAGCGGGCACGACCTCCTCTGGATCACCCTCGCGATGGTCGGCGCACGCTCCCTCGCGATGGCGCTCAACCGGCTGATCGACGCGGGGATCGACGCGCTGAACCCGCGTACGGCCGGGCGGGAGATCCCGAGCGGCCAGCTCTCGGTCGCCCAGGTCGTCGTCTTCTGCCTCGCTTCGCTCGCGCTTTTCCTCGCGGCCGTCTGGGAGCTGAACCCGCTCGTCCACCGGCTCTGGCCGATCCCGGTCGCCGGCTTCGTGATCTATCCCTATCTGAAGCGGTTCACCTGGCTCTGCCACCTCTGGCTCGGCGCGGTGGACGGCCTCGCGCCGGTCGGAGCCTGGGTCGCGATCACCGGACGCCTGCCGTGGCAGGCCTGGATGCTCGGCGCCGCCGTCGCCCTCTGGGTCGCGGGGTTCGACTTCTTCTATGCGCTCTTCGACGAGGAGATCGACCGGCGGGAGGGTCTGCACTCGATCGTCACGCGCTTCGGCGTGAGCGGCGCCTTCCTCGGAGCCCGCCTCGCGCACGCGGCGACGATCGCCTGCCTCGTCGCGGCCGGCCTCGGGCTCTCCGTCGGGGTCCTCTACTGGCTCGGCGTCGCGGCCGTCGCGCTCCTGCTCGCGTACGAGCACTCCCTCGTGCGGCCCGGTGACCTGCGCCGGCTCGACACGGCGTTCTTCACGATGAACGGCGTGATCAGCGTCGCCTTCGCCGTGTTCGTGATCGCCGACGCTGTCAGCTAGCTCCGCGGCCTATGCTGGGCGCGTGCTGACGGCTCGCCGGCTCGGCAAGCGTTACGGGGAGAAGCGCGTCCTGCGGAAGATCGACCTCGACCTCCCGCGCGGCGGCTTCCTCGTCGTCACCGGGCCGAATGGCTCCGGCAAGACGACGCTGCTACGGATCTGTGCAGGGCTTTCGCAGCCGACCGAAGGGACGATCGAGCGTGGCGCGGCGCGCGCGCAGGTCGGCTACCTCGGGCACGAGCCGCTCGTCTATCGCGAGCTGACCGCGCTCGAGAACCTCGAGCTCTACGGGCGCTTGTACCGCGTGCCCGAGCGCCGCGAGCGGATCGGGATGCTGCTCGAGCGGTTCGGGCTCTGGGAGGTCCGGCACCAGCGTGTCGTCTCGTACTCCCGCGGCATGACGCAGCGGCTCGCCCTCTGCCGCGTCCTCCTCCACGACCCGGAGCTGCTCGTGCTCGACGAGCCGTACAGCGCGCTCGACGAGGCGGGAGCCGAGCTCCTCGACGCCCAGCTCGCCGAGCTGCGGGGCGAAGGCACCTTCCTGGTCTCCACGCACGATCCGGCGCGCGTCCAGCCGCTCGCGAGCGGCTCGCTCGCGCTCGTGTCATGAGCTACGCCCGCGACGTCGGAGCGCTGGCGCGCAAGGATCTGCTGCTGGAGCTCCGCGCGCGGGACACGTTGCCGGCGATGCTCCTGTTCGTCGCCGCGGTGTTCGTCGTCTTCCATTTTGCGCTGCCCGGCACGCCGTCGCGGCTCGAGACGAGCGGCCTGCTCTGGGTGGCGATCCTGTTCACGGCGCTGCTCGGTCTCGGACGGGCGTTCGTCCCGGAGCGCGAGCAGCGGACGTTCGACGGCCTCGTCCTCGCCCCGTGCGACCGAAGCGCTATCTGGCTCGCGAAGTCGCTTGCGACGCTCGCCTTCCTCGTCGCCGCGGAGGTCGTCGCGCTGCCCCTCTACGCGCTGTTCTTCCACCGCGTCGGCGGCGCGACGGTGGCCGCCGTCCTGCTCGCCGACCTCGGGATCTGCGGAGTCGGGACGTTCCTCGGCGCGATGGCCGTCGCGACGCGGGCCCGCGACCTGTTGCTGCCGCTGCTCTTCCTGCCGCTGGCGATGCCGATCGTCGTCGGCGCCGTGGGGGCGAGCGTCGTCGACTCGCCGGGCCGCTACCTCGGGTTCCTCGCGCTCTACGACCTGCTGTTCGCCGTGGTCTGCTGGGCGTCGTTCGAGTATGTCGTCGCCGAATAGCCCTGCTGCTGCGACAATCCCAGCCGTGGGTCGTGTTCGCCGGATACCGCTGCCCGCGCTTGCCGCGTGCTCCCTCGTGCTCGTCACGACGGCGCTGGCCCTCGTCTTCTTCGTGGCGCCCAACGACGCGAGCCTCGGCTTCGCGCAGCGGATCTTCTACTTCCACGTCTCGATCGCGTTCACCGCGTACGCCTGCTTCGCCGGCGGCGCCTGGAACGCGCTCCGGCACCTGTGGAAGCGCGACCCGCGCGCCGACCTCGAGAGCTACGTCTGCGTCCACCAGGGGCTCATCTTCGGGACGCTCGTGCTCGTGACGGGCTCGATCTGGGCCAAGATCGCGTGGGGACGCTGGTGGATCTGGAGCGAGGACGAGCTCGTGCTGTTCCTCGTCCTCTACCTCTTCTACTGCGCGTACTTCATGCTCCGCTACTCGGTCGAGCCGGGGCCGCAGCGTGCGAACCTGAGCGCGGTGTACGCGCTCTTCGGCGTCGTCCTCATCCCCGTCAGCTTCGCCGCGATCCGGCTGGCGAAGGCGTACTTCCATCCCGAGGTGTTCACCCTGCACGGCCCGAACTTCGGCGGCTGGATCCTCGTCACGTACTGCGTCGCGCAGGCCGCGATGCTCGTGCTCGCGTACACGCTCTACCGCCTCGAGCTCGGTGCCAAGCGGCTCGACGTACGGCTGCGCCGGCTGAGGGAGGCACTCGCGTGACCACCTCCGAGAAATACGTCACGGCTGCGTACTGCGTCGTCTTCGCCGTCGTGCTCGCCTACCTCCTGATCATGGCGCTGAAGCTGCAGCGGCTGGAGCGCGACGTCGACGAACTCGCCGGCCGCGTTCCCGAGGACGACGGAGAAGCAGAAGGGGCGCCGCGGGAGCCGGCGCGCGTTGGCTGAGCTCCTCTTCTGGCCCGCGCTCCTGCTCTACGGCGAGGCCGCCGTCGGCTACTTCGGCGACGTGCGGCATCCGGGACGCGCGGGACGGGCGGCGACCTGGGGCGTCCGGCTGGGCTGGCTCGTACAGACCGCCCTGCTGGGCGTGCAGGCTGCGCGCGACGACGGCTTCCCGTGGGGAACGTGGGCGTCGTCGCTCGACCTCTTCGTCTGGCTCGTCGTCTCGGCGTACCTCATCTGGGGTTGCCGCCGGCCGTACCGCCTGCTCGGCCTCGTGGTCATGCCGCTCGCCGTGGCGTTGCTCGTGGTGGCCCGCGCGGGCGGCGGCACGGGGATCGGGCGCGCGAGCCATTACTCCAATCTCTTCCTCGTCGTCCACGTCGGCCTCGTCCTCGCCGCATTCGCCGGCTTCACGCTCGCGGCCGCGCTCTCGGGCCTGTACATCTGGCAGGAGCGGCGGCTGAGGACGCGTCCGGCGACGATCCTGCGCAGGCAGGTGCCGGCGCTCGCGACGCTCGACTCGCTCGCGCTGAGGACGGTCGCGTGGTCGGTGCCGCTGTTGACGCTCGGCGCCGCCGTCGGTCTCGTCCGGCTCCTCGTCCGCGACGACCGACTCGACGCGCTCATCGCCGTGACCGCCGCCACGTGGGTCGTCTGGTGCGCCTATCTCGCCCTGCGGCTGCTCGCCGGCTGGACGGGCCGCCGCGCCGCGTATGTCGCGCTCGCCGGGTTCGCTCTCGTCGTCGTCGTTCGGCTCGCCCTCCCGGCCACACACTTCGCGTGATGCGTCTCGTCCTCGTCGGTACCTCCCACCACCACGCGCCGGTCGAGCTGCGCGAGCAGGTCGCGCTCGACCGGGAGAAGGCGGAGGCGCTCGCCGAGCAGCTCGCGGCGGACGGTCGCGAGGCGGCCTGCCTCTCGACCTGCAACCGCACCGAGCTCTACCTCGCGGCCGACGATGCGGAGGAGGCGGAGCGCGACGCCGTCGCCGCGCTGGCCTCGCTCGGGCCGGAGGTCGAGCCGGCGCTCTACCGGCTCCAGGACAGGGCGGCGGCCCACCACCTCTTCCGCGTAGCCGCCGGTCTCGACTCGCTCGTTCCGGGCGAGGGCGAGATCCTCGGCCAGGTGCGGGTCGCGCACGAGCTCGGGACGACGGCGCTGCTGCTCGACCGGGTCTTTCGCCAGGCGCTCCATGCGGGCCGCAAGGTGCGCGCGCAGACGGCCATCGGGGAGAGCCCCGCGTCGGTGTCCTCGGCCGCGGCCGCGCTCGCGGAGCAGGTGTTCGGGAGTCTGGACGGCTGCTCGATCCTTCTCCTCGGCGCGGGCAAGGTGAGCGAGCAGGCGGCTCGCAACCTCCGCAGCCGCGGCGCCGAGATCGCGCTCGTGGCGAACAGCAAGACCGGGCGGGAGCGCATCGAGCAGGAGCTCGCGACGGTCGACGTCGTCATCGCCTCCACGAACGCAAGCGGCCTCGTGCTCGAGGCAGCCACGGTGGCGGACGCCTGGCGCCGCCGTAAGGGGCGGCCGCTGCTGCTCGTCGACCTCGCCGTCCCGCGCGACCTCGATCCCGCGATCGGCGATCTCGACGGCTGCTACCTCTACGACATCGACGATCTCGAGCAGATCGTGGCCGAGACCCTCTCGGGACGCAGGCAGGAGGCCGAGCGGGCCGAGTCGATCGTCGCGGCCGAGGTGGAGAAGTTCCACGAGTGGCACGCCTCGCTCGACGTCGTCCCCGCGATCGCGTCGTTGCGCGCGCGGGCCGAGGAGATCCGCGAAGCCGAGCTGCAGAAGGCCGAGTCGCTGCTCGGGAAGCTCGACGAGAGCCAGCGCCGCGCCGTCGAGGCGGTCACCGCGCAGATCGTCAACAAGCTCCTCCACCTGCCGACCGTGAGGATGAAGCAGGCGGCCGCGGCAGCCGATGGGGTCCTCTATGCTGAGGCCGTGCGGCATCTCTTCGGTCTCGGCGAGGACGAGCGCTGAAGCTCGGGCAGCTCATCGGCCGTCCGCTGCCGCTGCAGGTGCCGACGGCGTTCATCCGGGTCCGGCCTCGCGGTGTCGGTTGTGCGCCGCTGGTGCGGAGGCCATTGACCTGTGCTCGTCCGCGTCGGCAGTCGCGGCAGTAGGCTCGCGCTCACCCAGGCCGAGCGCGCCCTCTCGTCGTTGCGGGCGCCCGGCATCGAGCTCGTGCTCGTCCCGATCACGACCGCCGGCGACCGCGACCGGTCACGTCCGTTCGGCGAGATCGGCTCGCGGGGCGTCTTCGTCAAGGAGCTCGAGGAGGCGCTGCTCGACCGCCGGATCGACATCGCGGTTCACTCGGCCAAAGACCTGACCGCCGCCGATCCCGACGGCCTCGCGGTCGGCGCCTACCTCCGCCGCGAGGATCCGCGCGATGCCCTCTGCGGCGCCGCCGGCCTCCGCTCCGGGATGCGGATCGGGACGGCGTCGGTGCGCCGCAAGGCGCAGCTGCTCGCCCTCGACGCGAGCCTCTCGATCGAGCCGCTGCGCGGCAACATCGACACGCGCCTGCGCAAGCGCGGGGAGCGTGGGCTCGACGCGATCGTGCTCGCGGCCTGCGGGCTCGACCGGCTCGGGCTGGGCCACGAGATCGGGCAACGCTTCGAGCCCGAGACGATGCTGCCGGAAGCGGGGCAGGGTGCCCTCGCGCTCCAGGTGCGCGCCGGGGAAGAGCATCTCGTGGGGGCCGCCGACGATCCCGAGACGCGGGTGCGCGTGGAGGCGGAGCGGGCGGTCGTGGCGGCGGTGGGCGGCGGCTGCCTCGCTCCCGTCGCCGCCTACCACGATGGGGCGACGCTGACCGGCCTCGTCGCGGCGGAGGACGGATCGTGGGTCGAGCGGCACACGGGCGACGATCCGGCCGCGCTGGGGGCGGAACTGGCGGATGCGAGTTCTCGTCACGCGTGAGGAGCTCGTCGCCCGCGTCGAGGCGCTCGGGCACGAAGCGGTCTTTTGTGAGCTGATCCGCGTCGAGCCCCTGGGCGACGATCCGGTCGATGCCCGCGCGTACGACTGGCTCGTCGTCACGAGCCGCAATGGCGCGCACGAGTTGGCGAGGCGCGGCGTCACCGCGAACCGCATCGCCGCGATCGGGCCCGCGACGGCCGAGGCGCTGAGGTCGCACGGACTCGCCGTCGACGTCGTCGCTGCGACCCACACGCAGGAAGGGCTGCGCGAGGAGCTGCCGGAAGGGACGCTCTTGCTCGCGGCGGCGGAGGGCGCGCGGCGGGACGTCCTCGACGCCGACTTCCTGCCGCTCTACCGGACGGTCGAGCTGCGGCCCGAGGTCCCGGCTACCGACGTCGCCCTGCTCATGTCCGGCTCCGCCGCCCGCGCGCTCGCCGCGGCCGGCGCGCAGGTTCCGATCGTCGCCATCGGCCCCCAGACGGCGGCCGAGTCGAGGACATTCGGCCTTGACGTCGTCGCGGTTGCCGTCACTCACGACCTCGACGGGCTCGTCGAGGCAGTACGTTCTCTGCCGTGGTCATCACCCTCCTGACCGACTTCGGGCTCCAGGACGACTTCGTCGGCACCTGTCACGGCGTGATCGCGACGATCGCCCCGGAGGCCCACGTGATCGACGTGACGCACGGCGTCCGTCCGGGGCACGTGCTCCAGGGAGCGCTCGTGCTCGCCAACGCGCTGCCCTACATGCCGGCCGGCGTCCATCTGGCCGTCGTCGATCCCGGTGTCGGCAGCGGCAGGCGCGCCCTCGCGGTGCGCGACGCGGAGGGGCGGCTGTACGTCGGCCCCGACAACGGGCTGCTCCTGCCGGCGGCGGAGCGCTTCGGCGGCGTGGCCGCCGCGCACGAGCTCGCCAACGCGGACTACTCGCTGCAGCCCGTGTCCCGCACGTTCCACGGCCGCGATCTGTTCTCGCCGGCCGCCGCCCACCTCGCCGCCGGCGTCGCGCTCGAGAGGCTCGGGCCGCCGGTCGACCCCGAGGAGCTCGTGCGGCTCGAGATCCCGCAGCCGGAGGTAGGGCAGAACCGCATCCGCGCCGTCGCTCTCGCCGTCGACCGCTTCGGCAACGTCACGCTGAACGTCCGGCCGGAGGACCTCGAGCGGGCCGAGCTCGCCGCAGGTACGAGAGTCGAGCTACTCTGCCGCGGCGACCGGTTCTACGCGGTGTCCGCACGCACGTTCGCGGACGCGCCGCGGGGGTCGCTCATCCTGTACGAGGACAGCTACGGCAGCCTCGCCCTCGCGGTCTCGAGCGGGAGTGCCGCCCAGCTCCTGCGGGTCGAGGAGGGAGGCGAGATCGTGCTCGATCTCGCGGCGCGGTGATCGACGCCCAGCGCTTCGCGCGGCTCGTCACCGACGCAGTCGTGCGGCGGCCCGCGGTGTGGGGACTGCTGCGCCTGCCGCTGCGGCGGATGTTCGACGGGCTCGCGCCGACGTGGGATACCCGAATCGGTCCGCATCACCTCTCGGCGCTCGACCTCGCCCTCGAGGGCTTCCCCGCGCCGGCACACGTCCTCGACCTGGGCACGGGGACCGGAGTCGTCGCGCGGGCGCTTGCCGAGCGCTACCCCGAGGCTCGGGTCGTCGGCATCGACCTCAGCCCGGGGATGATCGAGGAGGCTCGCCGCCAGCAGCCGTCCGGGCTCGGCGACCGGCTCGGCTTCGAGGTCGGCGATGCATCGGCCCTCGAGCTTCCGGACGGATCCTTCGAGCTCGTCGTCCTCTCGAACATGATCCCGTTCTACGACGAGCTCGCGCGCGTCGTCGCGCGGGGCGGAACCCTCGTGCTCTCGTTCTCGCGCGGAGCCGAGACGCCGATCTACGTGGCGCCGGCGCGGCTGCGCGAGGAGCTCGGCCGGCGCGGCTTCACGGAATTTGCGGAGTTTTCCGCCGAGCCGGCCACGGCACTTCGGGCCAAGAGAAGTTAGGGTGCGGCCAACGGTCGTCCGCGACACGGTCGCACCGGTCCGAACGACCCGAGGCCCCCGAGCACGCGCAGGCGTCCACGGGGGCCTCGCTTTTCTCCGCTAGGCCAGGTGCCCGCCGAACCAGCTGACGTGCTGCTGGAGGAACGGCACCATGAAGTAGAGGACGAACGCCGCGGTCACGACCCACATGAAGGGGTGGATCCGCTTCCACTCCCGCCGCGCCGCGCAGACGACGGTGTAGGTGATGAAGCCGAAGCCGATCCCGTTCGTGATCGAGTAGGTGAACGGCATGATCATGATCGCGAGCGCGGCCGAGAGGCCGATCGCGAGGTCGTGGAAATCGATGCCGGCGATCTTCGTCTTCGCGCCCTCGGCCTCGCCCTCCATCTCGGTGAGGGTCGAGATCATCAGCCAGCCGACGACGACGAGCGCGGCGGCGGTGGCCTGTGCCGGGACCATCCCGATCAGCGGGGAGATGAACATGAAGGGGAAGAACAGGAGGCCCGCGACGATCGCGACCCAGCCCGTCCTGCCTCCGGCAGCGACGCCGGAGCCCGACTCGATGAACGTCGTCGCCGAGGACGAGGACGCTGCGCCGCCGGCCACCGCGGCGAGACCGTCGACGACGAGGGCCTTCTTGAAGTTCGGGATGTTGCCGGTCGCATCGACGTAGCCCGCCTGCTTGCCGACGCCGATCGCCGTCCCCGAGAAGTCGAAGAAGTCGCTCAGGAACAGGGAGAAGACCCAGACGAGCGAGGCGATCACGCCGAGCTGCGTGGTCGAGAAGGAGTGCAGGCTGATGTTCCCGAGCAGGCTGAAGTCGGGCTTCGCGTAGAGGTGATGCCAGCCCGGCCAGGTGGCCGTAGACGTGCCGAACGCCCGGTGATGGCTGACGAGCGAGTTGATGATCGTCGCGACGACCGTCGTGCCGACGATCCCGACGATCAGGTCGCCGCGGAAGCGGATTGCCCGCAGCGCGAACGTGAAGACGATGCCGAAGATCGTGACGAAGATCGGCCAGGTCGTGAAGTTGCCGAGCGTCACCGGCTGGCCGGCGCTCGGCGGCAGGGAGGCGATGATCCCCGAGTTGTAGAGGCCGATGAACGCGATGAAGAGGCCGATGCCGATCGCGATCGCCTTCTTCAGCTCGAGCGGGATCGCCCGGAAGATCAGCTCCCGGAGGCCGCTGACGGCGAGGACCACCATCGAGACGCCTTCGAGGACGACGAGCCCCATCGCCTCGGGGAAGCTCGCCTTGCCGCTCGCGACGAGGCCGTAGGCGACGACCGCGTTCAGGCCCATGCCCGGCGCGATCGCGTACGCATAGTTCGTCGTCAGCCCCATCAGGATCGACATCACGCCCGCGACGAGACAGGTACTCGTCAGGACGGCGCCGAACGCGAGCGACGGCCCGAACTTGGGTGTCGCCCCGGTCAGGATGATCGGGTTGACGAAGATGATGTACGACATCACGACGAAGGTCGTGGCGCCGGCCATCGTGTCCCGCGCGAACGTCGTGCCTCGCGCGGCAAAGCCGAAGTAGCGCTCCAAGAGGCCCTCGCCTCGGAGCGTCGCGGCAAGCGTGCTCATCTCGTTCTTGTCCTCCCCTAGCGTGTTACAGACCCGTGACCAGGAAGCTAAAAAGGCGCTCCGGACGGATCAAGACCCCCACGGGCGAAAGCCCGCTAATTGCGACGAAATCGCACGAAGCAGGGTAGCGGGATGCGTGTGCTCTTTGGTGCCGCGACCGACAGGTGCGGACGCGGCACTTCGCGCGAGCGGAAAGCACAGCGCCGGGCACGCGAGCGAAGCGAGCCCGCCCAAGCGAAGCGGGCGAGGCGCGGCAAATGGCGAGGGCCGGACTCGAACCGGCGACACCCCGGTTTTCAGCCGAGTGCTCTACCAGCTGAGCTACCTCGCCGTTGCTGGGCGCCGGCCAGTGTACCGGGGTCTCCTCCCGCTCCTCCGACCGTGTGAGCGTTAGCCTCCCCGCCGTGAGTATGGACGAAGCCGCCCGCGAAGTCGCCGTGATCGGAGGGACACTCGACCTCGGCGCCGGCCGGCGCGGCGTCGACATGGGGCCGTCCGCGATCCGCTATGCCGGGCTGGAGCAGCAGCTGGCCGAGAAGCTCGGGGTGCGGATCTCCGATGTAGGGAACGTCATCTCTCCGGTTGCGGAGACGACCTCGATGGGCGATCCGCACGCCCGGTATCTCGATCAGATCCTCGACCTCTGCGACCGGCTCTCGGGGCTCGTGGCGGACTCGGCGGAGCACGGATCCCTGCCGCTCGTGCTCGGCGGCGACCACTCCGTCGCGCTCGGCTCGCTCGTGGGCATGGCGAAGGCACGCGGCGCCGGCGGTGTCGTCTGGGTCGACGCCCACGGCGATCTCAACACCCCAGAGACGTCGCCGACGGGCAACGTGCACGGGATGGTGCTCGCGGCGGCGCTCGGGCGAGCCGGTGACCGGTTCCGGCGCGACGGCTGGCCGCTGCCCGCGGTCGACCCGGGCAAGGTCGCGCTCGTGGGCGTCCGCTCGCTCGACGACGGGGAGCGGGCGCTCCTGCACGAGCTCGACGCCAGGGTGTTCACGATGAGCGAGGTCGACCGGATCGGGGTCGAGCCGTGCATGCGCGAGGCGCTGGCGCACGCGTCCGGCGCCGCGTTCCTCCACGTCTCGCTCGACATCGACGTGGTCGATCCGGACTATGCGCCCGGCGTCGGCACGCCCGTGCGCGGCGGGCTCTCGTACCGCGAGGCGCATCTCGCCATGGAGACGGTCGCCGAGTCGGGGCTGATCGACTCGATGGACGTCGTCGAGGTCAACCCGATCCTCGACCGCGAGAACGCAACGGGCCAGCTTGCCGTCGAGCTCGTCGCCTCCGCGCTCGGCGCCCGCATCCTCTAGGTGACCGTCAGCGGCGTAGCGACGGGAAGTTCGATCAATCCGTCTCCTCGCCGTTGCCCGACGGCTCGTAGTAGCGCCGGCCTTCGAGCTCCTCGGGCAGGTAGCTCGCCTCGAAGCCCTCGGGGTCGTCGTGCGGGTAGACGTACCCCTTGCCGTGGCCGAGCCGGCGGCCGTACCAGGAGCCGTCCCGCAGCGCCTTCGGCGGCCGCGCGGCCCCGCGCTCGCGGATGTCCGCGGCCGCTCGGTTCAGCGCCGTGTAGCTCGCGTTCGACTTCGGTGCCCGAGCGAGGTAGATCGCAGCCTGGGAGAGGTTGAGACGCGCCTCGGGCAGGCCGACGTGCTCCACGGCCTGTGCCGCCGCGACGGCGACGAGGAGCGCGCGTGGATCGGCGTTGCCGATGTCCTCGGAGGCGAGCACGATCATGCGCCGCGCGATGAACCGCGCGTCCTCGCCGCCCTCGAGCATCGCGGCGAGGTAATAGACGGCGGCGTCGGCGTCGCTGCCGCGCATCGACTTGATGAAGGCGGAGGTGTAGTCGTAGTGCTGGTCGCCGGCCTTGTCGTAGACGAGCGGTGGCTTGCGGGCCGCGTCCTCGACGTTCTCGGCGGTGATGGCGCCGGAGGCTGTCTCGTTCGCGAGCTCGACGATGGTGAGGGCGCTGCGCGCGTCGCCGCCCGAGCGGTGCGCGATCAGCTCCACGACCTCCTCGGACGCCTCGCCGCCGACCTCGCTCAACCCACGCCGCACGACGACCGCCGTCTCGTCGGGAGTCAGCGGCTCGAGCTCGTACACCTGCGTGCGCGAGATGAGGGCGGAGTTGACCTCGTAGTACGGGTTCTCGGTCGTCGCCCCGATCAGCGTCACGAGACCCGACTCGACGCCGGGCAGAAGCGCGTCCTGCTGCGCCTTGTTGAAGCGGTGGATCTCGTCGAGGAAGAGGATCGTGCGGCGGCCCGTGGTGCCGAGCCGCTCGCGGGCGCGGGCGAGGACCTCGCGCACGTCCTTGACCGTAGCCGACACGGCCGACAGCTCCTCGAACGCCGCTCCCGTCGACGCGGCGACGATGCGCGCGAGGGTCGTCTTGCCGCTGCCCGGAGGGCCGTACAGGATCGATGAGTGCACCCTGTCCTCCTCGATCGCGCGGCGCAGCGCCGAGCCTGCGCCGAGCACGTGCTGCTGGCCGACGAACTCGGCGAGTGTCGCCGGCCGCAGCCGTTGCGCGAGCGGCGCGACCTCGCCGCCGCGTCGGTCGGCGGCATCCGAGAAGAGGTCTCCCACGGCGCCAGTATGCTCCGCCGCGTGTCTGGGTCCGTGGCCGACACCTGGAGCGGGGCGAGCTACGAGCGCCTGGCCGAGACCTATGCGCCGATCCACGACCGCCTGGTCGACGCGCTGGCGCTCGCGCCCGGCGAGCGCGTCCTCGACGTAGCTTGCGGTACCGGCGCTGTGGCGTTGCGGGCCGCGCGGGCCGGTGCGGACGTCGTCGGCATCGACATCTCGGCCGACCAGCTCGCGAAGGCGCGGCGCGCGGCGGACGACGCGGGCCTCGAGATCCGCTTCGACGAGGGCGATTGCCAGGAGCTTCCGTACGAAGACGGCGAGTTCGACGCCGTTGCCTCGTCCTTCGGCGCGATCTTCGCGGCCGATCACGCGCGAACGGCGGCGGAGCTCGCGCGCGTCTGCGGCCACGGCGGGCGCATGGCGCTCACCGCCTGGCCGAAGGACGGCTGGTCGGAGCAGCACGCGAAGGCCGGCCGGACGTTCTCCAACGAGGCGGACGCGCGCGAGTGGGCCGAGGAGAAGTCGGTGCGCGCCCTGCTGGGCGACGCGTTCGACCTGGAGCTGCGGACCGGGCAGTGGCGCGTCGCGGCGGAGTCCGGCGACGCGCTATGGGATCTCCTCTCCAGCTCGATGCCGCCGCTCCGCGCCTGGCTCGCCGAGCAAAGCGACGAGGCGCGCGCGCACGCGGAGCGCGTCTACCTCGAGTTCCTCGCGCCCGCTGTGCTCGAGCGCGAGTACGTCCTCGTCCTGGGGACGCGGCGGTGAGCGCGACGGCTCTGCGGGACGAGGTCACCGACCTCCTGCAGCGGCTCATCCGCGTCGACACGACGAACCCGCCCGGGAATGAGACGGCCGCGGCCGAGCTGCTTCGCGACTACCTCGAGGCGAGCGGAATCGAGTGCGAGCTGATCGCGCGGTCGCCGGAGCGAGCGAACCTCGTGGCGCGGATCAAGGGCGGCGACGGCCCGTCCCTCCTTCTCCTCGGCCACACGGACGTCGTCCTCGCAGACCCGGCCGAGTGGTCGGTGCCGCCGTTCTCCGGCGAGCTGCGGGACGGGATGGTCTGGGGCCGCGGCGCCATCGACATGAAGAGCCAGGTCGCGGCGAACGCGGTCGCTTTCGCGTCACTCGCGCGCGAGGGCTTCGAGCCGGGCGGCGACCTGATCTTCGCGGCGACCGCCGACGAGGAGAACGGCACCGGCTTCGGCCTCGAATGGCTGTGCGAGGCGCATCCCGACGCAGTTCGCTGCGACTTCTCGATCAACGAGGGCGGCGGCGACCGGGTCGAGCTCGCGGACGGACGGCCGATCTACCAGGCCACGGTTGCCGAGAAGATGACAGCCCCCTTCAAGATCCTCGTCAAGGGCCGGTCGGGGCATGCCTCGATGCCACGCATCGCCGACAACGCGCTCGTCAACGCGACGCGGTTGATCGAGCGGATCGCCGAGTACCGGCCGGAGCCGCAGCTCGGCCCCGAGGGCGAGGCGTTCATGCAGGCCGTGTGCGGGGAGGTGCCGCCCGCCGCTGAGGTGGTGGACCGCGTCGCGGCGCTGTCGCCGGTCGCCGCGCACGTCCTCGACGCCTTGCTCGTGCCGACGTTCTCCCCGACGATGATCTCCGCCTCGCGGAAGCGGAACGTCATCCCGGCGATCTGCGACGTCGAGGTCGACTGCCGGCTCCTGCCCGGCCAGCATCCCGAGCACGTCGAGCCGATGATCCGCGCCGTGCTCGGCAGCGACGTCGACTACGAGCTCGAGTGGGTCGAGGGGGCGCACGGCGGCACGCGCTCGCCGCTCGACACGCCGCTGTGGCGCGCGCTCGAGGAGTGGGTCGAGGAGACCGAGCCGGGCGCGCTGGCCGCCCCGCTCGCGTGCGTCGGTTTCACCGACAGCCACTGGCTGCGCGAGGCGTTCGGCACCGTGGCGTACGGCTTCTTCCCCACGACGGGCGAGCTGCCGCCGGAGGTGGCCGCGGGGCTCGTGCACTCGGCCGACGAGCGCATCCCGGTCTCGGATCTCGAGGCTGGCGTCGACTGGCTCCGGCACGCCGCGCGCGCCGTCCTCTCCTAGACCGGTAGTAGGTACCGCACGTCTTCGTAACGTCGATCTACGGCTTGTTCAAGCGCTGTCTCTACGGCTTGTCAGGCGCGCGTGACGATTTGGTGACGGTACGTGGTACCGGTCTGCGGGCCCGGGGCGGTCGAGCCTCGGGCCGGGCCGCACTCGGTCGAGACCCCGGTTGTCGCTCGCTACTGTTGGCTGCATGGCCAAGGAGAAGATCCGGCTCGGCGGCATGGCCCTGCCGAACGGCGTGCTCGTGCACGGGCCGCACTCGTGGGCGTGCGCGATCCGGCACGACGACGGGCGGATCGAGGTCGCCTCGGCCCGCAAGCGCCTGCAGGCGTCGCGGATCGAGAACCCTTTGCTGCGTGGGCCTGCCCGCCTGGCCGAGGCGCTCCTCTTGCTGCCGCAGATCAAGGCGAAGCTTCCCGCGGCGCGGCTGCCGATGGAGAGCCCGCGAGCCCTCGGCTCGATGCTCGGAGCCGCCGCGGTCGTCAAGGGTCTGCGTGAGTCGGGGCTGCGGCCGGTCGCGCGCGAGCTGCTGGCCTCCGTCGCCTCGATCGCTCCTGCCGTGTTCGCGCTCCGCTCCGGCGAGCTCGCGGCCTACCACGGTGCCGAGCACATCTCGATCGGGAGTTACGAGCACGGGAAGAAGGCGACCCGCGAGCACGAGCGCTGCGGCGGTCACCTCGTCGGGCCGCTCCTTGCGACGTCGGCCGTCGGCAACGTTGCCGCCGGGCTTGCGCCCGAGCGGGTGCAGAAGCACGCCAAGGCGGTTGCGCAGATCGGCGCGATCGCGGCCGCGACCGAGCTCTTCGGGTGGATGACACGGAACCCGTCGAATCCCGTGGCGCGGGCGCTGGCGAAGCCGGGGCACGAGCTCCAGCACCGCTTCTCGACGGCGGAGCCGAGCGCCGAGCAGCTCGAGGTGGCCGAGGCCGCGCTCAAGGCATGCCTCGAGCTCGAGCATGCGGCAGCCAAGTAGGCAGCGCCTCCCTCCGGAGGTCTTCGACCTCCCCGTCGAGAAGATGCGCGCCGGCTGGTACACCGACGCGTACTTCAACCACGCCCGAGAGACGCTGCTCGCCGACGGCAGGCATCCGCGCGTGGTCGTCCAGGTCTTCCAGAAGAACGACGCCTGGCTCGGCGGCATGGACGAGGCGATCGCGATCCTGCGACTCTGCTCCTACGACCCGGACGGACTGACGATCCACGCCCTCTACGACGGCGACCGGGTCGGTCCGTGGGAGACCGTGCTGACGATCGAGGGCGACTACACGACGTTCGCCCATCTCGAGACCGCCTACCTCGGCACCCTCGCGCGCCGCACGCTGATCACGACGAACGTCGTACGCGTGCTCGAGGCCGCGGACGGTAAGCCGATCATCTTCATGCCGGCGCGCTTCGACCACCACCGCGTGCAGGCAGGCGACGGCTACGCGGCCTACGTCGCCGGACAGGTCACCGGTTTCGAGATCGGGGTCACGAGCGACGAGCAGGCGTCGTGGTGGGGCGGCCGCGCGCTCGGCACGGTGCCGCACGCGCTGATCGCCGCGTACGGGGGCGACACCGTGCTCGCCGCCCGCAAGTTTGCGGCGTGGGCGCCGTCGGACATGTCCGTGACCGTCCTCGTCGACTTCGACAACGACTCGGTGCGGACGGCGCTCGAGGTGGCCGAGGCGCTCGGCGAACGGCTCTGGGGTGTCCGGCTCGACACCTCCGAGACGCTCGTCGACCGCTCGCTCTGGGCCGAGCTCGGCGACTTCAAGCCCACGGGCGTGAACGAGCGGCTCGTCCACAAGACCCGGGAGGCGCTCGACGCCGGCGGCTTCGGGCACGTGCGGATCGTCGTCTCGGGCGGCTTCACCGTCGAGAAGATCCGCGCATTCGAGGAGGGCGGAGTCCCGGTGGACGCATACGGCGTCGGGTCGTCCCTCATCCGCGGCGCCAACGACTTCACGGCCGACGTCGTCGTGACGGACGGCGAGCCGTCGGGCAAGTTCGGACGGCACCTGCGGGAGAACCCGCGGCTCGAGCTCGTCAGCTGAGCTTCTCGGGGTGTCCGAGCCGGCCGAGCTCGGCGATGTCCCGCGGGAAGAAGAGCGCGACCGTCCAGTCCACGACGACACGGAGCTTCCGCTGCGCGAGCGGGAGCTGGTACAGGTGGTACGTCCGCGTCACCCACCAGCCGACGAAGCCGCGCAGGCGAATGCCGAGCACGTCCGCGATTCCCTTGTGCCGGCCGAGCGTCGCGACCTGGCCGAGCATCCGGTAGCCGTACGGCCTCGGCGTCCCGGACAGGTTGCGCGCGAGGCGCCGCGCCTGGCGGAGCGCGTGCTGGCACGTCGGCGGATCGGGCGTGTCGCTGCGGGCGTTGGGCACGTGCGCGCAGTCGCCGAGCGTCCAGACGTGATCGTGCCCCCGAACGTGGAGGAACTCGTCCGCCTCGACCCGTCCCTTCTCGTCGAGCGGCAGCGACCACTCGCGTAGCACGGGATTCGGCGCGACCCCGGCCGTCCAGACGAGCGAGTTGGTCGGGATCCGCGTCCCGTTCCCGAGCACGGCCTCCCCGGCCGAGACCGATTCGAGGGTCGTGTCGACGTGGATCTCGACGTCGCGGCGCCGCAGCTCGGCTGCGGCGTAGTCGCCGAGCGGCGGCGGGATCTCGGGCAGGATCCGCGGCGCGGCGTCGACGAGCACCCAGCGGCGCGGGGTCGAGCGCAGGCGCGGGTAGTAGCGAAGCGCGTCCTCCGCGAGGTCCGAGAGCTCGGCCAGCGCCTCGACCCCCGCATAGCCGGCGCCGACGAAGACGAACGTCAGGCGGCGCGCCCGTTCCGTCTCCTCGAGGGCGGCATCGGCTGCTTCGAGCTGGTGGAGGACGTGGTTGCGCAACTCGATCGCGTCGGCGAGCGACTTGAACGGACGCCCGTGCGCGGCGAGGCCGGGGATCGGCAGCGAGCGGGGCACGGCCCCCAGCGCGAGCACGAGCTCCCGCCAGGCGACGGTCTGCACGCCCTCGTCCGTCTCGACGGCGGCCGTCTGCGCCTCGAGGTCGATTCCGGTTGCCCGGCCGAGGAGCATCTCCGCGTGCGGGCACATCACGCGCAGCGGCACGACGCAGTGCCGTGGCTCGAGCGTGCCGGCCGCCGCCTCGGGCAGGAGCGGCGTGTAGAGCATGAAGTTCTCGTTGCTCACGATCGTCGCGCCGCGCCTGGCGAGCTCGCGCGCGACGTACGCGCCGGCGAAGCCGCCGCCCAGCACCAGCACGCCGCCACGGGCCTGTCTCGCTGCAGCCACGTCCCCTAGCATCGCGCAGACATGGCGATCCAGGTCTCGGTCATCGGCAGCGGAGCCGAGCACGAGGAGAGCGCCGAGACGGTCGGACGGCTGCTCGCCGAGCAGGGCGCGACGGTGGTCACGGGCGGGCTCGGCGAGGTGATGGCCGCGGCCTCGCGCGGGGCCAAGAGCGCGGGCGGGACGACGATCGGGATCCTTCCCGGCGAGTCGCGGGCGGAGGCGAACCCGTGGCTCGACCACGTCGTCGTCACCGGCATCGGACACGGTCGCAACCTCGCCGTCGTTGCTTCGGGCGATGCCGTGATCGCGGTCGGGGGCAGCCACGGCACGCTCGCGGAGATCGGCTTCGCGCTCACGCTCGGCCGGCCGGTCGTCGTGCTCGAGCCGGGCCCGCGGGTCGACGGGACGCACCGCGCTCAGACGCCGGCGGAAGCGGTCGAGTTTGCGTTGGCGGCAGCACGGCATACCGGAGTGACGTGACACACGTACTCCTGCTCAACCTCGTCTTTTTCATCCCGGCGCTGTGCGGTGCCGCGGCGTTCGTGTTCTGCATCCACCGCTTCCTGCGGAGCGCGCCGCCGCCTACCTCGCCGCCGCCGGACGGTGGGAGCAAGGCGCCTCGGCCGACGGCCGGCCCTGACGATCTCGCGCGCTCGGCTTAGAGCTTCTTAGCGGAGTCGGCTCTCGAGGAACGTCCGCTCGGTCTCGCTCGGCGCGAGCTCGAGCGCGCGCGAATACGCGGTCGCCGCCTCTTCGTCCCGGCCGAGCCGGGAGAGGAGCTCGCCGCGGGTCGAGTGCCAGAGGTGGTAGCGCTCCAGGCCGGCGAGCCGGTCGACGATCGCGAGCCCCCGCTCCGCCCCGTCGGCCATGGCGACCGCGACCGCGCGGTTCAGCTCGACCACGGGGGACGGGGTCAGCTCCGCGAGCCTGCCGTAGAGCAGCGCGATCTGTCGCCAGTCCGTCTCCTCCTCGAAATGGAGCGAGGCGATGGCGGCCTGCAGCTGGTACGGGCCGGGCAGGCGGAGCGAGAGCGCTCGCTCGAGGGCCTGCCGGCCCTGCTCGATCTCGTCCGCGTCCCAGAGGCTCCGGTCCTGCTCGCCGAGGACGACGAGCTCGCCGGCGGCCGACACGCGCGCGTCCCGGCGGGCGTCCTGCAGGAGGAGCAGCGCGTGCAGCCCGTGCGTCTCCGCCTCGTCGGGCATCAGGGTCGCGAGGACCGCCGCGAGGCGGATCGCCTCACCGCACAGCTCTCGCCTGACCGGCGGGCCGTAGCCGGCGTTGAAGACGAGGTAGATCGTCGTGAGCACGAGCCGCAGCCGTTCGGGGAGGAGGTGCTCGGCCGGCACGCGCAGCGGGATCCCGGCGTCGCGGATCTTCCGCTTCGCGCGGACGAGCCGCTGCGCGAGCGTCGCCTCGGGGACGAGGAACGCGCGGGCGATCTCCGGCGTCTCGAGCCCGCCGACGAGGCTCAGCGTCAGACCGACCTGTGCCTCGGGCGCGAGCGCCGGGTGGCAGCAGGCGAAGATCAGCTCGAGCCGCTCGTCGGGAATCACAGCCTCCTCGTCTCTCGGGAGCTCCTCGGCCCGCGCGAGCAGCTCCGTCTTCCGGGCGAGCGTCTGCTCGCGGCGGATCCGGTCGATGGCCGCGTTCCGCGCCGTCGTCACGATCCAGGCGCCGGGATTCGTGGGAGCTCCGTCGAGCGGCCACCGCTCCGCGGCGCGGACGAAGGCGTCCTGCACCGCGTCCTCGGCGAGGTCGAGATCACCGAGGACGCGGCCGAGGATCGCGATCGAGCGCGCCCGCTCGTCGCGGTAGGCCCGGTCGAGATCAGTAGGGCCGAGCTCCTCTACGAGGCCACACCTGCCTCGCGCATCACGACAGGGCGAACCTCGATGTGCCCGTAGCGTGCGGACGGGATCATCGCCGCGGCCTGCAGCGCCTCGTCGAGCGTCTCGACGTCGATCAGGTAGTAGCCGCCGAGCACTTCCTTCGTCTCGGCGAACGGCCCGTCGGTGGTCAGCGTCTTGCCGTCCTCGACGTGGACGACGGTCGCCGTCGAGCCGGGCTGGAGCTGGTTGGCGCCGACGAGCACGCCGCGGCTCTCGAGCTCCTGCGTGAACCGCCCGTACTCGGCGTAGATCGCGTTGCGCTCGTCCTCGGGCATGTCGCCCCAGTGGGCCTCGTCGTCGTGGATCAGGAGCAGGTACTGCATGGTGTTCCTCCTTCGGGAGTCGGTTGACGTCTGTACGACGAACGGGTCAACCCGAATTCGACATCCTCGTCAGCAGTGTGAGCGCTCCGCCCTTGTCGAGGAACTCGTTCAGGTTGCCGCACTTCGGGCTCTGGACGCACGACGGGCAGCCCTTCTCGCACGGGCAGCCCTCGAGGAGGCGGACGGTGTCGGCGACCCAGCCCTCGAACTGGTCGAAGCCGCGCTCGGCGATGCCGACGCCGCCTGCGTGGCCGTCGTAGACGAAGACGGTCGGCGCGCCCGTGTCGAGGTGGAGGTTGGTCGAGAGGCCCCCGATGTCCCAGCGGTCGCACATCGCCCACAGCGGCAGGAGCGCGATCAGGGAGTGCTCGGCCGCATGGAGGGAGGAGAGGAGCAGCGGCATCGCCTCGAGGCCTTCGAGCTGGTGCGGTCGCGGCACGAACCAGACGGCCTCGGTGTCGAACGTCGTCGGCGGCAGGTCGAGCGGAACCACGTCGAGCGTCGAGCCGTCCGCGACCGCCTTCTTCTGGTATGCGACGACCTGCTCGGTCACCGAGACGCGACCGAAGGAGAGCTCGAGCCCGAGCCGCCGCTCGACGCGCAGCGCCTCCTCGATCGAGGTCTCGGTCTCCTTCTTCGCCTGGGTGTACCAGTCCCCGTCGCACGGATCGACGAGCGCGCGCCTGGCCTGGACGTCGAGCTCGCGCACGAGGTAC
The DNA here is from genome assembly GCA_035279325.1 of Gaiellaceae bacterium. Lineage (GTDB taxonomy): Bacteria > Actinomycetota > Thermoleophilia > Gaiellales > Gaiellaceae > Palsa-739. Next base: position 43,874 of record DATEHY010000007.1, read on the forward strand.
TGGCGGCCGAGGTGGAGGTAGACCGCGCCGTCGTGGACGGTGGAGTAGGCGCGCTCCTGCTCGGCGAGGCCGAGCACGTCGCCGGTCGAGGCGTCGACGACGAGGAACGAGTCGGGCGACGTGGAGCGGAGCGGGACGCGCGCCGCCGGGGCGTCCTTGCCGGCCCAGACCCAGCCGCGCGCCGTGTGCCGGAGCTCGGGCACCTGCGGCGCGCGCTCGAGCGCCTCCGAGCCGAGCGTCGCGACGTCGCCCTCGTTGACGGGAGCCTCGAACGCGGCGGCGGCGACGTGTCCGTCGAGGACACGCGGGTTCGTGTGGTCGAGGATCGCCGCCTCCACCCGCCGCTCGAGCAGCGCCGGCGGTTCGCGCATGAAGTACTGGTCGAGCGCGTCCTCCGAGGCGACGAGGATCGCGAGGCCGTGCTCGCGGCGACCGGCGCGCCCCCACTGCTGGCGGAGGCTCGCCACGGTGCCGGGGAAGCCCACCGAGATCGCGCAGTCGAGGTCGCCGATGTCGATCCCGAGCTCGAGCGCGTCGGTCGACGTGACGCCGAGCAAATCTCCGTCGACGAGTCGCCGCTCGATCTCCCGCCGCTGCTGCGGCGTGTAGCCGGCGCGGTACGGCGCGAGTCTGGCTGCCGTCGCGGCGTCGAGCCGGTCGGCGGCGAAGCGATGGATCAGCTCGGCCGACTTGCGGCTCTTCGCGAAGCAGATCGTGCGCAGGCCGCGGCCGACGAGCCCCGCCAGCAGGCGCGACGCCTCGCCGAGCGCGCTCGCCCTCAGCCCGAGCTCGGCTTCGAGCAAGGGCGGGTTCCACAACGCGATCGTCCGCTGCGCGCGCGGGGCGGCGTCGTCCTCGATCACGGTCGCCTCCTCGCCGGTGAGAGCGGACGCCAGCTCGCCGGCGTTCGCGATCGTCGCCGAGGCGAGCAGGAACTGCGGCTCGGCACCGTAGATCCGCGCCAGCCGGCGCAGCCGGCGCAGGACGTTCCCGACGTGCGAGCCGAAGACGCCGCGATAGACGTGCGCCTCGTCGACGACGACGAAGCGTAGGTTGTGGAGGAAGTCGCCCCAGAGGTCGTGCCGCGGCAGCACTCCGATGTGGAGCATGTCCGGGTTCGTGAGCACGAGGTTCGCCCAGCCGCGGATCTGGCGGCGGCGTTCGGTCGGCGTGTCTCCGTCGTAGATCGCGGCGCGGACGCCGGCGATGCCGAGGTCGCCGAGCGACCGTGCCTGGTCCTGCGCGAGCGCCTTGGTCGGGTAGAGATAGAGCGCGCGCGCGTGCCGGTCGGCGGCGAGCGCGTCGAGCACCGGGAGGTTGAACGCGAGCGTCTTGCCCGACGCGGTGCCCGTCGTGACGATGACGTTCCCGCCGCGGCGCGCCGCGGCGTACGACTCGGCCTGGTGCGCGAAGAGCTCTTCGACTCCCCGCCGGGCGAGCGCCGCCCGCACGGCCGGGGCGAGCGAGTCCGGCACCGGGGCCGTTCGCGCGTCACGTGCCGGCTCGCTCGCGAGGTGGGCGAGCTCGTCGCCCACGAGCAGGTCGTCCCAGAGCGCCGTCGTCGTGCTCATCCGGCCATTGAAGCGCGGCCGCGCTCGTCCACGAGGACGATCCTCGCGGCGCCGACGCCGGTGAGGTCTGCGCCGCTCGGGGCGACGACCGCGTCGAAGCGCCCCTCGGCCCGCTCGGCGACCCGCGCTCCCCGCTGGCGTGCCTGCTCGGCGCGGTACGGATCGTCCTCCACGGCGACGACCTCCCAGCCGGCGAGCTCGAGCAGCCGCGCGTGGATGCCGGCGAACCCGAGCTCGAGCACCCGGCCGGGCCCGTCTCCCAGCAACTCGAGGATCCGCGGCGTCGCGGAGGCGGCGAGGGCTGGTGGAGGCCGGCGCATCGGTACGCTCGATACATGAAGGAGAAGCGAACGGGCAAGTTTCTCGGCATGCCGTACGACTGGCGGCGCCCGACGGCCGCGCGCCTGAAGTCACGCTGGTGGAACGACGACGACCCGCGCGTCTTCACGCCGAAGGCCTACGGCTGGGGCTACGACGTCAACGTCGCGCAGGTTCTGCGCCGCCTGCGCTTGCGACGCTAGGGCTCCTCGAGCCGCATTGATTCCACGCTGCCTCACGATCGCTGGCTCCGACTCCGGCGGAGGAGCCGGGATCCAGGCCGACCTCAAGGCGTTCGCGGCGGCCGGCGTCCACGGCATGTCGGCGATCGTCGCGTTGACCGCGCAGAACACGCGCGAGGTGACTGCGGTGCACGAGGTGCCGGCCGCGTTCGTCCGCGCGCAGCTCGACGCGGTCGCCGGCGACATCGGGCTCGACGCTGCGAAGACCGGGATGCTGTTCTCACGTGCGATCATCAGCGCCGTGGCCGACTGGCTCGAGGAGCATCCCGTGCCGCTGGTCGTCGACCCGGTCCTGGTCGCGAGCTCGGGCGCGCGCCTGCTGGAGGACGACGCAGTCGACGTGCTCGTGGGCCGGCTCTTTCCGCTGGCGACGGTCGTGACGCCGAACGTGCCCGAGGCGCGGGCGCTCCTCGCAAGTAACAACTTGTCACAAGCGTTGTCGGAAGCGGAGCTCGCCGAGGCGCTCGTCGGGCTCGGGGCGCCGGCCGCGCTCGTCACCGGCGGCCACGCGGAGGAGTCCGCCGACCACCTCTTCGACGGCAGAGAGCACCACGAGATCCCGTTCGAGCGCCGCGACGTCGCCGCGACGCACGGCGCCGGCTGCACGCACTCCGCGACGTTCGCCGGGCTCCTCGCGCGGGGCCTCTCGCTCGTCGATGCCGCGCGAGGCGCCGCCGCGGCGGCGTCGAGCGCCGTCGCGCAAGGCTTGGCGGAGATCGGCGGCGGCGACGGGCCGGTCGACGTCCTGGGAGTATCCGCGCGATGACCGTCTCGCCCGGCGCGACCCTCCGCGGGCTCCGCGAGCGGAAGCCGCTCGTCCACCAGATCACGAACTACGTCGTCATGAACGAGACGGCGAATGCGACCCTCGCGCTCGGCGCGCTCCCCGTGATGGCGCACGCGCGCGAGGAGGTCGAGGAGATGGTCGGCCTCGCATCCGCGCTCGTCCTCAACATCGGCACGCTCTCGGAGCACTGGATCGAGGCGATGCTGCTCGCCGGCCGTGCGGCGAGCGCCCGAGGCATCCCGATCGTCCTCGATCCGGTCGGAGCCGGCGCCACCACGTATCGGACCGAGACGGCACGGCGGATCCTCGACGAGGTGGACGTGACCGTCCTGCGCGGGAACCAGGGCGAGATCGCGACGCTCGTCGGTGCCGCCGCCGAGGTGCGTGGGGTCGAGTCGATGTCGACCGGCCTCGAGCCCGCGGCACTCGCGCGAGAGGCGGCGCGCGGCCTCGGCGTCGTCGCCTCGGTGACGGGACCGATCGACAACGTCTCCGACGGCGAGCGGTCGCTCTCCGTCGCGAACGGCCATCCGCAGCTCGCTGCGGTGACGGGAACCGGCTGCACCTCGTCGGCGCTCACCGGCTGTTTCCTCGCCGCGAAGCCGGACGTGCCGGTCGAGGCGGCGGCCGAGGCGCTCGCCGCGCTCGGCGTCGCGGCCGAGGATGCCGCGGCAGGAGCCGAGGGCTCCGGCACGTTCCACGCGCGGCTCTACGACGGGCTCGCGGCGCTCGACCCGGACACGCTCGACGGGCGCGCCCGGATCGCCGAGCTGTGACGACCCTCGGCGAGCTCGGCGAGCTCGAGCTGCTCGCGGAGCTCGATCGGCGCGGCCTCGCCCAGGGGATCGAGCACGATGCCGCTGTCGTCGACGGGCTCGTCGTCACGCAGGACGCGCTCGTCGAAGGCGTTCACTTCCGCTTCGACCTGCTCGGCTGGCGCGAGCTCGGGGCACGAGCCGCCGCCGTCAACATCAGCGACCTCGCCGCATCCGGAGCCGATCCGCTCGCGCTGCTCGTGTCGGTAGGGCTCTCGGCCGAGACGCTGCTCGACGACGTGCTCGAGCTCTATGCCGGCCTCAACGAGCGCGGAGTGCCCATCCGCGGCGGCGACACCACGCGGGCCGACTCCGTCGTCCTGTCGGTCACGGCGCTCGGGCGCTCGGAACGCGTGCCCGGCCGCGCCGGCGCGAAGCCCGGAGACGCCGTGGTCGTAACCGGTCCGCTCGGCGCCGCCGGCGCGGCGTTCCGGCAGGGCCGGCTGCCGCCGGTGCCCGATCGTGTGGAGGAGGGGAAGCGGCTCGCGCGGGTGGCGACGGCCATGCTCGACCTCTCCGACGGCCTCGCGCGCGACGCAGGCCACATCGCGCGGCGTTCCGGCGCGCGTCTCGAGATCGAGCTCGAGCGCGTGCCTCTCGCCGCCGGGGCCGAGCCCGACGACGCGGGCTTCGGCGAGGACTACGAGCTGCTCGCGACGACGTCCGATCCGCTCGGCTTCCCGGTGGTCGGCCGCGTCGAGGAGGGCGCGGGCGTCGGCCTCACGCTCCGTGGCGAGCCGTACGAGCTAGGCGGCTGGGAGCACTTCCGCTAGCCACTGCTCGAAGTGTGCGCGGGGACGCACCCCGACGACGGCGCCCCGCGGCTCGCCGTCGGAGAAGAGGATCACGGTCGGGATCGAGAGCACGTCGTAGCGCGACGCGATTCCGGCCTCCTCGTCCACGTTCACGCGCGCGACCTCGACGGGCAGCTCCTCGAGGGTCGGCTCGAGCGCCTTGCACGGCCGGCACCACGGCGCCCAGAAGTCCACGAGCAGTGTTCCGCCCGCGATCGCCTGGTCGAACGTCGCCTCGTCGAGCTCCCGCATCGCGTGTCAGCGTATCTCGCTACCCTGGCGCGCCGATGTCGAGGGTCTCGCGGCCGGTGCTGTTGGTGGTGGCGACGTGCGCGGTTCTTGCGTCGGTCGCCGCGACCTACGGTCACCCGGATGACAAGGATGCAAGGCGCGCACGGTCGGCGTATCGGTCGCTGAACCGGGTCTATCTCGACGGGACAAGCGGCGACTACAGGCAGACGCCTCGCGGCCGCGTCGGCTCGCACGCGTGGCCGTTCTCGCAGGCCCTTGCCGCGACGATCGGGGTCGCTCGGCTCGGCGGCGCCCGATCGCAGGCCGGCCATGCCGTCACCGCACGGTTACGGAAGCTCGACCGGCGCTTTCGCGCGGGCGGCGTGTACCGCGCGGTTCCGGGCGGCGACGTCTACTACGACGACAACGAGTGGATCGCCGAGGATCTCCTCGACTGGGACGCGGTGCGACGCAGCCCGCCCGCGCGCCGCAAGGCTGCGCGGATCTTCCACGCTCTCACGCGAGCCTGGGACGGCGACTCGCGGAAGACCTGTCCCGGCGGCGTGCAGTGGACGAATGCGCCGGGGAACGACGACCGGAACACCGTCTCGACGGCCAACGGGGCGGTCGTCGCGCTTCGGCTCTACCTCTTGACCCATCGAGCGGCGTATCTGGCCTGGGCCCGGAGGATGGTCGGCTGGGTCGAGCGCTGCCTGCACGATCCCGACGGCCTCTACGGCGATCACATCGCGGGCGACGGCACGATCGACAACACCGAGTGGAGCTACAACCAGGGGAGCATGATCGAGGCCTACCGGCTCCTCTATGCGGCGACCGGCGACCGGGCCGATCTCGCGCGGGCGGAGTCGATCGCCGACGCGACCCTCGCCGCGTTCCGTGGTCGTTGGTCGCACGAGCCGACTGCCTTCGCGGCGATCTTCTTCCGCCGACTCCTCGCGCTCGCGGGTGAGGACGGCCGGAGCAACTACGTGGCGGCGGCGCAACGGTACGCCGATCGGCTCTGGATCAAGCCGAAGCCGCAGCTCTTCGCGCAGTCGGCGGTCGTGCAGGTGTATGCGGCGCTGGCGGCGGCTAGAGCCGGCCGGTGAGCGCCCGCAGGCGTAGCCGCGGGACCTTCCAGATCGCCTCGAGCACGATCGCCCGGCTCATCTTCGAGTGGCCGTCGGCTCGATCGACGAACCGGATCGGCACCTCGACGACGCGGAACCCCTTGCGCAGCGCGCGATAGGTCGTCTCGATCTGGAAGACGTAGCCCGCGGCGTCGATCGTCTCCAGCTCGATCGCCTCGAGCACCCGGCGGCGGAAGCACTTGAACCCCCCGGTCGCGTCGTGCACCGGCATGAGCAGGACGCGCGTGTAGATCGAGGCGCCGCGCGAGAGCATCCTCCGGACGAGCCCCCAGTTCGCGGTTCCGCCGCCGGCGACGTAGCGCGAGCCGAGGGCGAGGTCCGCACCGGACTCGACGGCTTCGATCAGCCGCGGCACGTCCGCCGGGTCGTGCGAGAAGTCGCAGTCGATCTCCATGATCAGCTCCGCGCCGTCCGCGAGCGCATGCGCGAAACCGTCGACGTACGCACGTCCGAGGCCTTGCTTGGCGGGGCGGTGCAGGACGTCGAGCCACGACAGCTCGGCCGCGAGCCGGTCGGCGATCTCACCCGTGCCGTCGGGCGAGCCGTCGTCGATCACGAGCACGCTCCCGCCCTCGGGCAGGACCTCGCCGAGCGCCCGCACCATCCGCTCGAGGTTTTCCCGCTCGTTGTAGGTCGGCAGGCAGACGACGGTACGCGGCATCGGCATCTCCTAGGGGAACACGTAGGCCAGCGAGAAGGTGCCGACGACGAGCAACGCGAGGCAGAGAATGCGGACCACGCGCTCGGTTCGCGCGTCTCTCGTGAGGCCGGCGAGCCCCCAGAAGAGCGGCGGCGCGAGCAGGCCGAACCGGCCGATCGAATCGAAGGCCCCGGTGAAGACCGGCAGGACGACGACCGCGGAGCCGGCGACGAGCCACGCGACGGGAGTTCCCACGCGCCGCGCGGCGTACAGCAGCCCGAGGTATCCGAAGAAGCAGATGACGTCGCGCACGAGCCACGGATGTTGCCCGACGACGGCGGGGACGTGTTCGAAGGCGCGGAAGATGCCCGTGATCCGCCAGCGCCGGCCCCAGGCGCGCTCCGCCTGGCTCCAGGCGAGCGGGTCGTGCAGAACCTTCGCGAGGTACAGCGAGTACGACATGAGGGCTGCCGGTGGGGCGAGGACGGCGGCCAGCGCCGCCCCGCGCCGAACGGGTGTCAGGCCCGACCGCTGATGCCAGGCGATGCTCGCGAGGGGGACGAGGAGGAACAGCCCCTCCGGCCGGGCGAGCGCCGCGGCGCCGGCGCAGACTGCGGCGAGCCACCAGCGCCGTCGGAGCGCGGCGAGAGGCGCCGCCGTCAGGAGCACGAGCACGACACTCTCGGGATAGGCCATCGAGAAGACGTAGCCGAGCGGGAAGATCGCGAGATACGTCGTCGCCCGCCGTGCGAGCGGGTCGCTGAAGATCTCCCGCGTGAGTGCGTAGAAGAGCGCCAGGCCGAGGAGGAGCGCCGCGTTCGAGAGCAGCGGCCCCGCGAGTCCCCAGCCGACTCCGGCCGCGTGGACGCCTCTCAGCAGGATCGGATACAGCGGAAAGAAGGCGGGGTCGCTCTGGCGTCCCGGCACGAGCAGATAGCCGCCGCGCGCGACCATCCGGTACCAGCGACCGTCCCAGAGGTCGAGCGTCCAGACCGTCGGCTTGACGGCCAGCGCGGTCGCGATCGCGACCACTCTCCCGACGGCCCACCAGCCGAGCAGCCAGCGCGGCGGCAACGCAAGGGGAAGCCCTCGCCGCGCGAGCGATGCCGATTGGACGCTCACGTTCGCCCGCCGGGGGTTTCCTGAAGCAGGTGGAGCCGGCTGAGCACCCCGGGCCGGGCCGGGGCCAGGTAGACGCGGGCCGTGGCCGTTCGTCCGTCCAGATCGACGAATGCGACGAGCGGCCGGTAGGTCCGTGGCGAGACGTAGAGCGTCAGCCGGGCGTCCTTGCCGTGCCTCAGCTCGAGCGCGATAGCCGGCTGGTTGGCGGCATAGCCCCGCTCGGTCGTGAGGTGTGCTCCGCTCTGCGCGGCCGCCGCGACGACCGTCGCGAGCTCCCCGCTGCACCCCACGAGGGCCAGCATCCTGCCGGGCTGATGGTTCCGGCGGCTCGCCGCGAGCCAGGGATGACGTCGCTCGGGCACCCGCAGGATCGAGTCGGGAGCGAGCGACAGCATCGATGCTCGTGCCTTGGGCTTGTGCGGTCGCGGGAACCAGCCGCGCAGACACGCACCCCTGATCCGCCGATGGCCGGCGTGGAAGACGTCGACGGCGAGCCGGTAGTCGTGGAACCACGCGCTTGCGTCCGCCGCGACCCGGGTCGCGGGCGTCGGCGGGGTCAGGGCGGCCGCCTGCAACGCCCACCCCGACGCGGCCACGGCGGCGGCACCCGCCAGACCCACGGCGACGCTCAACAGCGTCCGACGCACGCGACGACGCTACGCGTCGATCATGAGCTGAATCTGAGCGGTGCCTATCATCGCCGGGTGGCCGAACTCCCGCGCAACAGCGAGGTCGCTGACCAGATCGACCTGCTCGCCGACCTCCTCGAACTCGAGGGCAAGGAGACGTTCCGGGTCGTCGCGTACCGGCGCGCCGCCTCTCGGGTGCGCGAGACGGCGGGGTCGGTGGCGCAGCTCGCGCTCGACGGTCGCGCCAAGGAGCTGCAGGGCATCGGCAAGACGATCGAGGAGAAGATCGTCCAGATCGTCGAGGTCGGCGAGATCGAGGCGCTGACGAAGTACAAGCAGGGCGTCCCCCCCGAGGTCGTCCTCTTCCTGAAGCTGCCGGGTCTCGGCCCGAAGACCGCGGCGCGCATCTGGCGCGAGCTCGGCGTCGAGACGCTCGACGAGCTCAAGGCGGCGGCGGAGGCAGAGCGGCTGCGCACCCTCGCCGGGCTCGGCCCGAAGAGCGAGGAGAAGATCCTCACCGCGCTCGCCTACCAGGCGGAGAGCCCGGAGACGGACCGATACCTCCTCGGGGCCGGGTTGCCGGCGGTGCAGGCCGTCGTCGGGGCGCTCCGCGAGCTGCCGGCGGCGATCGCCGTCTCGGAGGCCGGCTCGGTGCGGCGGCGGAAGGAGACCTTCCGCGACCTCGACATCATCGCGAGCGCGACGAATCCGGCCGACCTCACGGCGCACTTCGCGAGCCTGAGCTGGGTGGTCGACGTGGCGGCGCAGGGAGACACGAAGGCGACCGTCGTCTCGCGCGACGGGCTCCGCTTCGACCTGCGCGTCGTGCCGCCGGAGTCGTTCGGCAACCTCCTCCAGCACTTCACCGGCTCGAAGGAGCACAACGTCGCGATGCGCGAGGAGGCCGTGCGGCGGGCGCTTTCGATCTCGGAGTACGGCGTGACGAACGTCGAGACCGGCGACGTCTTCAGGAGCGCGGAGGAGGACGCCGTCTACGAGTTCCTCGGCTACCAGCCCATCCCGCCGGAGCTGCGCGAGAACGCGGGCGAGCTCGAGGCGGCGCGGAGGGGCGAGCTGCCGCAGCTCGTCGAGCCGCGTGACGTCCGCGGTGACCTGCACACGCACTCGCACTGGTCGGCCGACGGCAAGAGCACGCTCGAGGAGATGCTCGAGGGAGCCGTGGCGCGCGGCTACGACTACTACGCCGTCACCGATCACTCCCACTACCTCCGCGAGGGCCGCCTGCACGCACAGCTCGAGGAGATCGAGGCGCTGCGTTCGCGCTTCCCGAAGCTGACGATCCTTGCGGGCGTCGAGGCGAACATCCGCGCGAGCGGCGAGGTGGACGTGGCGGACGAGGATCTCGCGCTGCTCGACTGGGTCGTCGCGTCGGTCCACCAGGCCCCCGACTCACGCCCGACCGAGCGCGTGCTCGAGGCGATGCAGAACCCGTACGTCGACGTCATCGGCCACCTGACCGGGCGGCGCATCGGGAAGCGGCCGCCGCGCGACGTCGACGTCGAGCGCGTGATCGAAGGGGCACTCGAGACCGGGACCCTGCTCGAGATCAACGGCCAGCCGGACCGCCTCGACCTGCGGGACGTCCACGCCCGCGCCGCGAAAGAGGCTGGGCTCAAGCTCGTCGTCTCGTCCGACGGCCACGAGGTTCGCTCGCAGGCCTACGTCGAGCTCGCGGTCGCGCAGGCCCGGCGCGGCTGGCTGACGAAGGCCGACGTCGCCAACACGCGCACGTGGAAGCAGCTCGACAAGCTGCGGAAGAAGCGACCGTGAGCGGAGCGGACCTCCGCGAGGACGGCGCCGCTGCGCTCGAGTGGGCAGCGGGATATCTCGACCGAGTCGGCGAGCTCCCCGTGCTCGCGCAGGTGAAGCCGGGCGACCTCTCCGCGCAGCTACCGGAGTCGGCGCCCGAGCAGGCGGAATCGTTCGCCGCCGTGCTCGGCGACCTCGACCGATTGCTCCTGCCGGGGCTGACGAACTGGCAGAGCCCGCGCTTTTTCTCGTATTTCGCGGTGACCTCGTCGGCGCCGGCGATCCTCGCCGAGCTGGTGGCGGCGACGTTGAACCAGGTCGCGATCGTCTGGCGCGCGTCGCCGGCGTCGACCGAGCTCGAGCTGCGCGTGGCCGACTGGGTGCGGCAGCTGCTCGGTCTCCCCGACGGCTGGCACGGGCACATCGAGGACACGGCGTCCACGTCCACGCTCGCCGCGCTCATCGCCGCGCGCCACGTGACCGGCCGCAACGCCGTCGTCTGCTCCGAGCACGCGCACTCGTCCGTGGAGAAGGACGCGCGCATGCTCGGGATGGAGCTGCGCAAGGTCCCGGTCGACGACGAGTTGCGCATGCGCGTCGACGGCTACGGCCTCGACGACGTCGCGGCGGTCGTGGCGACTGTCGGCACGACGTCCTTCGCCTCCGTCGATCCGGTGCGTGAGCTCGCCGCCCGTACGCACGCCGCCGGCGCCTGGCTGCACGTCGATGCCGCGTACGCGGGCTCCTCGTGGATCTGCGAGGAGGAGCGCTGGTCGCAGGACGGCGTCGAGCTTGCCGACAGCCTCGTCGTCAACCCGCATAAATGGCTGCTCGTGCCGACCGACTGCTCGCTCGTCTGGACGGCGAGACCCGACGAGTGGCGCGAGGCGTTCACGCTGACGCCCGAGTATCTGCGCACCTCCGACGAGGCGTTCTCGCTCGCCGACTTCGGCCCGCCGCTCGGCCGCCGCTTCCGCTCGCTCAAGCTCTGGGCGGTGCTGCGCTGCTACGGCGCGGAAGGGCTGCGCGCGATCCTCCGGGAGCACATCCGCCTCGCCGACCTCTTCGCCGGCTGGGTGGAGGAAAGCCCCGACTGGGAGCTCGTCGCGCCGCGTCGCTTCTCCCTCGTCGTCTTCCGGCGCAACGCGACGGACGAGGAGAACGAGCGGCTGGTCGAGCGCGTCAACGCCTCGGGTGAGATCTTCATCACCCATACGAAGCTCGACGGCCGTTACGTCCTGCGGCTCGCGATCGGCAATGCGCGCACGACCGAGGCCGACGTGCGGAGAGCCTGGGACGTGCTCAACAAGGAGGCAGAACGATGATCGTGACGACGATGAACGACCTTCCCGGCTACGAGGTCGACGAGGTGTTCGGCGAGGTGATGGGGCTGACCGTGCGTTCGCGCAACATCGGCTCGCAGATCGGCGCAGGCCTCAAGTCGATCGTCGGCGGCGAGCTGAAGGGGATGACGAAGGCGCTCACCGACAGCCGCCAGCAGGTGATGGAGCGGATGATCGAGGAGGCGGGCGCCAAAGGTGCGAATGCGATCATCGCCATGCGCTTCGACACGTCCGAGCTGGGCACCGGCTGGACCGAGATCTGCGCCTACGGCACCGCCGTGCGCGCGCACAAGGCGTGACGCGGGCGGTCGTCTTCGACCTCTTCGACACGCTCGTCGACTACGACGACACGCGTTCGCGCGAGTTCAGCGCCGAGGTGGCTCGACTGTGCGGCCGCGAACCGGAGGAGTTCCATCGGGTCTGGCGCGAGGGGCGGCCCGAGCGCGAGACCGGCCCGATG
>DATEHY010000008.1:0-14169 GCA_035279325.1 Gaiellaceae bacterium
TGGCTCGCCCAGCAAGGCCCGGCGCTTGCTCCGGCGGCTCCGCCCGCTGGCCGACAGAATCGTGGCAGCCTCGATTGACCCTCATGCGACGGAAGACCCGGCTCATCTCGCCTATCAGGAGCGCAACCGCAGGCGGGGCCGGATGGCAGGCCAGCTACGGCTGCGTGTTCGCTACCGCGACCTCATCGGGCCTTGGTTCGACTACCTCTTTGTCTCGCCGGACGAAATGACGTCCATCCTCGAAGGGACACAGTGGCGGATCACTCGACTGCTCCAGAGCGGCAGCGCCTACTACGTGGCCATTCTGGAATAGACGCACGTGATCCCCTGAGGGCCCCGTTGGAGTCGGATGGCCTCAGGGGTCATTCCGGAACACTGGCCCAGGCGAGCGATCACGGGTTACCAGCGGTTGGCGGGTTGGGTATCTGGGTTGGCGTGTACGGCAGGATGTGGATTGGCCCGTTGTCTCCGTACGGGTTCGGCGCGGTGAGTGTCCGAGTGGTTCCGTCATCGAATCGGACGATCAGCTTGATCGAGTCCTTGCTCGTGATCTGGTCGTAGTCGGCGTAGAACGAGTTGTTCACGATGGGGATGCTGCGCGTCGTTCCGCTGATGTCGGCCTCGACCCCGGTGACGTTGTCGGCCACGAGACCGAAGACGCCCAGAGGGCCTGTGGGCGTCTTGGGGCCATCGCCACCCCAAGCTGCCCAGGCCACGCCGTCTAGTGCGGGGTTGCTCACATTCGACGTAGGCAGGCAGATCCCGCCGGAGAGCGGGGCAGTGACGAACAGGCAGGCGCTGCCAGATTCCCCTGGGAAGGCGTAGAGGTCGATGTCCCCCACGTCTCCCTGGCCGAGCGACAAGCCGGACTGCGCCAACCGCATTCGTTGCTCAGCCTGCGCTGGGGTGAGGCCGGTCGAGGCGGCTTCGTTGGCAAGCCCACCTTCTGGGACGCTGGACGGCCACGGAACTGGTGGCAGCTTGTTCAGCGATGACAAGCCAGCGGTGAAGCCTGGTGAGGGGCCAAGGTAGTGATAGGCAACCGCCGAGGCCGCGCCGACGGCGGCAAGAGCAGCGACTGCGACGAGCACAACGCTGCGTCTCCGCCATGACCGCAGCCCCAGCTTGCGGACTCCAGGTTCAGCTTTAGGCCGGGATTCGGAGGATGAAAGCCGGGTTGCCCGGCGGAGGACATCCGCGAAGTCAGGCATGGGCAGTTTGTCGTGCTGGAGAGCGAAGCGCTCGCTCAGCGCCTGGTCGAGGCTGTCCGTCATTTCTGTACCTCCTGTGCCGGTGCGTCCTCGTGTTCGAGTTGGCGTGCGAGCGCCGTCCGAGCTTGGTGCAGCGCCGCTGAAACTGTGTTTGGTGAGATGCCAAGGATCTCCGCTACTTGGGCATGAGTGAGATCCGCGAAGTAGCGGAGGAAGACGATCTGTCTCTGACGTGGCGGCAAGCCTCCTACCGCAGCGGCAAGAGCCGGATCGCGATCTGCGTGGGGCAACTCAGGCGTCCAGAGCAGAGTCCCCTCACCCGTTTCATCGAGCACCCTCGGCGAGGGGGCCGGACGACGCCGTGTGTCGAGTGCTGCGCGCAGCACGATCCGTGAGACCCACCCTTCGAGTGATCCCTCGCCACGGAACTCAGCACGATGCGCGAACGCCAAAGCGAACCCTTCCTGGACTGCTTCGCGTGCCGTCTCCGCTCTCCCGGTGACGGTCGCCGCCACGCGGCAGAGCGCTACGTACCGCTCGCGGTAGATCCGCTCGATTTCTGCTTCTAGGTCGTCCACCAAAGCTCCCACAACATCACAGACGCACAACCCCCCAAGAAACCGTTAGTCCGACCGTTGACCCTCAGTTGCGGCGCAAGCCTCAGGGGTCATTCCGGAACACTGGCCCAGGTGACTGTCTCGTCGCCCGAGCAGCCACGGTTTGGGAGCATTAGGCGTGCACTGGGCTGGAAACGGATCGGAGTTGTGGCGGGTGCGGGTCGACCTGTTCGCCCCCGATAACGAGAGTGGCCGAGTTCGGGCGACTCATGAAGCGCTCCAGCGCGAGTTGACGGAGACTGATGGCGCGGCCAGACCCTGGGGAGACTCAGCCGCCGACCAGGGCCGTGGGATAGAGGGCCGTCCGGTGGTCGGTCTTGTGTTCTGGGTTCGCGCCGATGGGATTGGGCAAGCCGCAAGCGTCGCGGTTGAAGCCGCGCTCCGAGCCGGAGCGGCGAGCGGGCTCGGGCCGGAGCTTTTTGATCTGACCGTGTTTCCGAGTTCCTCTGTGAGGTCGCCGGGGGAGGGTGATCCTGCGTACCTACCGAGGCAGCCAGACTGAGGTTCGTCAGGGGTCATTCCGGAACACTGGCCCAGGCGAGCATCCTCTTGCTCGGTGGCAGGACTTCGAGTCCGGATCGGTAATGGCAGAGCGTTTGTTCAAGGTCAGGATGCGCCGCGGTCGGGCGCTGCTGGGCATGACCAACGACGACAGCACAGCTCCGCGAGCAGATTCCGAAGAGGAGGTAGTGGTGTCTGAACACGCCGCCGCGTTTCCCGTCCGCAATCGCGCAGCTGCGGTCATCGAGGTCCTCGAATCGTCTGAGGACCGCCGCGAGACGAGCTAACCGCCCAGGGGGTCATTCGCGAACCCCGGCCAGGCGAGCTCTTCTGCCTCTTCGTCGTCGAGCGCGCGCCCTTCCGCCCAGATCGCCTCGAAGCGGTCTCCGAGCCGCTCCCGGAGCGTGGCCGTGGCGGTCTCGAGCTCGACGTAGTCGTCGGGATCCGGGATCGAGTCGGTGTCGCGGAAGATCCTGTCGGCGCAGGCGACCAGCCGGCAGGCCGCTTCGTCGTCCCCGTCGTGGAGGGCGAGGACGCCGCAGTCGAGGAAGACGTACGGCCGCAGATAGGCGTTCTCGTGCCCGAAGATCCACGCCAGTGCCGCGGCCAGGTGCTTGCGCGCCGCTTCGCGGTTGCCGCCGTGCAGCTCGACGTAGAAGAGGTTGTGGTTCTCTCCGGCGATGCTGACGTCGTTCCCGAGCTGCTCGTTGAGCTCGATGCTCCGCAGGTAGAGCTCGCGGGCCTCGTCGAGGCGGCCCTCCATTCGCGCTGCCGCGGCACGCATGTGGAGCGGCAGGCGAAGCGCGCCGGGATCGTCTAGGCCCTCCGCGGCGGCGTAGCCCGCATCGGCCCAACTGCGCACCTCGGCAAACCTGCCGCGGCGCAGGGCGACTCGCGCCAGGTCGGCGCACGCATCGGCGACGTCGGCCGTCGAGCCGGCCGATTCGACGAGCTCGTACCGCTGCTCGAAGGCGCGAGAGGCGGCGTCCAGGTCTCCTTGCCGAAACGCGATGGTGCCGAGCCCCTTCAGCACGTCCGGGAGATTGCCTTCGCCAGAGGCTGCAGCCCGGTCGAGCAGCCGTCGACCCTCGCTCATGTGCCCGCGCAGCCACCAGAAGTTCCAGAGTGCCGCGCAGGCCTCGGCGGCAGCGGCGGGATCGTCGGCGAACTTCCGCTCCACGTAAGCCAGCAGCTCGTCGTGGCGCTCCTCGAGCCGACCCAGGTAGTTCTCCGTCTCGGGATCGGCCTGCACGAGATGCGGCCGCGCCTCCCGCAGAAGCTCGAGCAGGTCGGACTCCGCCACGGGGCGACCTTATCGCCGCGGCGCTCTTGACCCTAGCCGATGGTTGTAGCGAGAATAGCGTCATGTCGCTGTATGTCCCCGCGCTCCCGCTCGAGGTCGATCCGCTGATCGCAGAAGCCAGGAGGCGAGCGCGCCGGCGGCGGCTCGCCGGCCTCGCGGCGGTGCTCGCCATGGTCGTGTCCGTCGGCTCGTTCGGATGGTGGGAACTGACAGGTGCAAACGCGAGCGCGGCGACCGCCGGCAGCGGCAGGCAGTGCGCGGGTCCCTCCACCTACGGCTCGCAGTGCATCACGGTGACCGGCTCCGGTCTGCGGGTGACGGCGATCCAGACCTCGTTCGACGACACCTCCCTGTTCTGGCCGAACACCAGGTGGAGGATCGACCTCGAGCGTTACGTCTGCGATCCGATCGGCCGGACGAAGGCAGCGTGCTGGCCCTCCACCATCTGGCACGGCCAGACGCGCACCGGTGTGCGCGTCGCCGGCCATCGGCCGCATCCGGTGACGTACCTCGCTCGGTCGCGCAACAGCTCCTACTGGCCGGCGTTCTCCCTACCGCATGCCTTCCGCTCGAACGTGTGGCTGTGTACCGAGGTCGCGGTCTACAACGGTCCGGAATCGAGGTGGGTCTACAACGCCAAGGGCCTGGCCCACGGCTTGCGCGCGTGCGTCGCGATCCACGGCCGACCGGCGTGAGCTAGCCCGCCGCGCCTGATCCCTTATCCAGGGCTAATGGCGGTGTGTCAGCATCGGGGGATGTCGCGCGTCGTCTGGAGCGTCCGCGAAGGCAAGACGGGTCAATTCGACGCGCCGGAGCTCGTGAGCGGGTACCGCTCGCCGCATCCGGTGCACGAGCCGAAGATCGGCGAGGTTCTGCGGCTTCCCGACGGCTCGGGACCGTGGCGCGTCGTCGACTGGATGCTGGCCGACCGAGCCGACTCGCCCGGGAACGTGCTCGTCGTCGAGCGCGCCTAGGTGCGGCGTTGGTCAGTCTGGCTCGGCCCACACGCCTCCGACGCGGACCCGCTCGACCGTTCTCAGCGCCCTGCAGGCGATCGAGCCCGGCGCTGATCGCCCGGCTCACCAGAGATCGCCGCCGGTCAGCACGTAGATGAACGGCACGATCGGGATGATCACGAAGACGGCCCAGGCGAGCTTGTGCAGGCCGCTCAGGTCGCTCCGGCCGGCGAGGTTGACCCATGCGAGCACGACCGCGAGCGGGTGGATGAAGCAGACGAGGAGTTCGAGAAGCTTTTTCATTGGCTGCCGTTCCCCCGGTACCGGCGGCCGTAATCCGCGGCTGCGAGGATGGGGGACGGGATGAGAGCCGTCGAGCTCGTCTTCGCCGTCGGCTGGGCGGCGTTCTGGCTGTACTGGATCGTGGCGGCCCTCTCGCGGAAGAAGGGCCACATCCAGTGGTCGCGCGAGCTGAGGATCCGAGCGGCGTTGCTCGTGCCCGTGATCGTGCTCGTCCGCGTGGGAGCCTTCCGCGGCCACGGCTACGACAGCGATCTCTGGCGCGGCGGCATCGGGCTCGCCGTCTTCGCGCTCGGGCTCGCGTTCGCGATCTGGGCCAGGGTCAACATCGGACGCAACTGGGGCACTCCGATGACGACGAAGGACGACCCGGAGCTCGTGACGAGCGGCCCCTACCGCGTCGTCCGCCACCCGATCTACTCGGGCATCCTCGTCGCCGGCCTCGGCACCGGCGTGGGGCTGAGCTGGTACTGGCTGATACCGGCCGGCCTCGCCGGGATCTACTTCGTCTACAGCGCGACCGTCGAGGAGCGCTACCTCGCCGAGCAGTTCCCGAACGACTACCCGACGTACAAGCGCTCGACGAAGATGCTCGTGCCCTTCGTCTTCTGAGGCCCGGCTAGGGCGCCGGCCTGCTGGGAGTCGGCGGCGCGTCGTAGAGCCGGTGCAGCAGCACGCCGAGGGTGACTTGCAGCGCCTTCGTGCGCCGGTCGCCGGCGATGTTGTTCAGCTCCCAGGGGTCCTTCTTCAGGTTGTAGAGCTCGCGCCAGCCGTTCTCGTACTCGACGTAGAGCTGCCGCCTCGTCTGGACCGCCGTGTACGGAGGAGGCCCGCCTTCCTTCAGCATGTCCTTGCCGAGATACTCGACGAGGAAGGCATGGCGCCACGGGACCTGCTCCCCGTGCAGGAACGGGACGAGGCTCCGGCCGTCCTCCGGCAGCCCCGGCTTGATCCCCGCCAGCTCGCTGATCGTCGGCGCGAGGTCGATGTTGAGCACGGGCTGGTTGTTGCGCGTGGGGCCCGTCGTCCACGGCGTCCGCACGATCAGGGGCACGTGGGTCGACTCCTCGTAGGGCCAGACCTTACCGCCGAGGCGGTGCTCGCCCCACAGGAACCCGTTGTCACTCGTGTAGAGGATCACGGTGCGGTTCAGCTCGTGGCGAGCCTTGAGCGCCTGCACGACGCTCTTGACGCTGCGGTCGAGCGCGAGCAGCGACTCCTCCTGGCGGATGCGCACGTGGTTGATGTAGAGCTGCGCGGCCGCGCTGAGCAGGCCCTTGTGCCAGAAGCGCCACGGCTCCTTGCCGATGTTCTTCTGGTTGAAGGCCGGCGAGTGGATCGGCGCGATGTTCTCGAGCTTGCCCTGGTCGCGCTTGTCCGGAATGGCCGGGAGATGCGGCGCGACGGGGGCGAAGTAGAGGAAGAACGGGTGCCGGGCGCCCTGGATGAACTGGACGGCCTTGTTCGTGAGGACGGTGGTCGAGTAGTCCGATGGCTTGCTCCCGTACTGCTCGAGATGGCCGTTGTCGTTGATCGAGTAGTTGTAGTAGGCCTCCATCGGGATGCTGTCCATTACCTGCCAGTCGTCCCAGCCGGGCGGGATCTTGTGGTGGCCGGCGGCTCCCGTGTAGCCGTTGATGTACTTGCCGACCAGCGCCGTCTCGTAGCCCGCCTTGTGCATCCACACCGGCAGGTCGTTCGGCTCCTCCTTGAAGGCGGGGTACGCGCGCGGCCCGAAGTTGTCCACGACACCCGTGTGGTGGGCGTACTGGCCGGTGAGGATGCTCGCGCGCGACGGCCCGCACATCGAGGTCGTCACGTGGGCGTCCGTGAAGTCGACGCCGTGATCCCCGAGCAGCGTCTGGACGTTCTTCATCACGCTCGTGCCGTCGGAGCGCTCGTCGTCGCTCAGGATCAGGACGACGTTCAGCCGCTGGTCTGCGGTGTGTCTATGCGACGGAGCGGCGGCTGCTGTACCGGCCGCGCCCGCTGCCCCCAGGACGAGCAGCACCGCTGCCGTCACCGAAATCCACCATGCGACCCGCCCCACGACCGCTTGCAGGTTACGGCATTTTTCTGTGCGTGGGGTGAGACTCGCCGGCGAGCTTTGCGGAGGATCGCTAGCGGTCGTCGTCGCCGATCGCCACCGGGCGAACCGGTGGATCCTGCTTCAGGCGGAGCATCGCCTCGACGTAGAGCTCGCGCACGACGTCCATGTTCGGACGCGAATCGTTCCGCCAGGAGGCCGGCAGCGAGTCCCGCAGCCGGGCCCGCGCGGCGCTCTCGCGCTCCCACCGGTCGAGAAGGCGGTCGTCGATCATCGCAGGCCGTATGTCGGCACTCGGGTGCGGCTGCTTTAGTTCTCCGGGTGATCCCGCTCGAGGAGCGCTTTCCCCGGCCGTCGGTGATGGGAGTCGTCAACGTCACGCCCGACTCGTTCTCCGACGGCGGCGTCCATCTCGATCCCGACGTCGCCGCCGCGGCGGCGCGCCGCATGGTGGACGAGGGAGCGGCGATCGTCGACGTCGGCGGCGAGTCGACGCGGCCCGGCTCGGACGGAGTCTCGGTCGAGGAGGAGCTCCGCCGCGTCGTGCCGGTCCTCGAGCGGTTGGGCGGGGAGGTTCCGCTCTCGATCGACACGTCGAAGGCGGCCGTTGCGCGCGCCGCACTCGAGAGCGGCGCGATCTTCGTCAACGATGTCACCGCGCTCCGGGGCGACCCAGGGCTCGCCGAGGTCGTGGCCGGCTTCGGCGCCTATCTCTGCCTGATGCACATGCAGGGGAAGCCCCGGACGATGCAGGAGGCGCCGCGCTACGACGACGTCGCCGCGGAGGTGGCGTCGTTCCTCGAGGAACGACTCGCGTTCGCGATCGCGCGGGGCATCCCGGAGGAGCGGATCTGCCTCGACCCGGGCATCGGCTTTGGCAAGACGGTGGCGCAGAACCTCGAGCTCGTGCGACGACTCGACGTCCTGCTCGCTCTCGGGCGGCCGCTGCTCGTCGGCTTCTCGCGCAAGAGCTCCCTGCGGCGGCTGACGGGATCCGACGACCTGCTCGGGGCGAGCGTCGCGGCGGCCGTCGCGGCGTTCGAGCGCGGCGCGACGATCCTGCGCGTCCACGACGTCGAGCCGCATGTCGATGCGCTCACCGTTGCCGGCGCGATCGCGTGATCACCGTCGAGGTTCGCGACCTGCGCGTGTTCGGCCGGCACGGCGTGCACGAGGACGAGCGCGAACGCGGCCAGGATTTCGTCTTCGACGTGGAGCTCGAGGTGGGCGAGCGAGGAGCGGGCGACCGGCTCGAGAATGCGGTCGACTACGTCGAGGTCACGCGCGTCGTGCAGGAGACCTCGGACGGGCGGCAGTACGCACTGCTCGAGGCGCTCGCGTCGGCCGTCGCCGGGGAGCTCGAGCGTCGGTTCTCCCCCCGGCGCGTTCGCGTGCGGGTCCGCAAGCCCGAGGTGCGCCCGGCGGGGCTGGAAGGCACGGTAAGCGTTACCGTCACGAAACCGTGACGTGCGCGTACGTCGGCCTCGGCGCGAACCTCGGCGACCGCGAGCGCACGCTTCGGGCGGCGGTCGAGGCGCTCGGCGAGGAGGATGGGATCGAGGTCGTCGCGCTCTCGACGTTCCGCGAGACGGCGCCTGTCGGAGTGGGCGACCAGCCTGCCTATCTCAACGGCGCCGTCGTGCTCGAGACCACGCTCCCGGCCCGCGACCTGCTTGGCCGGCTCCTCGCCGTCGAGCAGCGCTTTGGCCGTGTCCGCGTCCCGGGAGAGCACGCTCCGCGGACGCTCGACCTCGACCTTCTCCTCTACGACGACGACGAGATCGACGAGCCCGGGCTGACCGTTCCGCACCCGCGGCTGCACGAGCGCCGCTTCGTCCTCGAGCCGCTCGCCGAGCTGGCTCCGGGCCTCACCGTCGCGGGCCGCGGCGACGTGAAATCCCTGTTGGCAGGGGTACACTGACCGCGTGTCGCACCTCGACGATCTCGACGAATACGAAGCCGAGCTCGAGCTCGCGCTGAAGCGGGAGTACCAGGCCGTCTTCGCGCTCTTCCGCTTCTGCGTGCTCACGCAGGACGCGACCTACCTCTGCAACCGGCTCGACGTGCAGCAGGCTGCGCCGAGCGCGGCCGCGGGGCTGCCGTTCTTCCAGCTGGAGCTCGAGGACGTGTGGGTCTGGGACAAGAACCGGCCGACGCGCATGATCCCGCGCGCCAAGGTCTTCACCTCGGGCGACGTCACGATCGAGGAGCTGCGCGGCGAGGGCGACGAGCCGCAGTTGACGGCCGAGGCTCTGGCCGAGCGCATCGGCGAGCCGTTCCGGCTCGAAGACGAGTAGCGTCCCGGCCGCGATGCTGCTCGCGGTCGACGTAGGCAACACCCAGACCGTCTTCGGCGTCTACGAGGGCGAGACGCTCGGCGAGCGCTGGCGGATCGCCACCGAGGCGCAGCGGACGGGAGACGAGCTCGGTGCGCTGCTCGCGGACTTCCTCGACCTCGATTCGATCGCCGGGATCTGCCTCTCCTCGACGGTGCCGAGGCTCGTGCCCGAGTACGAGCACCTCGCCGAGCGTTGGGCGAAGGCGGAGCTCCTCGTCGTCGGGCCGGGCGTGCGTACCGGGATCCCGGTCGAGCACGACGCGCCGCGCGACGTCGGGCCGGACCGCATCGTCAACGCGGTCGCCGCGAAAGAGCTGTACGGAGCGCCCGCGATCGTCGCCGACTTCGGCACCTCGACGAACTTCGACGTCGTCTCGCCCGCCGGTGCCTACGTCGGCGGCGTCCTGGCGCCGGGGATCGAGGTCTCGATGGACGCTCTCTTCGCGCGTGCCGCTCGCCTGGTCAAGGTCGACTACGTCGAGCCGCCCCAGGTGATCGGCAAGACGACGGCCGGCGCGTTGCAGTCGGGGCTCGTGTACGGCTTCGCCGGCCAGGTCGACGGGATCGTGGACGCGATCCGGCGCGAGCTCGGCGCGGAGGCGCCCGTGATCGGCACCGGCGGCCTCGTCGACCTGATCGCGCCGCACTCGCGGACGATCGGGCCCGTCCAGCCGTTCCTCACGCTCGAAGGTCTCCGGATCGTCTGGGCCCGCAACCACCCGCCCAAGTAACAGACTGTTACAAGGTCGGCCGTTGGCCCGAACGGCCGTGTTCGTCGAGGAGCCGAGCGCGTTTCCGGAACACCTAGTAACAGTCTGTTACCAGGAAGGACAGGTCCGGGTCAGCCGCCGCCGTAGACCGAGATCGGGAGCCGGTCGAGGAGCACCTCGTCCTCGGTGGCCGGCAGCTCGGACTCGAGCCGCTCGACGAGGGGTGCCGCGCCCGGCGCGGCGGCGAACAACCGCGTCACGACCGCCTCGGTCGTCTTCAGCTCGACGAGCTCCTGCTTGAACGGCTTCGGGAAGCGGCCGTGGCCGAGGTACCAGCCGTAGAACTTCTTCAGGAAGCCCACCGCGCGCTGCTCCCCCAGCTCGCGCACCGCCTCGCGGATGAAGACGACGAGCTCCGCCGCGACCTCTTCGCGCGTCGGTCGAAATGCCTCGCCCTCCGCGATCTCGCGCAAGGCCCACGGGTTCCCCTGTGCGCCGCGCGCGACCATGACCGCAGCGGCGCCCGTTTGTTCGAGCACGGCGAGTGCCTTCTCACGAGACGTGACGTCGCCGGAGGCGATCACCGGCACGGCGACACGCTCGACGAGCTCGGCGGTGAGCGAGTGGTCGGCCTCGCCGGTGTACATCTGCTGCGCCGAGCGGGGATGCAGGGTGAGCGCGGCTGCGCCGGCCTCCACGAGCCGGGGCCCGAGCTCGAGGCACGCACGCGAGCCGTTCTCGACGCCGCGCCGCATCTTCACGGTCACGGGGACGTCGACTGCGCCGGCGACGGCCTCGACGACCCGGCAGGCGAGCTCCGCATCCTCCATCAGGTGCGCGCCGGCGCCGGTCTTCGTCACCTTGCGCACCGGGCAGCCGAAGTTCATGTCGACGATGTCGGCCCCTGCGGTCTCGACCATCCGCGCCGCGTCGGCCATCGCGCGCAGGTCGGCGCCGAAGATCTGGATGGCGAGCGGGTGCTCGTCGGAGGAGACGCGCAGGTAGCCGAACGTTCGCTCGTTGCGGTGCTCGATCCCGGCCGCGGACACCATCTCCGAGCAGACGAGGCCCGCACCGAATCGGCGTCCCTGTCGCCGAAAGGCCTGGATCGAGACGCCGGCCATCGGCGCGAGCACGATCCTCGTCGGCACCTCGACGCCGCCGATCGACCACGGCTGCTGGAGGTTTACCGGCATCGGACGATGGTATCGGCGTCGAATTGACGAGGGTTGATCGCGGGGGTACCATCCGCCCCCGCCGACGGCCGGTATGCCGCCGGCCGTTTCATGTTCTGGGGTCCAGGAGGACAGCGGTGAAGGAAGTCATCCTTACGCCGGACGGCTACAAGAAGCTCCAGCAGGAGATCGAGCAGCTGTCGACCGTGCGGCGCCGCGAGGTCGCGGAGCGCATCCGCATCGCGCGCGAGTTCGGCGACATCGCCGAGAACGCGGAGTACGACTCCGCGAAGAACGACCAGGCCCATCTCGAGGCGCGCATTGCCACGCTCGAGGAGCGGCTCAAGAACGCGCGCGTCGTCACGAAGAAGGAGATCCGCTCGGGCGAGGTCTCGGTGGGGACGAAGGTTCGGCTCAAGGACATGGACTCGAACAAGTCGGTCGAGTACCACATCGTCGGCTCCGCGGAAGCGGATCCCGCCGAGCTGAAGCTCTCGAACGAGTCCCCGGTCGGAAAGGCGATCATGGGCCACAAGAAGGGCGACGTGGTCGAAGCGCCGACGCCGCGCGGAGCGCGCAAGTTCAAGATCATGGAAGTGAAGGCCGCGTAGACTCGCGCGGCCATGGCGTCAGCGAAGCGCTTCCCTGATCGCGACGAGATCGCGGCCGTCCGCGCCGAGGCCGAGCGGCTCGAGCCGGGCGCGACTGACGACTCGGCCGAGCGGCGCCTCGCCGGCCGCGTCATGGCGCGGCGCGACCTGGGGAAGCTCGTCTTCCTCGACCTTGTCGACCGCTCGGGCCGCATCCAGCTGATCTGCCCGGTCGAGCGGACGGGCGAGCTCGACCTCCATCTCGGCGACGTGGTCGGCGTCACCGGCTCACCCGCGCGCTCGCGCCGCGGCGAGGCCTCGCTGCAGGTGGACGGCCTCGAGGTGCTGGCGCAGAACCGGACGCCACTCCCGGACACCTTTCACGGCCTGACGGACATCGAGCTTCGCTACCGCAAGCGCCACCTCGACCTCTTGATGAACGACGAGGTTCGCAGGGAAGCTCAGATCCGGTCGCTCATGGTGAGGACCATCCGGCGCATCCTCGACGACTGGGGATTCATCGAGGTCGAGACGCCCATCTTGCAACCTCGCTACGGCGGAGCGTTCGCCGAACCCTTCAAGACGTTTTGGCACGAGCTCGGCGAAGAGCGGTACCTCCGGATCGCGACCGAGCTCTACCTCAAGCGGCTGATCGTCGGTGGCCTCGAAAAGGTGTACGAGATCGGAAAGGACTTCCGCAACGAGGGCGTCTCGTTCAAGCATCACCCGGAGTTCACGATGCTCGAGTGGTACGAGGCGTACGCGGACTACCGCGACACGATGGAGCGCATCGAGACCCTCGTGGCCGAGACGGCTCAGGAGGTCATCGGGACGACGAAGGTGACGTTCCGCGGAAGCGAGATCGAATTCGAGCCGCCGTGGAAGCGCGTGACGTTCACCGACGCACTCGCCGAGCACGGCTTGTGGACGAGGAACGAGCACGAGCTTCGGGAGGGTTTGAAGCAGCGCGGAGTCGATGTTTCCAGGGATCCGACCTGGGCGAAGCTGATCGACCACGCGCACTCGCATTTCGTGGAGCCCACGTTGATTCAGCCGACGATCCTCTACGACTATCCGATCGAGCTGTCGCCGTTCGCGCGTCAGACCGATCACGACCCGGCTCTCGTCGAGCGCTTCGAGTACTTCGCGGGAGGCATGGAGCTCGGGAACGCCTTTACCGAGATCAACGACTCCGAAGACCAACAGAGCCGGTTCGCGACTCTGGTCGCCCAGCGCGCCGCCGGCGACGCCGAGGCCGAGGAGCCCGACTGGGACTACGTCGAGGCTCTCTCCTACGGGATGGCACCGACCGGTGGGCTCGGCCTGGGCATCGACCGCCTCGCCATGCTGCTCACGGGGCGCGAGTCGATCCGGGACGCGATCTTGTTTCCGGCGCTCCGCACCAAGACGAGCTAGACAGCGCGCAGGACATACGGCCCTTCGGGCAGCGTGACCTCCGCCGGCCGCGGTCCCTCGGCGACGATCGTCGTCGGCAGCGGCCGGGCGGGAAGGCCGACCGGGATCCAGCCGCGCCCGGCCGGAGCCACGATCACGACGCCGTGGTCGTCGCCGATCGCGGTCAGCAGCCGACCCCAGAGCACGTCGGCTCCGAAGGCTTCCTGGACGGCGGCCCGCGTCGCAGCCGTGTCCTCCGTCGCGACGCCGATCTCGGCGATCTCGAGGAGCGACTCCGGGCCGAAGGAAGCATCGGCCTCGTCGTCGAGGTGCGGGTTCGAGATCAGCTCGACGACGTTGCCGCCTGCGTCGAGGAAGTAGAGACAAGCGGCGCCGCGGTCGGTGTGGACGACGGTCGCGCCTTCCTCGACGTCGGGGTCGCCGTGGAACTCGAGGAGCTCCTGGCGCTCGCCGAGCCATGTAGCCGCGGCCTCGATCGAGCCGGGAGGGACGTTGATCGCGAAGTGGTACCGCGCGTCGACGCCGTGCTCGGCCGGCTCGAAGCGAATCGTGGAGCGGCGCAGGCTCACCTCGACGCCCGAGCCGGCGTCCCGTGCCGACAGGCCGAGCCGCTCGCCCCAGAACTCCGCCTGGTCGGCCGGATCCGCGCTCGCGAGCGTGATCTGCGCGATCCTCATGTCACCCGTATACCGAGCCGATGAGGGTCTGCAAACGCACTTTCGGGCGCTCGGTACAGCCGGAGAGGTCGGCTACGATGGGCGCACCTTCGACCGGCTGACTGCGGTTGTATACATGGGGAAAGGAGAGTCGAGGGACTTGTTCGAACGCTTCACCGAACGGGCTCGCCAGGTCGTCGTCCTCGCGCAGGACGAGGCGCGGGCGCTCAAGCACAACTACATCGGCACCGAGCACATCCTGCTCGGGCTGCTCCGCGAGGAAGAGGGCCTCGCGGCGCGGGTACTCGAGTCTCTCGACATCACGGTGGAGGAAGTGCGGGCGCAGGTC
>DATEHY010000009.1:0-11534 GCA_035279325.1 Gaiellaceae bacterium
GAACTTCGTCGAGCGGATGGCGAGCTGCACCATGCAGCAGCGGTCGTCGACGACGATCAGCGAGGCGGCGCCGAAGAACGTCCCGATCGCGCCGAGCGAGTCGTAGTCCAGCGGCACGTCGATCTGATCCGGCGTCAGAGCGGGCACCGACGAGCCGCCCGGGATCACGGCCTTCAGCTCGCGGCCGTCGGCGATTCCCCCCGCGTGCTCGTAGATGAGCTCGCGCATCGGCGTGCCCAGGTCGAGCTCGTAGTTGCCGGGTCGCACGACGTTGCCCGAGACGGAGAAGATCGCGGTGCCGGGCGAGCTCGGCACGCCGGTCTGCGCGAACGCCTCGGCTCCCTCTTCGAGGATCACCGGGACGGTCGCGATCGTGCAGACGTTGTTGATCTGCGTCGGCGCCGCATAGAGGCCCTGAATCGGCGGGAACGGCGGCCGCGGCCTCGGCTGGCCGCGCTTGCCCTCGAGCGACTCGAGCAGCGCGGTCTCCTCGCCGCAGATGTAGGCACCGGCGCCGCGGTGCACCGTGATCCGGACGTCGCCGAAGATCCCGGCCTCGCGCGCCTGCTCGACGGCGGCGGCGAGGATCTCGTACTCGGCGAGGTATTCGCCGCGGATGTAGATGAAGACGTCGGTCGACTCGATCGCGTGCGCCGCGATGAGGCAGCCCTCGATCAGCCGGTGCGGCACGCGGGCCATCACCTCGCGATCCTTGAAGGCGCCCGGCTCCGACTCGTCGGCGTTGACGACGAGGTACTTCGGCTTCGGGCTCTTGCGGTCGATGAGGGAAGCCTTGCGTCCCATGGGGAAGCCCGCGCCGCCGCGGCCGCGCAGGTTCGCCTTCTGGAGCTCGTCGATCAGCTCGTCGGAGGTCATGGCACGGGCTTTCGCGACCCCGCGATAGCCGCCGATCGCCTGGTATTCGGCGAGCTGCGTCAGGTCGCGCTCGTCGGCCCCGGCGAGGAGGACCTTGTGTTGGTCAGCCACGAACGTCCTCCACGATCTCGGCGACGGTCTCGGCCCGGACGTGCTGGCGGTAGCGGTCGTCGACCGCGACCACCGTCGCGTAGCCGCAGCCGCCGAGGCATTCGACCGCGCGCAGCGTGATCTCGCCGTCGGGCGTCGTCTCGCCGGCGCGGATCCCGAGCTCGGACTCGAACGCCTCGACCACGTCCTGCGCCCCGCAGAGCGCGCACGGGAGGTTCGTGCAGACGTCGATCGTGTGCTTCCCGACGGGCTCCAGGTGGAGCATGTCGTAGAAGGTCGCGATCGAGTAGCAGAAGGCCGGCGTAACCTCGAGCGCGTCCGCGACCTCCTCGAGCGCGGCGCGCGACAGCCAGCCGTCGCGTTCTTGCGCGAGCCGCAGCGCCGGCAGCACGGCCGAGCGCGACCCCTCGGGATAGCGCGCCCGCACCTCCTGGATCTCGTCGTAGAGCTTCGTCACCGGTCGGTGTCCCCCATCACGGCGTCGAGTGAGCCCACCACCGCGATCAGGTCGGCGACGAGCGCGTTCTCGAGGCACGTCGCCGTGGCCTCGAGCGCGACGAAGGAGGGAGCGCGGAAGTGGACGCGCCACGGCTTCGGCCCGCCGTCCGAGACGAGATAGCAGCCCGACTCGCCGCGCGGCGACTCGATCGCGACGTAGATCTCGCCCTCGGGAACGCGGAAGCCCTCGGTGACGATCTTGAAGTGGTGGATCAGCGACTCCATCGAGGTGTGGAGCTCCTCGCGCGGCGGCAGCACGACCTTGCGATCGTCCGCGATCCAGGGCATGCCCTCCATTCGCTCGAGCTTGTCGAGGCACTGCCGCACGATCCGGTTCGACTCGGCCATCTCGTCCATCCGCACGCGGTAGCGGTCGTAGACGTCGCCGTTCGGATAGACGGGCACCCGGAAGTCGACCTGGTCGTAGTGGAGGTACGGCTGGTCGCGCCGCAGATCCCAGTCGACGCCCGAGGCGCGCAGGTTCGGGCCGGTCTGCCCGAGCGCGATCGCGTCCCGGGCCGAAAGGGCTCCGATCCCGACGGTCCGCTCGAGCCAGATCCCGTTCTGGTCGAGAATGCCCTTGTAGTCCTCGAGCGCGCGCGGCATCCACTCGACGAGCTTGCGGCACTCGGGGTAGAAGCCCTGCGGGATGTCCTCGGCGAGCCCGCCGACCTGGAAGTAGCGGGTGTGCATCCGCTGCCCCGTGACGAGCTCGAACAGGTCGAGGATCGTCTCCCGCTCGCGGAAGCAGTACCAGAACATCGAGATCGCTCCCAGCTCGAGCGCCGACGTGCCGAGGTAGACGAGATGCGAGTGAATGCGGTTGAGCTCGCAGAGGAGCATCCGCATCCACTTCGCCTTCGTCGGCACCTCGAGCTCGAGCATCTGCTCCAGCGCGAGCACGAAGACGAGCTCGTTGTTCTGGTAGCCGACGTAGTCGATGCGCTCGGGGAAGGTGATCCCCTTCCACCACGTCTTCGACTCCATCGACTTCTCGAAGCCGGTGTGGAGGTAGCCGACCACGGCCTCGACGCCCACGACCTCCTCGCCGTGCAGGTCGACGATGAGCCGGAGGACGCCGTGGGTCGACGGATGGTTCGGGCCGAAGTTGACCTGGAGGACGTCCGGGCTCTCGCGCAGCTCCGCGGGGACGTCGAGAATGGTCGGCACGCGCGCCGGGATCCGCGAGCCCTCGTACTGCCCGTCGGCGACGACCGGCCAGCGCCGGCTGGTGGTGAGAGGCGTGACGGTGGTGCTCATTGCTCGTCGCTGAAGCGGACGGGCTCGCCGCCGATCGGATAGTCCTTGCGCAGAGGGTGGCCCTCCCAGTCCTCGGGCATGAGTAGCCGCTCGAGGTTCGGATGGCCCTCGAAGACGATCCCCATCAGGTCGTACTGCTCCCGCTCGTGCCAGTCGCACGTGGGCCAGATCGAGACGACGCTCGGCACGTGCTCGCCCTCGTCGGCCCAGCACTGGAGCCGTGCGCGAGGCGCGCCCTGGCGCAACGCGAGCAGGTGGTAGCTGATCGAGAACCGCTTCGGCTTGAGCTCCGGCAGCACCTGGAGCCCCTGCGTCATCGGATGCATGAGGTCGCGCCCGCTCGCGGTGCCGATGTAGCCGGAGACGCCCTTGCCGCCCCAGCCGAGGTAGTCGGTGGCGACGACGTCGACGCACATGTCGAACCGGAGCTCGTCGCGCGCATGCTCGCACGCCTCGCGGATCCGCTGCGTCTCGACCGTCACCGTCGGCATCTCCGGCCCGTCGCGGTGGGAGACGTACCCGGGGAGCCGAGTCCAGTCCGTCACGTTGCGACCCCGACCCGCTCGTACGCGGGCGGCACGCCGGCGAGGTGCGCCTCGTGCAGGCGGATGATCCCCTCCATCAGCGCCTCCGGGCGCGGCGGGCAGAAGGGGACGTAGATGTCGACCGGGACGATGCGGTCGACGCCCTGCAGGATCGTGTAGTTGTTGAACATCCCGCCCGAGCTGGCGCAGACGCCCATCGCGATCACCCACTTCGGCTCGAGCATCTGGTCGTAGATCTGGCGCAGCGGCTCGGCCATCTTGTGCGCGACGCGGCCCGAGACGATCAACAGGTCGGCCTGGCGGGGCGACGAGCGGAAAGCCTCCATCCCGAAGCGCGCGATGTCGTACCGCGCCGACACGATCGACATCATCTCGATCGCGCAGCACGCGAGCCCGAACGTGTCCGGCCACATCGACTTCGTCTGCGCCCAACGCACGGCCTTCTCGAGCGTCGTGATCCCGAGCGCGCGCTCCATCTCCTCGACGCCGAGCTCCTCCTCGAAGCGCGACGGCCCCTTCGTCGGCCACAGGAGCCGCTCCGACTGCAGGCCGTAGTCGCGCAGGCGCGTCGGGTTCTCGTCAGCCACCGCGCGTCACCAGTTGAGGGCTCCCTTCCGCCAGATGTAGACGTAGGCGACGAGGAGGACGAGGACGAACGTGGCGAGCTCCACGAACCCGAACCAGCCGAGTGCGTGGAGCTGCACGGCCAGCGGGTAGAGGAAGACGATCTCGATGTCGAACACGATGAAGAGCATCGCGATCAGGTAGAAGCTCACGCTGAAGCGCTGGCGCGGCAGCGGGCCCGTCGAGACGCCCGACTCGAACGGCACGGCGCGCGCGCGGGTGCGGCGCGCCGGGCGCTGCGAGAACTTGAAGGACATCACCATCATCGAGCCCGGGATGACGAGCGCGAGGATTCCGTAGATGAGGAATGGCAACCAGCTGTGGAGCATGTTTCGCGCGTCTCCCCTTACCCGTTCGCGCAGCCCGAAGCACTCACCGAACGGCTGACGTTATCAATGTCGCGCGGGTGCACTTGCCGGTACCGAATCCCCGTAACCGTGGGTGCAGCGGCTGTTACAAAGTCGAGGCCGCGGCACTCGGCCGCGACCGGGTGAGCGGGAACCACGTTGCTACGATGAGACACGGATGGAGATCCAGGAGCGCGCCGAGAGCATCGTCTCGCTGACGCCTGCGGCGGCGGCGAAGATCCGCGACCTGATGGCGACCGAGGACGACGTCTCGGTCCTGCGCGTCGCGATCGAGGGCGGCGGGTGCTCGGGCTTCCAGTACGGCCTCGGCTTCGACCGCGGCGCCCAGGAGGGCGACCACGAGTTCGACTGCGAGGGCGTCAAGGTCGTCGTCGATCCCTTCAGCGCCCCCTACCTGATGGGCGCGCAGGTCGACTACCTCGAGACGATCCAGGAGTCCGGGTTCAAGATCGAGAACCCGAACGCCGTCGCCTCGTGCGGCTGCGGCCACTCGTTCCAGGTCGCCGAGGGCGAATCGCCCGAGGATGCCGCCGGCTGCGGCTCCGGCTGCTCGCACTGACAGACGACTAGAGTCGGCGCGTCATGCGCGTTGCCGTAGTCGGATCCGGCCCCGCGGGTTTCTACGCCGCCGGCGCATTGCTGTCCGCAGATCCGCCGGTCGAGGTCGACGTGATCGAGCGCCTGCCGACCCCGTGGGGGCTCGTTCGCCTCGGCGTCGCCCCGGACCACCCGAAGCTGAAGACCGTCTCCCGCGCGTTCGAGCGGATCGCCGAGCAGCCCGGTTTTCGCTTCCTCGGCAACGTCGAGGTCGGCCGCGACCTCCATCACTCCGATCTCGTGCGCCTCTACGACGCCGTCGTCTACGCCGTCGGCGCGCAGACCGACCGCCGGCTCGGCATCCCGGGCGAGGACCTGCCCGGCTCGTGGGCGGCCACCGAGTTCGTCGCCTGGTACAACGGCCATCCCGACTACCAGCAGCTCGAGTTCGGGCTCGACGTCGAGCGGGCGGTGGTGATCGGGAACGGGAACGTGGCGCTCGACGTGGCGCGGATGCTCGCGCTCACGCACGAGGAGCTTGCACCGACCGACGCGACCGACCTCTCGATCGCCGCCATCGAGAGCTCCCGGATCCGCGAGATCGTCCTCGTCGGCCGGCGCGGGCCGGCGCAGGCGGCCTTCACCACGCCCGAGCTGCAGGAGATGGGAGAGCTCGCGGGCGCCGACGCGGTGGTCGATCCGGCCGACCTCGAGGGGGTCGAGCCGAAGTCGACGATGGCCGAGCGCAACCTGGCCGTCCTGCGCGAGCTCGCGGCCCACGAGCCCGAGGGCAAGCCGCGGCGGGTCGTCTTCCGCTTCTTCCACTCGCCCGTCGCGATCCTCGGCGAGGAGCGTGTGGAGGCGATCGAGCTCGTCCGGAACAGGCTCGACGAGAACGAGCGCGCCGTGCCGACCGAGGAGCGCGAGACGCTGCCGTGCGGCCTCGTCTTCCGCAGCGTCGGCTATCGCGGCGTCGAGCTGCCCGAGGTCGTCTTCGACCCGGCCAGTGGGACGATCCCGAACGAGGGCGGTCGCGTGGAGCCCGGCGTCTACTGCGCCGGCTGGATCAAGCGCGGTCCGACCGGCGTCATCGGCACGAACAAAAAGGACGCGGCCGAGACCGTGGATCTCCTGCTCGAGGACGTCGCCGCCGGACGTGTGACGCCGAAGCCGGACACGAGCGCCGGCGCCGTCGACGCGCTGCTCGCCGAGCGCGGGATCCCGTTCGTGGAGTACGCGGGCTGGTCGGCGATCGACGAGGTCGAGCGAGCCGCCGGCGAGAGGTCCGGCCGGCCGCGGGTCAAGCTCTGCACCTGGGACGAGTTGCTCGCCGCGGCCGAGCGCGTCGCGAGCCGATCGTAAGGGCCTGGTAAGCCGGACCTTTACGCACGTCCCGGACCGGCCTAGACTGCGTCCGCTTTACAAACTGCGGGGAGAAGGGGGATTTACCTTGAGACTCAGGCTCACACGCTCGCGCGTCGCCGTTCTGGTGATCGGCGCCGCGGCGATCGTCGCAGGTGCCACGGGCTCGCTGGGCTCCGCCCACGCGGCTTCGGGGCGTCAGGCGATCGCAAACTCACGGCCGGGGTGGCTCGATCACGCGACGAACCAGGGGCCCGCCGCGCCGGGTGCATCGGTCGACGCACGGATCTACCTCACGCCGAACGGCGGCATGGCCAAGCTGCAGCAGTTCGCCCTGGCCGTCTCGACTCCGGGCAACGCGCAGTACCGCCACTTCCTCAAGCCGAGCCAGTACTTCCAGCGCTTCGGCACCACGAGCTCGACGGTGTCGGCCGTGGAGTCGTGGCTGACGGGAGCAGGTCTCCACGTCACGGGCGTCGAGGCGCACAACCGCTGGCTCGATGTGAGCGGGAACGTCGCTCAGGCCGAAGCCGCGTTCGGCGTCTCGATCGACAAGTACAAGCACGACGGCCTCTCGGTGCAGGCCCCGACGAGTGCGCTCAGCGCGCCGTCCGCCGTCGCGTCGTCCGTGCTCGCGGTCTCGGGCGTCGACACGACGCCGATGATCGTCAAGCCGGCGTCGCAGAAGCCGGCACCGCCCGAGGCCGGCTTCCGGAACGCGCGGCCGTGCTCGGCGTACTACGGCGAGAAGCTCGCGACGAGCTTGCCGCAGTTCGACGGGAAGACGCTGCCGTACGCGGTGTGCGGCTACACGGGCACGCAGTTCCGCTCGGCGTACGAAGGATCGACGACGCTGGACGGGAGCGGCGTGACGGTGGCGATCACCGACGCCTACGCGTCGCCGACCATCGCCTCGGACGCAGCGACCTACGCCGCCCGCAACGGCGACCGTGCCTACGCTCCGGGCCAGTTCAGCCAGTCGCTGCCCCAGACCTTCACGCGAGTGAACAACGGCCAGCGGCAGTGCGGCGAGAGCGGCTGGTACGGCGAGGAGACGCTCGACGTCGAGGCCGTCCACGCGATGGCCCAGGGAGCGAAGATCCGCTACTACGCCTCCGCGAGCTGCTACGACTCGGACTTCCTCGCCACGTTCGCGAGGATCAACGACGAGGACGCGGCGCAGATCGTCACCAACTCCTGGGGCGGCCTCGAGGTGGGCGAGAAGCAGAGCACGATCCTCGCGTACGAGCAGGCCTTCCTGCAGGGCGCGTCGGAGGGAATCTCGTACATGTTCTCCTCCGGCGACAACGGCGACGAGGTCGCCAACACGGGAACCCTGCAGCCCGACTATCCGACGTCGGACCCCTATGTCACCGCGGTCGGCGGCACGAGCACGGCGATCGGCTCGTCGGGCGCGTTGAGCTGGGAGACGGGCTGGGGCACCGAGAAGTACACGCTCTCGTCCGACGGCACGTGGAACCCGATCGGCTTCCTGTACGGCTCCGGCGGCGGCGAGTCGCTGATCTTCCCGCAGCCGTCGTACCAGGCCGGCATCACGCCGGCGGGCGCACGCGGCGTGCCGGACGTCGCGATGGATGCGGACCCGACGACGGGAATGCTCGTCGGCGAGACGCAGACCTTCCCCGACGGCGTCTATTACGACCAGTACCGGATCGGCGGCACCAGCCTCGCTTCGCCGCTGTTCGCAGGCATGACCGCGCTGGCGTTCCAGCACGCCGGAGGCGGAGTGGGCCTGCTCAATCCGACCATCTACACGAACCGGGGCGCGTTCACGGACGTCACCGGCCCGGGGCCGGACGCCGGGAACATTCGCGTCGACTACGCCAACGGCGTCGACGCGTCGGGCGGGCTCCTCTACTCCGTCCGGACGTTCGACCAGGACTCGAGCCTCACGGTCGATCCCGGTTGGGACGACGTGACGGGCCTCGGCAGCCCGAACGCCGGCTGGCTGACCGCCACCGGCTAGCTCTGTGTGGAGACGGCCGCGCCTTTCGGGGCGCGGCCGTCCTCCGTCCCCCGAACAGGGGAGCCGCGCACACGGCGCGGCGCCGATGGACCTGATGTGGACCCCCTCGTCGTGGAATGCCTCCAGTGCGGCACGACCCGCGTCGCGCACCGCGACCGCTTCCAGCACTTCGAGTCCCCCGAGTGTCCGGAGTGCGGGTATCTCGGCTGGGCTCCCGTGCTCGAGGTGAAGGAGACCGCGACCCGCTCGCCGCGTGAGCCGCGGCGCCCCGCGCGCCGGGTCTCCTCCGCCGCGTAGCTTCCGGCGGCGACAGCCGTCCGCACTTCCCTACACTCGGATCGATGGCGAAGACCGAGGTACGGCAGGAGCTCTGGGGAGGCGAGACGACCAAGGCCGTGACGAACTTCCCCGTCTCGGGGGAGCCGATCCCGGCGGCCGTCGCGCGCTGGCTCGGCCGGATCAAGGGCGCCGCGGCCCGCGTCAACGCCGAGCTCGGCCTGCTCGACGCCGACAAGGCGGAGCGGATCTCGGCCGCCGCGGCGCGGATCGCCGACGGCGAGCTCGACGACCAGTTCCCGATCGACGTCTTCCAGACCGGCTCGGGGACCTCGTCGAACATGAACGCGAACGAGGTGATCGCCACCCTCGCGGGCGAGGATGTCCACGCGAACGACGACGTGAACATGGGCCAGTCGTCGAACGACGTCTTCCCCTCGGCCGTCCATCTCGCGGCGCTCGACGAGATCACGAACGACCTGCTGCCGGCGCTGGAGCGCCTCGCATCCTCGCTCGAGGCGAAGGCGCGGGAGTTCGACGACGTCGTCAAGTCCGGCCGGACGCACTGGATGGACGCCGTTCCGGTCACGCTCGGCCAGGAGTTCGCGGGGTACGCCGCCCAGGTGCGCCAGGGAATCGAGCGCGTCCGCGCCTCGCTGCCGCGGCTCGGACAGATCCCACTCGGCGGCACCGCGACCGGGACCGGCCTCAACACGCATCCCGAGTTCGCGGCGCGCGTCCGCGACGTCCTGGCGCGCGAGACCGGCCTCGAGATCTCGCCTCCGGCCGACCCCTTCGAGGCGCAGGCGGCCCGCGACGGCATCGTCGAGACGTCGGGCGCGCTGAAGACGGTCGCCGTCTCGCTCACGAAGGTCGCGAACGACATCCGCTTCCTCGGCTCCGGCCCCCGCGCGGGCCTCGCCGAGATCGCGCTGCCGGAGCTGCAGAAGGGCAGCTCGATCATGCCCGGCAAGGTGAACCCCGTGATGCCGGAGGTCGTGACGCAGGTCGCGGCGCAGGTGATCGGGAACGACGCCGCCATCGCGATCGGCGGCATGCAGGGTCACTTCGAGCTCAATGTCTTCGTCCCGCTGCTCGCCCGCAACATCCTCGATTCGGTGAAGCTGCTCGCGAGCGCGTCCCGGCTCTTCGCCGAGAAGTGCGTCGACGGGATCGAGGCGAACCGTGACAACTGCGAGCACTACGCCGAGCTGACGCTCTCCGCCGCGACGGCGCTGAACCCGTACATCGGCTACGACCGCGCGACCGAGATCGTCAAGGAGGCCGCCGCCTCGGGCCGCTCGCTCCGCGAGGTCGCGCGGGAGAAGGGCGTCGAGGAGTCCGTGCTCGACGAGGCGCTCGACTACCGCAAGATGGCGAAGCCGAACGGCTAGTTCTAAGCCGCGGGCTCGACGACGAGCTTCGCTCTGAACGTGTGGTTCGCGTGCGCCGCCGCGAAGGGGTAGGAACCCGCGTGCGCCGGGTTCGCGAGCCTCGCGGCGCGCGTGAACGTGAGCGTCACCCTTCCCGGCCCGATCGTGCCGCAGAGCACGCCGCTGTGTGGCGGGACCATGACGGTGACGCGCCGGCCCTTGACCGCAGCGGCGATCGCCTTGCCGGACAGCTTGACCGAGCCGGCCGCGAAATGCTTCGGCAGCTTCATGGCCGAAGGAAAGGTGACGACGAGCGGCCCGGCGCCCGGAAAGCCGCACTGCATGTCGTAGGTGAGCGTGATCGTGAGCCGAACGCGGTGCGCCTGCGCGACCTGCGGCGAGGCCTCCAGTCGCATCGACTGTCCTCCGACCGGTGGGCCCGAGGCCGTGCCGAGGGGCACGGAGACCAGCAAGGCCACGACCATCACGGCAGCACAGACCAGCCCTCTGCGCATACAGCGAGCGTACCCGGACTTACCGCTGGGCTAACGGCTCGACGGCGCGCTATTAGTAGGCGACTGCGCCGCGGCCCGTCGAGGCCGCGTGCTTCTGCTCCTCGGCGCGGTAGCTCGAGCGGACGAGCGGACCGGAAAAGACCGAGCCGAAGCCGAGCGCCTCCCCCTGCTCGCGGAACCAGCGGAACTCGTCGGGATGCACCCAGCGGTCGATCGGTGCGTGCTTCGCACTCGGCTGGAGGTACTGGCCGATCGTGACGACGTCCACCCCGTTCGCGCGCAGGTCGCGCATCGTCTCGACGACCTCGTCGTTCGTCTCGCCGAGGCCTACGATGATCCCGGACTTCGTCAGCACCGGATAGCCCGCGATCTCCTTCGCCCGGCGGAGGAGCCACAGCGCGCCGTCGTAGCTCGCTTTCGCGCCACGCATCCGCGCGTGCAGGCGCCGGACCGTCTCGATGTTGTGGTTGAAGACCTCGGGCCGCGCGGCGAGGACGGTCCGGAGCGCCTCCTCCTCGACGCCGAGGAAGTCGGGCGTGAGCACCTCCACCGACGCCTCGGGCAGCTTCGCCTTGAGCGCCCGGATCGTCGCGGCGTAGTGCGCCGCGCCGCGGTCGGGGACGTCGTCCCGGTCGACCGACGTGACGACGACGTGCTTGAGCTGCATCTGCGCGGCCGCCTGCGCGAGCCGCAGCGGCTCGAGCGGGTCCGGCGGGGCCTCGGGCTTGCCCGAGTGGACGTAGCAGTAGCGGCAGGCGCGGGTGCAGGTGTCGCCGAGGATCTGGAAGGTCGCGGTGCCGCGGCCCCAGCACTCGGAGATGTTCGGGCAGCGCGCCTCCTCGCAGATCGTGTGCAGCGAGAGCCCGTGCACGAGCTTCTGCACGTCGAAGTACGAGCCGTCCTTCGACGGCGCGCGCACCTTCATCCACTCGGGCCTGCGGGGACGGTCGGCGACGGGAAGCGATGAGTTCATGTCCGCGTTCCAGTCTAGGTGGCATAGGGAGACCGACCGCTGCTAGCCTGAAACGGACTGGCCAGTCCGCTTACGAACAAGGAGTTGCATGAGCCGCCATTCCACGAATCCCTGGGTCGTACTCGTCATCATCTGCCTCGCGCAGTTCATGGTCGTCCTCGACGCGACGATCGTGAACGTCGCCCTGCCGCACATCCAGACCTCGCTCGGCTTCAAGAACGAGGCCAGC
>DATEHY010000010.1:0-6778 GCA_035279325.1 Gaiellaceae bacterium
ACGGCGATGACGAAGCGGACGATCCTGCCCACCGGTCACTACAAGAAGGACCGGAACATCCCGGGCCGGCAGCCTCTCGAGGCCGTCGAGCTCCCGTGGGCGGAGCCCGGCATCAAGCAGGGCCAGTAGCAACAAGCTGCACCACCTCGCCCGAGAGACGAGGGCCCGTCGCCGGACGGGCCCTCGTTTTCTGTGCAGTGCGATTCGAGCTGTCGCCTCGCGGGGATACAGCGCCGCGTGAAGCATGTCGTCGCCTGGCTCGCGTGGTGGCTCGCTCTGTTCTGGCTCTGGCTGCTCCTGGTCGGCGAATGGGACCGGCAGGAGTGGGTGGCCGCCGCCGGCGCCGCGACGATCTCGGCAACCCTCGCGGAGTTCGCCCGCGCGCGCACCGGCTTCTCGGCGCGCCTGCCGAGCCGCGCTCTCGGAGACGTCCCCAATGTGCTCTTCATGGTCGTCGTCGACTTCGGCATCGTCGTCTGGGCCCTCTTGCTCAGCCTTGTCCGGCGCAAGATCGTCCAGGGGGCGCTGATCTCGCGTGAACTCGAGCGAGGGACGCGGGCGGCTCGCGGGACCGGTCCCCGCGCGTGGACCGCCTTTGCCGCCACGTTCAGCCCGAACGCCTACGTGATCGACATCGACCCCGAGACGCGACTCGTCCTGCTCCATGATCTCGTTCCCCATCGGGAGTCGGAAAGCCCCGCATGAACGCGTTCCTCATCGCGGCCACGGTGCTGCTCGTCGCGCTCGCGCCGCTCCTCGCGATGGCATCGCTCCGCCGCCCGATCGACGGGCTCGTCGCGCTCGAGGCGGCCGGAGCCGTGGTCGTGCTCGTCCTCCTGTGCCTCTCCGCCGGACTGGGGGAGTCGATCCTGTTCGTCCTCGCGATCACCGCCGCGGTGGTCTCCTGGATCGGCGGTCTCGTGTTCGCTCGGTTCCTGGGTCGCTGGACCTGATGCACGCGTCGGACCTCGCCGTCGACGTCCTGCTCGGCCTCGGAGTCGCCGGGGAGCTTCTCTGTGTTGCCGGCGTGCTGGTCATGCGCACCACGTTCGACCGGCTCCACTACTCAGCCGCCGCGACGAGCGTGCCGGCGTTCCTCGTCCTCGCGGCGGTGCTCGTGCGCGAGCACATGTCGGCCGGCGGGCTCGAGGCGCTCGCGGCGGTCTTCCTCCTCTTCCTCCTCAATCCGGCACTGGTCATCGCGACGGCGCGGGCGGCCCGCCGGGTCGACGAACCGGGAGAGACGTGATGCTGCTCGCGACCCTCGTTCCGCTGCAGGCGGTCGCGTTCGGACTCGTCGCACTCGGTGCTCCGCTCGTCGTGCTCACGCGCGACCCCCTCCGGCAAGCGATCGTGAACGGGATCTACGGCGTCTCGCTCGTCTGCCTCTTCGTCGTGCTCGAGGCACCCGATCCAGCACTGTCGATGCTCGTCGTGTCGGGAATCGGCTATCCACTCGTGATCCTCGCGGCGATCGCCCGCGTCCGCGGCCACGAGCGGACGAGTGACGAGGAGGATCGATGAGTCGACGGCTCCGGATGGCGATCCTCGGCCCGGCGCTGCTCGGGCTCGGAGCGCTGTTCGGCTGGGCGATCGCCGGGCTGCCCGCGTTCGGCGACTATCGCGGCCCGTACGGGTTCGTGCTGAACAGGCTCGTCGTCCCGCTGCGTCACACGACGAACGTGGTGATGGGCACGACCTTCGACGTCCGGGGTGTGGACACGATGGGAGAGGAGTTCATCCTCTACGCGGCAGTCGTCGGCGTCACGCTCCTGCTTCGAGACGAGACCGCGGGACAGCGCGCGGAGCAGCGCACGAGGCGATTCGGGAGCGACGCGGTCCGGCTGATCGGCGTCCTGATGGTGGGAGGCGGCATCCTGGTCGGGCTCTGGCTCGTCGCCTTCGGTTATGTCACGCCGGGCGGCGGCTTCCAGGGAGGCGTCGTCCTGGCCGGCGCGATTCTGCTCCTCTATCTGGCCGGCAACCACCGCGACTACCGGCCGTTCCGCAGCGAGCGCCTCCTCGATCCGCTGGAGAGCCTCGGCGCGGGCGGCTACGTGATCATCGGGCTCGCGGCGCTCGCGTCCGGCAGCGCGTTCCTGACGAACCTCTTCGGCCCCGGTGTGGCCGGCAAGCTTCTCTCGGGCGGGAGCATCCCTGTGCTCAACTGGACGTCGGCGATCGCGGTCACTTGCGCGATGCTGCTCCTCTTCGCCGAATTCCTCGAAACGTACGTCGTCCCTCTGGCACCGGAGGACTCGGGCTCGTGAGCTACCTCCCGTATGCCGTGGCCGCGTGGATCTGCCTCGTCGGGATCGCAGGCATCGCCACCAGCAAGAACCTCATCCATCTCGCCGTGTGCCTGACCGTGACCCAGTCGTCGAGCTACGTGCTGCTGCTCTCGATCGGCTACGTCAAGCACGGAGTGGCCCCGATCTTCGTCGGGACGAAACTCGGCACTCCCGCCGTCGACCCGGTGGTGCAGGCGCTCACGCTCACCGACGTCGTCGTCAGCGTCGCGGTGATCGCGCTCATCCTCGCGCTGGCCCTCGACGCGCATCGGCTCTCCAAAACGGTCGATCCCGACGGCCTCGCGGACGTCAAGGGATGAGCTGGCTCCCGCCGCTCCTCGTCGCGATCCCGCTCCTCGCCGCCGCCGGGACGGCGGGTCTCGACCATGTCACACCCGCGCCGGTGCAGGACGCGATCGTCGTCGCCGCCTCGGCCGCGACCACGGCGCTCGCGTTCGTGCTGCTCTGGCACGCGGAGGGCCACGAGGTCGTGCACTGGTTCGGCGGTTGGCAGCCGAGGCACGGAGTCGCGCTCGGGATCGATTTCGCGGTCGGCCCTCTCGCCGCCGGGATGTGCGCCGTGATCGGGATCGTGGTGACCCTGGCGCTGCTCTACTCCTTGACGTTCCTGCGCGAAGCGGCACGTCTCTTCGACGCGCTGATGCTCGTCGCGCTCGGTGCGATGTGCGGCTTCGCGATGTCGGGGGATCTCTTCAACCTCTTCGTCTGGCTCGAGTTGATGGCGGTCGCCGCCTATGCGCTGACCGGGTTCCAGGTCGAGCGGCTGGGGCCGGTGCAGGGAGCGGTGAACTTCGCGATCACGAACAGCCTCGGCGGCTATCTGTTCGCAATTGGGATCGCGCTGATCTACGCACGCACGGGCGCGCTCAACCTCGCGCAGATCGGGAGGACGCTCTCGCACGGGAGCGCCGGCGGTCTCGTGATCGTGGCGATGACGCTCCTCTTCTGTGGGTTCCTCGTCAAGGGCGCCGTCGTTCCGTTCCATCTCTGGGCGGCGGACGCATACGCGGTCGCGCCCGCTCCGGTGTGTGCGGCGCTCGGGGGAGTGATGACCGACATCGGCCTGATCGGGGTTGCCCGCCTCTACTGGGCGGTCTTCGCCGTGCCGTTCGGGCACGGGCATGGGGTCGGCGACGTGCTGTTGTGGCTCGGTCTGGTGACCGCGGTGCTCGCCGGGACGATGGCGTTCCTCCAGCGGCACTTGAAGCGGATGCTGGCCTATTCGGTCGTCTGCCACATCGGGATCATGCTCGCGGGCATCGGGCTGCTCGACTCGTCCGGCCTCGCCGGTGCCGAGCTGATGTTCCTCGCGCACGCCCTCCTCACGGCGGGCCTCTTCTTCGTCGCGGGAGTCCTCCACGTCGATCACGGGCTGATCGACGAGCTGCACCTCCGTGGCCGCGGGCGCGGCTGCTGGGTTCCGGGTCTCGCCTGGTTCGCCGGGACGATCGGGCTCGTCGGGACACCGTACGTCGGCATCTACCTCGGGCACGGGCTCATCGACGAGGGAGCCACCGCGCTGGGGCGACCGTGGGTGCTCGCACTGCTGTGGCTCGGGTCGGCGCTGGCGGGCGCGGCGCTGCTTCGCGCCGGCGCGAGGATCTTCTTCGGCTGGGGCGAGGAGGACGACCCGCTGCTCGGGAAGGCGATAGAGGAGGATCCGCTCGAGCGCGACGTGCTGCGGCCGCTCCTCGTCGGAGTCGCGGTCGTCGCGGTCGTCCTCGGCGTGGCGGTCAGCGTCGTGCCGGGGCTGGGCCAGCGCGCGGAGTACGCGGCCGACCGGTTCCGCAACACGAGCGGCTACGCGGCGCGGGTGCTGCACGACCGGGCGATGCGTCCGCCCGGCAGCTTGTCCGTGACGATCCGCCACACGACCCTCGAGTCGATTCTCTACGGGTCGAGCGCGACCGTTCTCGCAGTCGGACTCGCGCTCGTCGGCCTCTACCGCCGCAGGTTGCCGCGTGCTCTCTCCCTGGTGGCCGAGCGGACCCTCGCACCGCCGATCCGTCTCCTTCATGCCCTCCACAGCGGCGTGGTCGGCGACTACGTGACCTGGGTCGCGGTCGGAACCGCCGTCACCGGCGGCGTCTGGGCCATCCTCCTGCGTTGAGTAGCGACGGGCTGGACAGTGGCGCTACCTTTGCGCGGTGGAGCGCGGGGAGATCCACGGCGGGAGTGGCGGCCTCGTCGAGCATGCGGTTCCCGAAGAGGCCGAAGAGCTCTGGACGGAGGACGGCTTCGAGCACGTCGGCTGGTTCTGCGTCAGCACCGACCCGTTTCCCTGCCCGGCTCCCGGATGCTCCTTCGTCGCGGAGTTCATGACCGCCGCCCACCTCGTGCTCGTCTGGGAGGAGCAGGATGACCCGAACCTCCTCCGCCACGCGCAGCGCGCGAAGGAGGTCGGACGCAACCCGCGCATCGTC
This sequence comes from Gaiellaceae bacterium, assembly GCA_035279325.1. GTDB lineage: Bacteria > Actinomycetota > Thermoleophilia > Gaiellales > Gaiellaceae > Palsa-739. The sequence goes on from DATEHY010000010.1 coordinate 4,736, forward strand.
TCCTACGAGGTCGACTTCGGCCCGAGCGCGTCGTACTACGCGTGGGAGGCCGCGGGCCGGCCCGTGCACGGCGTCCGCGGCAAGTAGGGGCTCGCCGGCATGGATCTGAGCCGCTTCGGCTCGGTCCCGCCGTGGTCGCTCGGGATCGAGGAGGAGCTGATGCTCGTCGATGCGGAGACGCTCGAGCCCGCGCGGGACGGCTACTCCCGTGTGTTCGGCGAGGTGACTCAGCGGATCAAGCCCGAGCTGTTCGAGTCGTTCGTCGAGATCACGACCACCGTGGTCGAGACGCCGGAGGAGGCCGCGGCCGAGCTGCGCGCGCTGCGGGAAGAGGTGGCCGAGCGCGCGGCGGCGCATGGACTCGCCGTCCTCGCCACCGGTTCGCACCCGACGGCGCGTGGGCGGGTTCCGCTCGTTCCCGTCGAGCGCTATCTGAAGCTGAAGTCCGAGCTCGGGCCGAAGCTCTACCGGCAGCACATCTGCGGGCTTCACGTCCACGTCTCCGTGCCCGACCCCGCCGCCTGCCTGCGGGCGTTCGAAGGCGTGCTGCCGGCGGTGCCGGGTCTCCTCGCCGACTCGGCCAACTCTCCGTACTGGGAAGGCGTGGAGAGCGGCTGGCGCTCGATCCGCTCCCGGATCATCCTCGAGATGCCGACCGGCGGCCCTCCGCCGGTGCTGCGCGACTGGGACGACTGGCAGGCGGCAACGCGCGGCGACAGCACGCGCCGCCACTGGGACGTCTGGCCACGGCCGGAGTACGGGACGCTCGAGATCCGCGTGCTCGACCAGCCCACGTCGTTGAAGCGCACGGCCGGGCTCGCCGCCGCCGTGCAGCGGCTCGTGCGCGAGGCGGCGGAGGCGGACGGCGGACCTGCCGATCGCGCCGAGTACGCGATCCGGCGCGACGCCGCGGGGCGCAGGGGAGGCGGCCCCGAGGCCGAGCGCCAGCTCGAGCTCGGCCCCGAGGCAGCGGTGCGGGAGATCGCAGCCCTGACGGTAGGCTGATCCCGTGGCGACCCAGTCCGAGACGATCCAGGTCTCCGGCGTCCGTTGCGAGCGGTGCGTGATGCGGCTCGCGCACGCACTCGAGGGCCACGAGGGCCTCGAGGGCGCGAACGCGAACCTGATGGGGCAGGTGAGCCTCGCCTGGGACGACGAGCGGACGAGTCGCGACGCGATCGTCGAGCGGCTGGCGAAGGCCGGCTTCCCGGAGCTCGCCGCGGTCTAGTCCGAGCTAGCGGTCCTCGTCGCGCCGGCGGTCGGTCGGGATCCCGTGCCCCTGCTCGAGCTCCGGGTGCCAGTCCTTCGGCCCCTTGCCGGGCTCCATCGACTCGCCGTCCTCGAGCGAGGTGGGCTCGCTTTCCGGCCGTTGCTCTGTCTCGGGTTTCTCTTCCACGCCCGCCCGCCTACCCGCCCGGGCGGAATAGCAACACGCCCGGCGCCGTTCGGGAGAAAGTGACCCCCGCTGGTACGGTTGATCGCATGGAGGAGGCCGATGCGGAAGAGGCGCAGCGGCTCGCGACCGCGGCCCGCGATCGCGTCCGGTTCGAGGAGGACGCGCTCGCCCTCTCCGACCAGGTCTACCGCGTCGCGCGCCACCTCGCGGCGTCCCGCGAAGACGCCGACGAGCTCATGCAGGAGACGTACGCGCGGGCGTTCCGCAGCTGGCGCTCGTTCCAGCCGGGCACCAACATGCGCGCCTGGCTCCTGCGGATCCTCACCAATCTCAACATCGACCGCGGGCGGCGGCAGCAGCGTGCGCCGCAGATGCAGCCGCTCGAGGCGAACGACTATTACCTCTACGACCGGCTCGCGGAGAACGACGACGGCGTCTCCGACGAGGATCGCGTCGTGGAGCGCTTGTCGCAGGACGACATCGTGACGGCGCTCTCAGCCGTGCCGCACGACTTCCGCGACGTGATCGTGCTCGTCGACCTCGGCGACTTCAGCTATGCCGACGCGGCCCAGATCCTCGACATCCCGGTCGGCACCGTGATGTCGCGGCTCCATCGCGGCCGCCGCATCCTGAAGCGGGAGCTCGCC
>DATEHY010000011.1:0-15900 GCA_035279325.1 Gaiellaceae bacterium
CGACGCGGTGCTCGCCTCGGGACACATGCCCGCGCCCTCGATCATCGCCGTCTTCCAGGCGGCGAAAGAGCGCGGCGTCCGCCGCATGATCGTCAACCACCCGAACTTCGTGATCGAGGCGACCAAGGACGAGGTCAAGACACTCGCCGAGCTCGGCGCGCTGATCGAGCACTCGCTCTGCATGTACGACGAGGAGTCGAGCTTCCACAACTGGCAGATCGACACACTCGTCGACTGGATCCGCTGGGTCGGGCCGGAGCACTCCTCCCTCGGCTCCGATCTTGGCCAGGCGAACAACCCGTACCCCGTCGACTCCTTCCGCAAGATCTGCGCCCGCCTGGTCGAGTCGGGGATGCCCGAGCAGGAGGTGCGCATGCTCGTCGCCGACAATCCGGCCAGGCTGTTGGGCGTGGATGGATGACGTCGTGCTGGTCCGCCACGGCGAGAGCGAGTCAGCCGCGGTAGGCGTGGTAGGCGGCGACACGCCGCTCACCGGCGCGGGCCGCGCCCAGGCGCGCGAGACCGGACGCGCTCTGGCCAGGCGCCCCTTCGACGTCTGCCTCACGAGCCCGGCGCGGCGCGCGCGGGAGACGGCCGAGCTCGTGCTCGAGGGAAGGGACGTGCCGCAAACGGTCCTCTGGGGCCTCGCGGACATCGGTTTCGGCTGCTTCGAGGGCGGGCCGCTGCAGGAGTACCGGTCCTGGGTCGCGGGGCACGACCCCACCGAGGCTCCGCCCGGCGGCGAGAGCCGCGTGGACACCCTGCGCCGCTTCGGCCGCGCGTACCGGGCGTTGCTCGAGCGAGCGGAATCGCACCTACTTGTGGTCGCGCACGGGCTCACCCTCAGCGCCCTCACCGACGACCCGCCGCGACCCTCTGTCACCGGCGTCGGGTACGGATCGTCCGTCGAGCTGACCCAGGGCGAGCTGGCGACGGCGGTGGCGCGTCTCGAGCGCTGGTGCGAGGCTCCCACCTGGTGATCGGCGGCAAGGCAGAGGGACTCATGCGGCTGCAGGAGCTCGGGCTGCCGGTGCCGCCGTTCGTCGCGGTCCCGGTCGGCGGGCAGGTGAACGAGGACGCGATCGCGGCTCTCGGCGAGCCGCTCGCCGTGCGCTCGTCGGCGCTCGGGGAGGACGGCACCGAGCACAGCGCCGCCGGGCAGTTCGAGACGGTGCTGGGAGTCACGCACGCGACTCTCGGAGACGCGGTCGAGCATGTGCGCGCGGGAACCGAACGCGCCCGAGCCTACGGCGCCGAGAGCGAGGCGGCGGTCGTGATCCAGCAGCAGATCCAGGCGACAAGGGCAGGCGTCGCCTTCTCGCGCGATCCCGTGAGCGGAGCCGACGAGGTCTTGATCGAGTGCGCGTTCGGCGGCGGCGAGGCGGTCGTCTCGGGAGAGGTGACTCCCGATCGCTACCGCGTTCTCGACGGCCGCGTGCGGGCACGCGCCGCCGGCTCCCTCCGCACGCTCCGCGACGACGAGGCAATCGCCGTCGCCGAGCTCGTGCGACGGGCCGAGGCCGGCTTCGGACGACCGGTCGACGTCGAGTTCTGCTTCGCCGGCCGCGCGCTCTGGCTCCTGCAGTGCCGTCCCATCACCACCGCATGAACGAGCCGCGCACCTGGCTCCCCGATCCGTCGCACTACCCGGAGCAGATGACGCCGCTGTCGGCGACGACCTGGTTCGAGGCGATGGGGCTCGGCGTGCACGCCGCGACACGCGAGCTGCGCATGCCCTTCGCCGGCTTTCGCACGAGGCTCGAGCTCGGGTGGGCATACGAGGGCGAGCTGGAGCCCGAATGGGACGCGGACCGCGCGGTCGTCGAGGCCGCCGCGCGCATGCTGCCGGAGCGCTGGGAGCGCGAGCTGCGACCGCGCGTGCTCGCGATCAACGCCGAGCTCGAGTCGCTGCGGCCGGAGACTCCGCCCGACGCGACACCGCTGCTCGACCGGCTGTGGGAGCTCGTCCAGGAGGAGTGGACGATCCACTTCCTCGTCGTCATCCCCGCCCTGACCGCGTCGGAGCTCCTCGGCCCGGACCAGCTCGTCGGCCTGGAGAACCCGGCCGACGACGCGGTCTGGGACCTCGCCGACGCCGCCCGGCGCGAGCACGTCGACGACGTCATCCGCGACTTCTCGCCGGCAGCGGCGCTCGAGCGGCTGCGCGACGCCCAGCCGGGCCGCCGGTTCCTGCGCGAGCTCGACGCGTTCCTCGCCCGCTACGGCGGGCGTTCGCGCTGGCACGAGCTGTCGCTGCCGCGCGAGGCCGAGCAGCCGTGGCTGACGCTCGAGGCGGTTCGGCTCACCCTCGACGCCGCACAGCGGCCTTCACGCGCTGCCGCACCGACGGGCGGCGACGAAACCTTGCGTGCGGCGTACGCGCTGAAGGAGCTGCACACCTACGACATCGACTATCCCGGCCTGCTCGCGACCCGCGACGCGCTGCGCGGCTTCGGCCGCCGGCTCCTCGCCGAAGGCCTTCTCGACGAGACCGACGACGTCTGGATGCTCGAGCGCGAGGAGCTCCGGCGCGCGCTCGAGGAGACGCTCGACGCGCGGGCCATCGTCGCGCAAGCGCGAGAGGAGCGAGCGCGCGGGCTCGCGGAGGGCGTCCGGCCGTTCCTCGGCGACCCACCAGTGGAGCGCGAGCGCGACTCGATCATCGAGGGCTTCTACGGCTCAGGAGGCGACGGGCTCAGCGGGTCCGGCGCCTCGCCCGGTGTCGCGGAGGGCGTGGCGCGCGTCGTCGCCGGCACGGACGACTTCGCCCGGATCCAGACCGGCGACATCCTCGTCACCACGACCACGACCCCTGCCTGGACGCCGCTCTTTCCGTCCCTCGCCGGGCTCGTGACCGAAACGGGTGGGATCCTCAGCCACGCCGCGGTCGTCGCTCGGGAGTATCGCCTGCCGGCCGTCGTGGGCGCGACGGGGGCGACGGCCGCGATTCAGGACGGCATGCGCATTCGGATCGACGGGAGCTCGGGAGCGATCTCGATCACGGCCTCGTGAGGTCGGCCTCGAGCGGGGAGAGGATACGCACGGCCAGCTCGGGCGAGCAGCCGTGCTGCACCAGCTCGACCAGCTGCTGGAGGTCGTAGCGCGGATCTCGCGCGACGCGCGCGGCGAGCGATCGAGGGAACCCGCACTGCTCGAGCTCGAGCTGGCGCCAGTTCACCTCTGCCAGTCCCCTTCGCCGCCCCGGTGGCATCTCGGCCTCGTCCTCCTGTGGATCGTCGAGCGTGGAGGGGCGCTGCATCGAGTGCTGCGCCCCTCTCTTGGAAACGAAGCGCCTGGCTAGGCCGAGTGCTTGATCACCTTGCCGCCGGGGGTGATCACGTACCACTTGCCGCCTTCGTTGCTGAGGTTCTGGCCGTTGGCCTGGCCCGCGGCCGAGTCGCCCGCGTACGTGTAGAGCGGCCACTTGCTGTACGTCACGACCTTGCCGCCCGCCGGGTTCGGGTCCGAGCCCAGGAGCTTGGCCTTGACCGGGCTCGCCGCCGTCGCCTTGCTCCCCTTCAGCTTCAGCGGCGGCCAGTACCGTGCGCACAGAGCCGTGCACGTGACGTGCCGGCGCCTGTCCGGCGCGAAGGTGTACAGCGTCCTGCCCTTCGCGTTGACGAGCACGACGCCGAGCCCTTTGATCTTTCGCGCCTTCACGACCGTCGAGCTCGTCGTTCGCTGGGCACCGGCGACGGCGCTCTTCGCCGGCGAGGCAGACGAGCCGCCTGCGACGACAAGCCCGAGCACCGCGAGCAGCGCGACCGCGCACAGGCGAACCTGGTATCGGTTGGAGTTGCCGCGCAGGATCTTCACGTCCTTCTCCTCCTTCAGCTGAGCGTTCGCTCTACTCATCGCGACGGAGGTGTGGATGGATTGCTATAGTGAACCTAATGGTTCAGCATTCCCCGAGCATCGACCGCGCCTTCGCAGCCCTCGCCGACCCGACCCGCCGTGCCGTCCTCGAACGGCTCGGCTCGGGCAGCGCGACGGTCAGCGAGCTCGCCGCGCCCTTCGGCATGTCGCTGACCGGGATGAAGAAGCACATCCGGCTGCTCGAGGAGGCCGACCTCGTCACGACCGAGAAGGTCGGACGGGTACGCAGGTGCACGCTCGTGCCCTACGCCTTCGAGGGGATCAGCACGTGGCTACAGCGGCTCGACCGCTTTGCCCAGGTAGTCGAACGAACGAAAGGAGCCTGATGGCCAGGAAGTTCACCGCCGAAGAGAAAGCCGCCACGAAGGCGGCCCTCAAGGACGCAGAGGGAGAGAAGGCCGTGGTCGAGGCGATCGCGAAGATGGCGGACGCCGACAAGGCGATGGCCGAGCGGATCCACGCGATCGTCCGCAAGGCCGCTCCCGAGCTGACGCCGCGCACCTGGTACGGCATGCCTGCCTACTCGAAGGACGACAAGGTGGTCTGCTTCTTCCGGGACGCCGGCAAGTTCAAGGACCGGTACGCGACGTTCGGCTTCAACGACAAGGCGAAGCTCGACGACGGCTCGATGTGGCCGACCGCCTACGCGCTCACGACGCTGACGAAGGCGGACGAGGCGAAGATCGCGCAGCTCGTGAAGCAGGCGGTGAGCTGACGATGCACGAGACCGTCGTCACGCAGCCGAACGAGCTCGAGATCCAGGTCGAGCGTGTCTTCGACGCACCGCGCGACCACGTCTTCTCCGTGTGGACGGATCCCGCGCTGATCCCCGAGTGGTGGGGCGAGAGCACGGTCGTCGAGGAGATGGACGTCCGTCCGGGCGGCAAGTGGCGCTTCCGGACGGAGCACGGCGCGGTCGAGGGCGAGTTCCGCGAGGTCGATCCGCCGGAGAAGCTCGTGCAGATGTTCCAGAACCACCTGCAGACGCTCGTGTTCGAGGAGCTCGGCGACCAGACGAAACTGACCCAGACCATGAGATTCGCCACGACCGAGGAGCGCGACACGACGATGCAGTACGGCGTCGAAGAGGGGGCGAAGGGCGGCTTCGCGCGCGTCGACGCGGTCCTACAGAAGCTTGCCGCGGGGAGGTAAAGACCCCGGAAATGCCGAAGCCCGCGAACCGCTTGCGCAGTTCCCGGGCTTCGACGCTGACCACCCTTTCACACCGGGGCCGGGAAGTCAAGTGAGAACCGCACCGATGAGTTTCGCGTCGCGGAGAGGTCGTAGCTGCGACACCCGCTACGAGGAGGAGAGATGTCCACCGTGACGTCCAAGCTCAACATCAGCAAGGTCGGCCGGGTTTGCGTGACCGTGGCCGACACCGACCGGGCGATCGACTTCTACGTCGGCAAGCTCGGTTTCGAGAAGGTCGTCGACGAGCCGATGGGCCCCGACATGCGCTGGGTCGAGGTCGCCATCTCCGGAGCCGAGACGACGATCGCCCTCGCGCCGCCGCCGCAGGGGCAGCCCGCCGGAGGCAGCCAGACCGGGATCATCCTCGACACGAGCGACGTGGAAGGAGCCCACGCCGCGCTGCAGGAGGCCGGCGTCGACGTCGACGACGAGATCAGCCGCATGGGCGGGCCCGTGCCGCCGATGTTCTGGCTCCGCGACCCCGACGGCAACTCGCTCATCGTCGTCCAGCCGTCGAGCTGAACACGGCGTTCGATCTCCGGACCGTCGACTTCCTGGCGCGCCTCCGCCTGCGGACGGGGGCGCGCCTCGTTCGCGCGCCGCAAGAGCTGTGGGACCTGATCGAGCTCTGCGGCCTAGTCGAGACGATCGGCGAGGCCGAAGAGCGGGAACAGGCGCTCGGTGTCGAGGAAGAACGTCAGCTCGACGATCCGTCCGTCTGACACCTCCGGGACGATGAGCGCCCACGGCGCGCGGCCGCCGCGGTCCGGATCCGGCTTGTACTGGCCCCAGGCCGGCATCCCGTTGACGAGGCCGGCCGGCACGAGCTTCGAGCCCTTGCAGCCGATGCCCGGGCCGAGCCACCAGGTGAAGATGTCGTCGCGTCCCTCGAGCCAGAGACTGATCGGCGGCATCGACTGGACGGCGTCCTCGTGCAGGAGGTCGGTGAGCCGGTCGATGTCGTACGCCTCGAAGGCCGAGACGTAGCGTTCGAGCAGCGCGAGGGTCTCCTTGTCGAGCTCGGCCGGAGCGTCGACGTCCGCGCTGGCGAGCGTCGCGCGGGCGCGCTGGAGCGCGCTGTTGACCGAGGCGACGCTCGTCTCGAGCAGCTCGGCCGCCTCGCTCGCCTGCCACTTCAACACCTCGCAGAGGATGAGCGCCGCCCGTTGCTTCGCCGGCAGGTGCTGCAGCGCGGCCACGAACGCGAGGCGCAGCGTGTCGCGCTGCTCCGCGAGCTCGTCGGGAGTGGGCAGCGGCGTGATCCAGGTGACCTCGGGCAGCTCGGCGATGTTCTCGATCAGCGGCTCCTGCGCCGGCCCGAGGTCCATCGGCCGCGCACGCCGCTCCCGTCCCGAGAGGGCGTCGAAGCAGACGTTCGTCGCGATCCGGTAGAGCCACGACTTGAGCGACGAGCGGCCTTCGAAGCGGCCGAGCGAGCGCCAGGCGCGGACCATCGTCTCCTGCACGGCGTCCTCGGCGTCGAAGGCCGAGCCGAGCAAGCGGTAGCAGTAGCCGGTCAGCTCGGGGCGGTACTGCTCCAGCGCATCGGCCGTGGCGGTCTCGGCGGTGGCCACGACCGACATCCTAGGCAGAGCGGCGGGACTAGGCGGCAACCGCGCGCTCGAGCTCGTCGACTTCGATCTTCGTCATCTGCAGCATCGCGGCCATCGCCCGCTGCGCCCTGTCGGGGTCGGGATCGGCCAGCAGCTCGCGCAGCCGCCTCGGGACGATCTGCCAGGCGAGCCCGTAGCGGTCGGTGACCCAGCCGCAGGCGATCTCCTGCCCGCCGTCGGCGAGCTTGCTCCAGTAGCGGTCGACCTCCTCCTGGGACTCGCAGTCGACCATGAAGGAGACGCCGGGGCCTTCGATCTTGTGGTTCGAGCCGCCGTTCAGGCCGAAGAACTCGCGGCCGAACAGCTCGAAGGCGACGGTCATGACCATCCCCTCGGGACGCGGCCCGGCCTCGCCGTAGTAGGTGACGTCCGTGATGCGCGCGTCGGGAAAGACGGACGTGTAGAACTCCGCGGCCTCCTGGGCCTCCGTGTCGAACCACAGCCAGGTGGTCAGCTTCTCCATCGCTTGTCCTTTCGCCTCGAGGTGTCGCAGCTCAGACCGCCGGGCGCGTGCGAACTCATCGCTGCTCGAGCCCGAGCCACGCGGCGATTCCCGCGATCTCCCTGTTCACGGCGGCGGTCATCGCCTTGCTGAAGCTCACGTCCTCGTGGATCGCGTTCACGTTCAGCACGCCTGCCTTGCGGTCGGCAACCGCGTCGAGCTTCCCGACGAGCCGGTCGCCGTGGAGGATCGGCAGCGCGAAGTAGCCCCAGCGGCGCTTCGCGGCCGGCTTGTACATCTCGAGCGTGTACTCGAACTCGAAGAGCTCCTCGGTGCGGCCGCGATCGTGGATGAGCCGGTCGAACGGGGAGAGGAGCGCGGTCCTGCCCTCGAAGCCGTGGTCGAGGTAGCGAGGATCGACGCGCCACTCGCCCTTCACGCCCTCGACCTCGGCCGGCTCGCCCGCCTCGCCGACGTGGATCGGCTCCATCGGCATCTCCCTCGCCTTCGCCCGCGCGATGCCGAGCGCGGCGAGCCGGCGCTCGTTCCGGATCCGCTCGGCCTCCTCCGGCGACGGAATCGCGACGTCGGCCGGATAGACGCGCTCGGGCAGGTCCCAGAGCCGCTCCCGCCCGATCCGGCCCGAGATCGCCACCTGGCCACGCGCCTGCATGAACTCGAGCATCTGGGTCACGTTGCGGTCGTTCGTCCAGCCGCTCGACGCCCACGGGACGACGCATGTGTCCGGGATCTCGCGCGACGCGAGCGGGCCCGAGCGCTGCAGCAGCCGCAGGATGTCCCGCCGGCAGCGGTCGTTGTCGTGCAGCCAGGTCTCCACCCTCCCGTGCGCGCGCCGGCCGCCCGAGCCGGCGAGATAGAGGCCGACGTCGCGCATCGGCCGGATCAGCGCGTTGAACTCGAACAGCGTCCGGTCCACCTCGAGCGCCTGCTTCAGGTGCTCGGGGCGGTAGGACGACCCGAGCCGGCTCCACGCGACGAGATCGGCATTCGGCGCGACGGCCGCGGTCGGATCGACCTGCAGCAGCGTCAGGCGCTCGACGACGGCGAGCAGATCCGGCGGCCGCGGCGCGTCGAGTAGCTGCGCGCGCACCGCGACCCGCCGCGCCTGCCTCTTCGTCAGGCGATGCACGCCCTGAGACTAGGCGCTCGCCGGACCTTGTAATCCGACCACGTTCCTCGTCAGAATCGCCACAACCTACGGGCGGCACAAGGAGGCAACACGTGACGGTCGACAAGGACCGCAGCATCCTGCACTCGCTGGGCTATGCCCAGGAGCTCTCGCGCCGGATGAGCGGCTTTTCGAACTTCGCGATCTCGTTCACGATCATCTCGATCCTGTCCGGGACGCTGACGCTCTACTACGCCGGGATCAACTACGGCGGAGGGATCGAGGAGGCCTACGGCTGGCCGCTCGTCTCGTTCTTCGTGATCATCGTCGGGCTCGGGATGGCGGAGATCGCGTCGAAGTACCCTACCGCCGGCGGTCTCTACTACTGGGCTTCGAAGATGGGCGGCCCGGTCTGGGGCTGGTTCACCGGCTGGTTCAACCTGATCGGGCAGATCGCGATCACGGCCGGGATCGACTACGGCGCGGCGATCTTCGCGGATGCCCTGCTGCAGCTGCTCTGGCCCGGAACGTTCAAGGGCACCTCGCACGAGGTGATCTACGTCTACGCGGTGATCCTCGCCGTGCACGCGCTGATGAACATCTTCAGCGTCCGGCTCGTCGCATTCCTCAACGACGTCTCGGTGTGGTGGCACGTCCTCGGCGTGCTCATCATCGTCGGCTTCCTGTTCATCAAGCCGGCACACCACCAGTCGTTCTCCGCGGTCTTCGGGCACACGGTCAACAACAGCGGGTGGGGCCACAACTGGCTCTGGTTCGTGCTGCTGCTCGGGCTGCTCCAGGCGCAGTACACGTACACGGGCTACGACGCATCCGCGCACATGAGCGAGGAGACCCAGAACGCGTCCCGCTCGGCGGCGCGCGGCGTGATCATGTCGATCGTCGTCTCGGCGATCTTCGGCTACATCCTCGCGCTCGGCGTGACGTTCGCGATCCAGGGGACGATCGCCAACACCGGCCTCGTAGGCGTGTTCGCGGTCAAGCAGGTCTACCTCGACGCACTCGGCCTCCACACGGCCGAGGTGATGCTCTTCATCACGGTCATGGCGCAGCTCTATTGCGGCATGTCGTCCATCACTTCCGCGTCGCGGATGCTGTACGCGTTCTCGCGTGACGGCGCGACTCCCGGCCATCAGCTGTGGCGGCGGCTGAACCGGGAGCGCGTGCCGTACTGCGCGGCGATCGGGATTGCCGTGCTCGCGTTCCTCGCCGCATTCCCGGCGTACTTCGGCACGAGCGGGTACACCGCGTACGTCGCAGTGACGTCGATCGCGACGATCGGGCTCTACATCGCGTACGCGATTCCGATCTACCTGCGGCTGCGCGAAGGCGATGCCTGGGAGCCGGGCGAGTGGAACCTCGGCTCGAAATACAAGATCGTCGGCTGGACGGCGGTGATCTGGGTCGGCTTCATCTCGATCCTGTTCATCCTCCCGACCGGCCCGAACGGCGTCCCGTGGCACACGGACAAGTTCAAGTGGACTCTCTTCAACTACGCACCGGTCGCGGTGCTCGGCACGCTCACCCTCGTCGGCGGGTGGTGGCTGCTGTCGGCGCACAAATGGTTCAAGGGCCCGGTCGCGCAGGGGACGGCCGAGGAGCTGGCCAGGATCGAAGAGCAGTACGAGCACGGACAATCGGCGCCGGCCCCCGGCCCGGCGTAGACCTCCGAAGAGGGGAGCCGGCAACGCCGGCTCCCCTCTTCCATCGCGGTAAGGTCGCACCATGCTGACCCTCGAAGAGCTGCGCGAGGACGTCGCCGCCGGGACCGTCGACACCGTCATCGCGTGCTTCACCGACATGCAGGGGCGCCTGCTGGGGAAGCGGCTCGACGCGGAGTTCTTCCTCGCCGAGAACGAAGCCGGCCATCCGGGCGAGGGTTGCAACTACCTCCTCGCGCTCGAGATGGAGATGGATCCCGTCCCGGGGTACGCGATCGCGAGCTGGGAGCGCGGCTACGGCGACTTCGGGTTGCGGCCCGACCTCGCGACGCTGCGCCGGATCCCGTGGCACGAGGCCACCGTGATGGTGCAGTGCGACGTCGAATGGCACGACGGAACGCCCGTCGGGCCGTCGCCCCGCCAGGTGCTGAAGGCGCAGGTCGAGAGGGCGGGTGCGCTCGGCTTCGAGCCGATGTTCGGCTCGGAGCTCGAGTTCTTCCTCTTCCGCGAGAGCTATGCGGAGGCGCACGCGAAGCACTACCACGACCTCACGCCCTCGGTGCCGTACATCCTCGACTATCACATCCTCGCGGCGAGCTTCGACGAGCCCTTCATCCGTTCGGTGCGCACCTCGATGAAGGCGGCCGGGCTGACGGTGGAGTCGTCGAAGGGCGAGGCCTGGGCGGGCCAGCACGAGATCAACTTCAGGTTCCGGGACGCGCTGCGCGCCGCGGACGACCACGTCGTCTACAAGACCGGGATCAAGGAGCTCGCGTTCCAGCACGGCTGCTCGGTCACGTTCATGGCGAAGCCGCACCACGACTGGGTCGGCTCCTCGTGTCACATCCACTCCTCGCTCTGGCGGGACGGCGAGAACGCCTTCGCCGGCGAGTCGGAGCTCTTCCGTCACTACCTCGCCGGGCAGATCGCCTGCCTCGGCGACCTTGCGGTCTTCGTCGCGCCGTCGGTCAACTCGTACAAGCGCTTCTCGGCCGGCAGCTGGGCGCCCACCACGCTCGCCTGGGGCTACGACAACCGCACGTGCGGGTTCCGGGTCGTCGGCCACGGCTCGGCGTGCCGGCCGGAGACGCGGATCCCCGGCGCCGACGCGAACCCGTATCTCGCCTTTGCCGCCCTGCTCGCGGCCGGGCTGTACGGGATCGAACAGAAGCTGGAGCTCGGTGCCGCCTTCGAGGGGAACGCGTACGAGTCGAGCGTCGAGCGCTTCCCGCACGCGCTCCGCGAGGCGATCGCGCGCCTCGAGTCGAGTGCCGTCGCCCGGGAGTTGCTCGGCGACGAGGTGATCGACCACTACCTCAACTACGCCCGCACCGAGCAGGAGCTGTTCGACCGGACGGTGACAGGCTACGAGCGCGAAAGGATGTTCGAGCGCGGTTGACGAAGCCGCTGATCGGCATCACGACCTACGTCGAGCCGGCGTCGTGGGGCCACTGGCTCCTCGAGGCGGCGCTCGTTCCCTACGACTACGTGCGCGCCGTCGAGCGCGCGGGCGGCCGCGCCCTGCTCGTGCCGCCGGACGACGAGGGGATCGAGGAGGTGCTCGACGCGCTCGACGGGCTCGTCTTCTCGGGCGGTAACGACATGTCCCCGGAGTCGTACGGCGCCGAGGCGGATCCGGCGACGAACGGTCTCAACCCCGCGCGCGATCGCGGCGAGCTCGCGCTGCTGACCGCGGCGCTCGAGCGCGACCTGCCGGTACTCGCGATCTGCCGCGGCGTCGAGGTGCTGAACGTCGTGCGCGGCGGCGACCTCGTCCAGCACCTGCCGGACGTCGTCGGGCACGAGGAGCACCGCGCCGTCGTCGGCGAGTTCTCGGAGCACGCGGTGCGGGTCGACCCGTCGTCGCGGATCGGCGCGGTACGAGGCGCGGTGAAGTCGCACCACCACCAGGGCCTCGGCCGGATCGGCGACGGGCTCCGCGAGGTGGCCTGGGCCGAGGACGGCGTCGTCGAAGGCCTCGAGGATCCCGAGAAGCCGTTTCTCGTCGGGGTCCTCTGGCATCCGGAAGCGGGCGAGGATCAGCACCTGTTCGAGCAGCTCGTCGAGGCCGCCCGGAGGTGACCGCGGTCCTCAACCCGGCGACCGAGGAGGTCATCGCCGAGGTCGAGGCGGCCTCCGCCGACGAGACCGACGCCGCCGTCGCGCGCGCGAAGGACGCGTTCCCGGCCTGGCGCGCCGTCGCCCCCACCGACCGCGCCCGGCTCCTGCGCCGCCTGGCGACGCTCGTCGAGGAGCACGGCGAGGAGCTCGCGCGCATCGAGTCGCGCAACGTCGGCAAGCCGATCGCCGGTGCACGCGGCGAGGTAGGCATGGTCGCGCAGGTCTTCCACTACTACGCGGGCGCGGTCGACAAGCACTTCGGCGAGACGATCCCGGTCGCGGGCGGTGTCGACCTGACGCTGCGCGAGCCGCTCGGCGTCGTCGGCCTGATCGTGCCGTGGAACTTCCCGCTCAACATCGCGTCCTGGAAGCTCGGGCCCGCCCTCGCGTGCGGGAACACGGTCGTGCTGAAGCCGGCCGAGCTGACGCCGCTCTCGGCGCTGCGGCTCGGCGAGCTCGCCCTCGCGGCCGGCATCCCCGAGGGCGTCGTCAACATCCTCCCGGGCAAGGGCTCCGTCGTGGGCACGCGGCTCGTCGAGCATCCGGACGTCGCGAAGATCGGCTTCACCGGCTCGACCGAGGTCGGTCAGGAGGTGATGCGCGGCGCCGCGGGCACGATCAAGCGCGTCACGCTCGAGCTCGGCGGCAAGTCGGCGAACGTCGTCTTCGCCGACGCCGACCTCGAGAAGGCGGCCGCCGCCGCTCCGTACGCCGTCTTCGACAACGCCGGCCAGGACTGCTGCGCACGCTCGCGGATCCTCGTCGAGGCGAGCGTCTACGACCGCTTCGCCGAGCTGCTCGTCGCCGCGACGCGCGGCGTCAAGGTCGGCGACCCGGAGGACGACGCGACGGAAATGGGCCCGCTCGTCTCGGCCGCCCATCGCGAGACGGTGGCGAGCTTCGTCGACGGCGAGCCGCTCTTCCGCGGCGATACGCCGGGAGGGAAGGGCTTCTGGTACCCGGCGACGCTCGTCGAGGCGCAGCCCGCCGACCGGATCGCGCGCGAGGAGGTGTTCGGCCCCGTCGCGGCGCTGATCCCGTTCGCCGACGAGGCCGAGGCGATCCGCCTCGCGAACGCCTCCGACTACGGTCTCTCGAGCTCGATCTGGACGCAGAACGGCGCCCGCGCGCTGCGCGTAGCGCGCGCGATCGAGACGGGCGTGCTCTCGATCAACTCGAACTCGTCGGTGCGCCCGTCGACGCCGTTCGGGGGCTTCAAGCGGAGCGGCTTCGGGCGCGAGCTCGGCATGCACGGCCTCGCGGGCTACAGCGAGGTGAAGAACGTCTTCTACTCGACGGAGGATTGAGGTGGCCGGAAGGCTCGAAGGCAAGGTCTGCGTGATCACCGGCGGCGGCGGCGGAATGGGCGCCGACGCGGCCGTCCGCTTCGCCGAGGAGGGGGCGGAAGTCGTCGTCGCCGATGTCGACGGCGCCGCCGCCGAGGTGGTCGCCGGGGAGGTCGGCGGCTTCGCGATCCAGGTCGACGTCTCGGACGAGTCGTCCGTACGGACGCTGTACGCCGCCGCCGGCGAGCGGTTCGGCGGCATCGACGTCCTCTACAACAACGCCGGCATCTCCCCCGCCGACGACGGCTCGATCCTCGAGACCGGACTCGCTGCGTGGGAGCGCGTGCAGGCCGTGAACACGCGAGGCGTCTACCTCTGCTGCAAGCACGGGATCCCGCACCTGCTCGAGCGCGGCGGGGGCTCGGTGATCAACGTCGCCTCCTTCGTGGCGCTCGTCGGCGCCGCCACCTCGCAGATCTCGTACACGGCCTCGAAGGGCGCCGTCCTCTCCCTGAGCAAGGAGCTCGGCGTCCAGTTCGCGCGGCAGGGGATCCGCGTCAACGCGCTCTGCCCCGGCCCGGTCGAGACGCCGCTGCTGCTGAGGATCTGGGGCGAGACGCCCGGCGCGGCCGAGCGCCGGCTCGTCCACCTGCCGATGGGCCGGATGGCGCAGCCGCGCGAGATCGTCAACGCGGCGCTCTTCCTCGCGAGCGACGAGTCGAGCTACGTCAACGCGGCGACCTTCGTCGTGGACGGCGGCCTCAGCGCCGCGTACGTCACGCCCGAGTAGCGGCAGCGGCGATTTAAGGAACCCGTAAGGCCTCGCTTACCCGGCGGCAATCCTCGCGGCCGATCCTGCAAACCATCGGAGCCCTCCCGTCGAAAGGAGTACTGATGCGCTCGAAGAGATGGGCCGCGACCTTGCTCGCGGCGTCGGCGCTCGTCGCGGTGCCGGTCGCAGCGGCCGGGATGATGCACCCCACGCTCGGTGCACGGCTGTCGGGCATGGGCGAGCACGGGATCGTGAACCTCCACGCGAACGCGACGACGCACCGGCTCTGCTGGACGTTCGACATCCACCTCATGCACCCGCTCGCCGCGACCGTCCGCGACAAGGCCGGGATGGTCGTCGCCCGGCTCGGCCACATGTACAGCGCGAAGGGCTGCGCGACGGTGCCGAAGCGGTCCCTCTCCCTGCTCGAGACGACGCCCGGCCGCTACTGGGTCTGGGTCGCGACGAAGGGCCATCCGGGGGAGCTGCGCGGCAGACTCCACGCCGGCATGGTGCACATGTAGTGGACGAGCCGCGCCGCTACGGGCGGAGACTGTTTCTCGCCACCGTGGCGGGCGGCGTCTCCTCGCTCTACTGGGGCAAGGCGGCCTGGGACCACGTCACCGGCGTGGTGACGCCGGTCGCGAATGCCGTCGCGCCGATCTTCCCGAGCGGCTGGCGCATCTACACGATCTCCGGCCACATGCCGGTCTTCGATCCCGCGACGTGGCGCCTCAGCGTGGGCGGGCTCGTCGACGAGCCCGTCTCGCTGACCTACGACGAGCTGCGCGCGCTGCCGCGGGTCGAGCAGGTCTCCGACTTCCATTGCGTCACGGGCTGGACGGTGAACAACGTCCACTGGGGCGGCGTGCGGCTGCACGACGTGCTCTCCCGCACGCGGCCCCACGCGAACGGGCACGCCCTGCGGTTCGTCTCGATGGAGGTGCCGTACGTCGACTACCTGACGCTCCACCAGGCGTCGCTCCACGACGTGATGCTCGCGTACGAGATGGACGGCCGGCCGCTGCCGCGCGAGCACGGCGCGCCGGTACGGTTGATCATCCCCGAGATGTACGGCTACAAGAACGTCAAGTGGCTGCGGGGCATCGACGTCGTCCCCAAGGCGGTGAGCGGCTACTGGGAGAACCTCGGCTACGACCGCGACGCCTGGGTCGGGCGCTCGAACGGGTACTGAGATGAAGGCCGGCTACGTCCCCCGCTTCTCGCGTGCGGAGCGGCTCCTGCACTGGGTGAACGCGCTCGGCTTCTTCTTCCTGCTCGCGACCGGGCTGATCCTCTACCTGCCGCGGCTGTCGGTGCTCGTCTCGCGCCGGCAGCTGATCCAGAGCCTCCACTTCTGGGCCGGCGTGGGCTGGCTCGCGGCGCTCGCCCTCGTGATCGCGCTCGGCGGCCGCCGGCTGCTCGCGACCGCGCGGGAGCTCGACGGCTTCGACCGCGACGACCTGCGCTGGCTGCGCGGGCGCAAGGTGCCGCAGGGGAGGTTCAACGCCGGCCAGAAGATCAACGCCGTGCTCACGGCCGCGTTCACCGTCCTCTTCGGCGTCTCGGGGCTGCTGCTCTGGTTCGGCGAGCAGGACACGCGCTACCGCTTCGCGAGCACGGTCGTCCTCCACGACGGGCTGATGTACGTCTCGCTCGTGCTCCTCGTCGGGCACCTCTACCTCGCGCTGATCCATCCGGCGACGCGCCACGCGCTGCGCGGCATGACGCTCGGCGACGTCCGCGTCGAATGGGCGACTCGACACCACGCGAAGTGGGAGCCCGAGG
>DATEHY010000012.1:0-32817 GCA_035279325.1 Gaiellaceae bacterium
AGGCGCTCGTGGACGAGGTCAACCGCGACCGGATGCGGGTCGAGCAGATCAAGCGGTTCGTCATCCTCCCGCGCGACTTCTCACAGGAGGAGGGCGAGGTGACGCCGACGCTGAAGCTACGCCGCAAGGTCATCCACGAGCATTTCGCGGACGAGATCGAGCGGCTGTACGCGAATCCGGCCGGCTAGCCGAGGATCCGCTTGGCGCCGTAGTACTCGGAGGAGTACCAGCCCTCGCTGAGGCTGTCGATCCGGACGACGTCGCCCGTATGCGGCGCGTGGATGAAGTTGCCGCCGCCGACGTAGATCCCGACGTGGCCGAGGCCTGCGAAGAAGACGAGATCGCCCGGCTCGAGCTCGTTCCGCGGCACCGAGACCGAGTCGGGGTAGTTCCACTGCGCGACCGTGTAGTGCGGCAGAGAGATGCCGACCTGGCCGTAGACGTACATGACGAGGCCCGAGCAGTCGAAGCCGCTGGGGCTCGCGCCGCCCCACACGTAGCGCACGCCGAGGTAGCGCTCGGCGATCCCGACCACGCTGCTGAAGCGATCGCCGGGGATCGCGGTGCTGACCGGGGTGCCGACGCCGAAGCTGCCCTGCGGAGCCACCGCCTGTGCCGCCGCCGCCGCCCTCGCCGCACGGGCCGCCGCCGCCTGCTGTGCCTGCTGCTGCGAGATCAGCGTCTGCAGCTGCGTCTTGACGGAGTTGTAGAGACGGCTCTCGGACGCGCGTCGCGCTTCGATGCTGTTGCGCTCCGCCTCGCGCTGGACGACGAGCCGGTGCTGGCGGGTGCGCTCGTCGCGGAGGAGCGTCTGACGCTGCACGACCTGCTGCTGGTACGAGGTCACCTGCTGGATCAGGGTCGAGTCCTGCTTCGACACCGAGTTGACGGTCTCTATCCGGGAAATGAGGTCGTTGAGACTGCGGGCGCCGAGGACGACGGCGAGCGACGACTGCTCCTCTCCCGACGTGTAGATCGCGACGAGCCGCTTCTCGAGTGTGCGCTGCGCGCGGCCGAGATTACCGCGGGCGACGCCGAGCGCCTGGTGGTTGACGCGCAGCTCATGGTTGACGAGCCGCAGCTTGCTGTTCGCGGACTGGTAGGCGCTGTTCGCGCGCTGAGCGGCCGCGTCGAGCTGCTGCAACCGGTCGAGGACGCTCCTCGCCTCGGCGCGCTTGGCGCTGATCCCGCCCGCATGCGCGCGCGGGGCCGAGGCCCCGACCAGGCCTGCCGCGAGCAAGCCGATGAGGAGTGCCGTGAGCGCTGCGGAGCGCCGCGGCACGCGCAATGACGTCCTCCCGCCCGTCACAAGCGGTGGACGGTAACAAGCCTGGCGGACGCTCGCAACGGAGAACCGTCGCGAAAATGCTGCAATTTGGCACAACGGCCGCCCGGAGAACGTCCGCCTGCCGACGCACGAGGTTGCGGAGTCGAGTACGGTCAGCCCTCGTGCTCGGGCGGATGAGATCCCGCACCGTGCGGTTCGGTGGTCTCGCCGCGGTGCTCACCCTTACGGCTGCTTCGGCCGCGCTCGCCGCTCCCGGAGCGGCGAATCGCGGAGCGACGGGCAGCGCCGTGACGCTCGGCACGGAGGCCAATCAGGCGCTCCTCAGCCTTTACGCGCTCGACTCGCAGCTCCAGGCGTGGCACTACCGGGTCGGCTCGCTCGAGCGGCAGGCCGCGGCACTCCGGCAGCAACGGACTGCCCTCCGCACCGAGCTCGGCGCGGCCCGCGCGTCGCTCGAGGCCGGGCAGCGCCGACTCGCCGTCGAGCTCCGCTCCCTGTACGAGCAGGGCGACGTCAACTCGCTCGCCGTCGTCCTCGGGGCGAAGTCGCTCGCGAAGGGGCTCAGCAAGCTCGACGACCTCTCGCGGGTAGCCGACCAGGGCAAGCAGATCGTCGCGGCGACGTCCGCGGCACGGAGTCGCCTCCTCCGGTCGCAGAGCCGCCTCGCGGCCGAGGAGCTCCGGCTCGAGCAGTCGCTCGCTGCTGCAAGAGAGGCCGAGCAGCGGGTCGCGGCGGCGGCGACGGCCCGGCGTGCCTACGTCTCGTCGCTGCGGGCGCGCGAGCGCGCGGCACAGGTGCGAAGCGTCGAGGCCCAGGCGCAGGCAGCTCAGCAGAAGTCCCAGCACCTGGCGCCGGCGACGCCGGCGCCTCCTCCGCCGGCCGGCAAGCGGCACCTCTCGGTGAGCGCGACGTGCTACGACCTGCCGGGCAGGACCGCGACGGGAATGCCGGTGGGCCAGGGAGTCGTCGCGGTCGATCCCTCCGTCATCCCGCTCGGCACCCGGATGTACGTCCCGGGCTACGGCAGCGGCGTCGCCGCGGACGTCGGCGGAGGCATCCAGGGCGCGACGATCGACCTCTGGATGACCCCCTCGCAATGCGCAGCCTGGGGTCGCCGCACCGTCACCATCACGATTTACTGATTACACTGGGCGCCGCGAGAGGGGGGAATTCGCGGTGACTGAGCTCGTGGAGACGGCCGAGGAACGCCAGACAGAGCCGCTTCGCGTGCTGCTCGTCGACGACCACGACCTCTTCCGCACGGGCCTTCGCAACCTGCTCGAGGAGCAGGACCTCGTGATCGTCGGCGAGGCGGCGACCGGCGCGGAAGCCGTCGCGAGCGTCCGCGAGCTGACGCCCGACGTCGTCGTCATGGATCTGAACATGCCGTCGATGGGAGGCGTCGAGGCGACACGCCACATCGCCGAGGTGTCGCCGCTCACGCGGGTCGTGATGCTCACGATCTCCGACGAGGACTCGGACGTCACCGACGCGATCCTCGCCGGCGCGTGCGGCTACCTCCTCAAGGACGCCTCGATCCAGGAGCTCGTCGCGGGAATCCGTGCGGCAGCGCGCGGCGAGGCGCTCATCTCCCCGCACATCGCCGCGAAGGTCCTGCAGCGCATCCGGGCCACGAGCGCGCAGCCCGAGATCGAGGAGATGATCCGCGCGGAGCTCTCCGAGCGCGAGATCGAGGTGCTGAAGCTGATCGCGAACGGCAAGGACAACGCCGTCATCGCCGCCGAGCTGCACATCAGCCCGAAGACCGTCAAGAACCACATCTCGAACATCCTGATGAAACTCCAGATCGACAACCGCATCCAGGCGGCGGTGTACGCCGTACGGAGCGGGATCGTCTAGCCGCGCGAGCGTCGCAGAAGACGGCGCCGGGCCTGGAGGTTGTGCAGGAGAGAGCGAAGCCGCGCGAGCTCTCCGTCCGCGGTCTCCAGCCGGCCCGACAGCTCAGCGAGCTCGGCGGCGACGCTGTGCGCCGTGACGTCGCCTGCGTCGCGGGCAACCTCGCCGAGACGGCGCTCGATCCGCAACCGCTCCGCCTCCAGCGCGAGCGCTTCGGCATAACCGTCGGTCAAGGTCGTCTCGACCGTGTCGAGGCTCGGAGCCCCTGCGCCGTCCTCGGGCATCCGGAGCAGCTCCGCGATCTCGTCCCGCAGCGGCGGCATCGGCCCACGATTATCGATTCCCGAGGCGACGGCGTGAATGGGCCGCTCGGCCCATCTTCGACGCCGGATCGACCCATCCGGCTTGACGTTTGCCTTCTCGCTTGAAAAATGGAAAGACCGTGCCCCTCCGTCCCGCCGCAGCGGCAGTGGCAAGCGTCGCTTTCCTGCTCGTCCCGGCCGCGCAGGCGGGCTCTCGCAACGCGTTCCAGCAGCGGCTCGCGCACGCGCTGCATGCCCGGCACGTCAGCCCCTCGCGGACCGGCGCGGTCGTCCTCGACCTCCGCACCGGCCGCATCCTCTTCGCCCACAACGCACACCTGCCGCTCAGGCCCGCGTCGAACGAGAAGCTCGGCACGACCTACGCGGCGCTCACCGCGCTCGGGCCGTCGTTCCGCATCGAGACAGACGTGCTCGGCGACGGACAGCAGGCCGGCACGACGTGGGACGGCGACCTCGTGCTCAAGGGGTACGGCGATCCGGGGCTCTCCTTCGCGCAGCTCCGGTCGCTCGCGCGCCAGGTCGCCGCCGACGGGATCAAGCACGTGACCGGACGGATCCTCGGCGACGAGAGCTGGTTCGACGCGCGCCGCACCGGCCTCGGCTGGAAGGCGCAGTTCTACCTCCACGAGTCGCCGGCCCTCTCGGCGCTGATCGTCAACCGTGGCTGGACCGGACGGTACGAGACTTCCCGGCCGGCCCTGGTCGCGACGCGGATCTTCCGCACCGACCTGCGCCGGGCCGGCATCACCATCGACGGCGGCACGGCGATCGGCATCGCCTCTGCGCAGGCGGTTGCGCTCGCGGACGTCGAGTCCGCTCCGGTCGCCGCCCTCGTGCGTCACATGGATGTCTACAGCGACAACTTCTACGCCGAGATGCTGCTCAAGGAAATCGGCGCTGTGCAGGGAAAAGGCGGCTCCGCCGTCGCCGGGATCGCCGTCATGCGGCAGCTGCTCGAAGCGGCCGGCGTCCCGCTCGCCGGGGTGCGGACGGTCGACGGCTCGGGCCTGTCGCTCCTCGACCGCTGGACGCCGTTCGGCCTCGCGACGCTCCTCCGCACGATGTGGCAGGACCCGGACCTGCGCCCGTACCTCGTCCCCGCGCTGCCGCTCGCGGGCGAGACGGGCACGCTCGGCCGCCGCATGCGCACCGGCCCCGCCCGCGGGCTCGTGCGCGCGAAGACCGGCACGACCGACAACGCGTCGTCCCTCTCGGGCTTCGCCGGCGACCGCTTCGTCTTCTCGGTGATCGAGAACGGCAGCCCCGTGCGGACGCCCAACGCCGAGGCGTCGCAGAACCGCTTCGCGCAGCTCCTCGCCGGAGCCGCGCGCTCCGAGACCCCCTGAGACGCTAGCTCTCGCCGAGCAGCGCGAGGAGCTCGGCTTCGGAGAGGATCGGCACCTCGGCCTTCTGTGCCTTCGTCAGCTTCGAGGCGCCCGGCTCCTCCCCGACGACGAGCCCCGTCGTCTTCGCCGAGACCGAGTTGCTGACCTTCGCCCCGAGCGCCTCGAGCCGCGCCTGCGCGTCGTCGCGGGAGAAACGCTCGAGCGTGCCGGTGATGACATACGTCCTGCCCGTGAGCGGGCCCTCGCGCGGCCGCTCCTCCTCACCGGCCTCGAAGCGGAGGCCGAGACCGCGCAGCTCCTCGACGAGCGCGCGGTTGTCGTCGTCCGCGAACCACTCGGCGACGAGCTCGGCCCGGTCCTCGCCGAAGCCTTCCACCTCGGCGATCTCCTCCGGGCTGGCGGCCATCAGCGCGTCGACCGTGAGGAAGTGCCGCGCGAGGTTCTGCGCGAGCACCCAGCCGATGCCGGCGATGTTGAGGCCGAGCAGCACGCGCGAGAACGGCACCCGCGTCCGAGACGCCTCGATCTGCTCGATCGCGCTGGTCGCCGAGATCTCGCCGAAGCCCTCGAGCTCCAGCAGCTGCTCCTTCCGGAGGCGGTAGAGGTCGGGCAGGGAACGGACGAGGCCCTTCTCCCAGAGCGTCCTGACCGTCTGCTCCCCGACGCCGTCGATGTCGGCCGGACCCTGCACCCAGGCGATCAGCGTCTCGAGACCGCGCGAGGGACAGGCCCGGTTCGGGCACCGGTGCATTGCCTCGCCCTCGGGCCTCACGATTTCCGTGCCGCATAGGGGGCAGTGCGTCGGCATCCGGAACTCCTTCGTGCCTCTCCGGTGCGGCCCGGCGGGCCCGACCACCTGCGGGATGACGTCGCCGGCGCGTTGGACGATCACGTCGTCGCCTTCGCGGATCCCCTTGCGGTTGATGTCCTCCTCGTTGTGCAGCGTCGCGCGGGAGACCGTCACGCCGCCGACCTCGACCGGCTCGAGCAGCGCCCAGGGGTTGAGCGCGCCCGTGCGGCCGACGCGGATCATGATCTTCGCCAGCCGCGTGACGGCCGTGAGCGGAGCCCACTTGAACGCGCGCGCCCAGCGGGGCCGGCCGTGCAGCGCGCCGAGCCGCTCCTGCTGGGCGTAGGCGTCCACCTTGATCACGATCCCGTCGATCTCGTAGTCGAGCTCGGCCCGCTTCGTCTCCCAGGCGCGGCAGCGCTCCGCAACCTCCTCCACCGTCTCGACGCGCTCGGCGAAGGGATTCGTCGGGAAGCCGTGCGCGCGGAGCCACGCGAGCGTCTCCCACTGGCTCGCGAGCTCGACTCCGTCGCGGACGCCGACCGCGTACGCCCAGAACGAGAGAGGACGCGACGCAGTGATGGTGGAGTCCTTCTGGCGCAAGGAGCCGGCGGCCGCGTTGCGCGGGTTCGGGGTGGGCTTCTTCTCCTCGGCGACGAGCCGCTCGTTCAGGGCGTTGAAGCCCGAGAGCGGCATGTAGACCTCACCGCGCACCTCGACCGTGCCGCGGACCTTCTCGCCGGCCATTGCGAGCGGGATCGCGCGTATCGTCCGCAGGTTGACCGTGACGTCTTCGCCTTCGACTCCGTCCCCGCGCGTGGCGCCCTGCTCGAGCACGCCGTCGCGGTAGGTCAGGTTGATCGCGAGCCCGTCGATCTTCGGCTCGAGGACGTACGCGACCGCTTCTCCCTCCCGGCCGAGCCGCTTCCGGACGTCGTCGGCCCACTTCGCCACGGCCTCGTCCGTCGTCACCTTGTCGAGCGAGCCCATCGGCGACAGATGCCGCACCTTGCGGAAGCGCTCCGACGCGGGCGCACCGATCCGCTGCGTCGGCGAGTCGGGCGTGACGAGCTCGGGATGCTCCTGCTCGAGCGCGACGAGCTCGTCGAAGAGCGCGTCGTAGGCCGCGTCCTCCATGATCGGCTCGTCCTCGACGTGATACGCGATGAGTGCACGGTTGAGGACGTCGCGCAGCTCCGCGGCGCGGGCCGCGGCGGTCGTGCTCCTAGAGGACGGCAAGGAGCTCCTCGGCGCGGTCGACGATCGCGTCGGGTTGCTCGGCCTCGAGGCGCCCCCGCTCGTGGATGCGCCCCCACGTGACCGCGACGGCGAACATCCCCGCGGCCTTCGCCGCACGGACGTCGAAGGGCGAGTCGCCGACGTATGCGATCGTGGAGGGATCGGCTCCGAGCCGCTCGGCGCCGAGCAGAAGCGGCTCGGGATCCGGCTTGTGCCGCTCGGTCTCGTCGCCGCCGACGATCGTCTCGAAGAGGTGGCCGAGCGGAACCTGCCCGAACGCGAGCTCCACGGTCGACCGGCGCTTCGCCGTGACGACGCCGAGACGCCGGCCCTCCTCGTGCAACCGCACGAGCACGTCCTCCATCCCGACGCATGCCTCGAGCTCGTCGTGGAGCGGCTCGTTGTGGGCGCGGTACACGTCCACGAGACGCTCGACGTGCTCGGGTGCGAGCGCGTGCATCTGGGCCTCGAGCCCGGGACCGCCTACGGTCTGCATCAGCTCCTCGTCGGAGTAGTCGCGGCCGAGCACCTCGCGGGTCGCGTGCCGCATCGAGGCGAGGATGATCGCGCCGGAGTCGACGACGGTGCCGTCGAGGTCGAAAAGAACGGTCTCGAAGCGCATGCGTCGATCGTATCGGGGTCTCACTAGGCTCTCGGCGATGGCAGAGGTCTCCGACGTCCGCTACCTCGTCGTCCCCCACACGCACTGGGACCGCGAGTGGTACCTGCCCTTCGAGCAGTTCCGGCTGCGCCTCGGCGCGGTCGTCGACGGCGTGCTCGACACGCTCGAGCGCGATCCCTCGTTCACGACCTTCACGCTCGACGGCCAGGCCATCGTCCTCGAGGACTATCTCGAGGTGCGGCCAGAGAACGAAGAGCGACTACGAGCCCTGCTCGCCGCGGGACGCCTGGAGGTCGGACCGTCGTACGTCCTGCCCGACGAGATCCTCGTCGGCGGCGAATCCCTCGTCCGCAACCTGCTGCTGGGACGCCGCGTCTGCCGGCGCTTCGGGGTCGAGCCGAGCAGCGCCGGCTACCTGCCCGACAGCTTCGGCCACCCGGCGCAGCTGCCACAGATCCTCGCCGGCTTCGGCATCCGCACGTTTCTCTTCTCACGCGGGCTGGGCGACGAGATCGACGACGTGGGCGTGATCTTCCGCTGGCGCGCCGGCCCGGCGGAGGTCGTCGCCTGCCAGATGCTCCCGCACTACGACAACTTCGCGCGCCTCACCTGGTACCACGACGCCGAGGAGCGGTTGTCCTCGATCGTCGAGCGCTTCGGCGAGCTCGTACGCGGCGCGGGCGGGGACGAGATCGTGCTCGCGAACGGCTCCGACCACCTGCCCGTCGAGCCGAAGCTGCCGCAGATCCTCGGCGGGCTCGGGCGGGCTTTCGGCGCGGAGTTCCGGATCGGCCGCTACGACGAGTACCGGCCGTCGGCGGACGTGCTGCCGTCGCACGAGGGGGAGCTCGTGGGCAGCCGGCTCCAGAACGTCCTGCGCGGCGTCAACTCGGCACGGATCTACCTCAAGCAGGCGAACGAGCGAGCCGAGCGGCGGCTGCTCTCGATCGAGACGGCCGCGGCTCTGCGCACGCTGCGCGAGGACGCGGAGTATCCGGCCGCCGACCTGCGCCTGGCATGGCGCGAGCTGCTCCGCAACCATCCGCACGACTCGATCTGCGGCTGCTCGTGCGACGAGGTGCACCGCGACATGCTCGTCCGCTACGAGCAGCTGGACCGAACGCTCGACTACGTCGAACGAGAGGCGCTCGGCGTCGGCGGCGCGTTCGTCAACACGCTCCCGTTCAGGCGGCGCCGCGTGGTCGACGGGAGCCGCGTGGAGCTCGCCGGCTTCTCCGGCGCGCGGCCGGAGCCGATCCACTCCCCGCGCCATGCGCTGTTCGATCCGGAGGCGATCGCAGCGCTACTGGCATTCGAGGACGAGCCGGACATCGGCGACCTGTACACGTTTTGCCCGGGCGGGGGGACACGAACGGCCGAGCTCGTCTCGGCGGGTTGGGGGCCGGACGGGTTCGTACTCGAGCACGAGCTTCCGGGGGTCCGAGTCGAGACGACGCTCCGTGCGATTCCCGGTCTCGACAGGATCGAGCTGACGAGCGTCGTCCAGAACGAGGCGGACGACCACCGGCTGCGCATCGTCATCCGCTCCGACAGCGATGCCGAGGAGGTGCGCGCGGAGAGCCAGTTCGCCGTCGTCCGGCGGCCGCTCGTGGGGCCGCGGCCACGCGCCGAGTGGGTCGAGCCTCCCGTCCGGACCGCCCACACCCTCGGCACGGTCGCTCTGGACTCGCTCGTCCTCCTGACGAAGGGACTGCCCGAGTACGAGGCTTCGGCGGAGGGATTGCGACTGACGCTCCTGCGCTGCGTCGGCACGATCTCGCGGCCGCCGGGCCTCGCGACGCGACCGCTCGCCGCCGGCCCGGACATCGCCACGCCGGACGGCCAGTGCCGCGGCCGGCACGTCTTCGAGTACGCGCTGCGCTTCGACGGCGATGCGC
Organism: Gaiellaceae bacterium; assembly: GCA_035279325.1. Classification (GTDB taxonomy): domain Bacteria; phylum Actinomycetota; class Thermoleophilia; order Gaiellales; family Gaiellaceae; genus Palsa-739. Next base: position 9,364 of record DATEHY010000012.1, read on the forward strand.
TCACGAACGCCGCGCTGCTCCGCGCAAGCCAGGACTACCGCACCGACTTCCTCCGCGGCGACCCGTTCGAGGCGCCGTTCGAGCTCGGCGGCGATATCGTCTTCTCCTGTCTCAAGCAGGCGGAGGAGAGCCCGGCCCTCGTCCTGCGGGTCTTCAATCCGAACGAGCAACCCGAGACGCTGACCTCGAGCGTCCCGCTGCGCCGGATCCGCCTCGACGAGGCAGAGGAGGTCGACGGCGGCTGCGAGCTCGCGCCGGATGAGATCACGACCTTCCTAGTAGGCGACTGAGGCGAGGTAGAGACCCCAGGGCGGAGCGGTCGTGCCCGCCTCCGAGCGGGCACGACCGTCGAGCAGCTCCGGGATCGCCTGCGGTGTCTCGATCATCGTCCCGACGAGGCCTCGCACCATGTGACGGAGGTAGCTGCCGGCCGTTATCTCGAAGTCGAGGTGATCCTCGCGCCGGATCCACTCCGCCCGCTCGACGGTGCGAACGAAGACGTCGTGCTGCGTCTGGGTGGGCGTGAACGCCCGGAAGTCGTGCTCGCCGACGAGCGCTGCGGCAGCGAGGGCGAGGGCGTCCTCGTCGAGCGGTCGCGGCAGCCACCAGCTCCGGCGCCGCTCGAACGGCGAAGGCGTGGCGCGGGTGAAGAGCCGGTACCGGTAGCTGCGAGAGCGCGCCGAATGGCGGGCGTGGAAGCCCGGGGGCGCCTCCCCCGCCGAGAGGACGGTGATCTCGTCGGGCAGCCGCGGGTTGAGCGCCGCCGCAGCGCGCTCGGGAGGTGGCCCACCCTCGACCTCGACCGACGCGACCTGGCCGAGCGCGTGGACTCCCGTGTCGGTGCGCCCCGCGACGGCGAGGCTCTCGACGGACGCGAAGGTCTCGGCGAGCGCCTCCCGCACGGCCGCCTCCACGGTCGGCAGCCCGGGCTGCGCAGCCCAGCCTCGGAACGGTGTGCCGTCGTACTCGAGCGTCAGGATGAGGCGCACGTCAGGTCATCCTGACGTTGCTTGTGAGGAGTGCCTTATGCTCTACCGTCTTGCACACTGCTTGATACACTCTATAGCGTGACCGACGAGCACGTCTTCCTCCTCCAGCGCGTCCAGCCGGCGATGGTAGGCCTCGTCGACGGATCGCTCTCGACACTCGCGCCGATCTTCGCGATCGCGCTGCACACCCACAAGCCGCTCGACGCCTTCATCGCGGGCATCGCAACGGCGATCGGCGCCGGCATCAGCATGGCGTTCTCGGAGGGGCTCTCGGACACCGGCACGGAGACGGGCCGCGGCAACCCGGTGGTGCGCGGCTCGATCACCGGAGTCGGCACCTTCATCGGCGGGATCCTCCACACGCTGCCGTTCCTGATCCCCGAGTACCACACCGCGCTCGTCGCCGCGATCGTCGTCGTCGCGTTCGAGCTCGTCGCGCTCGCGTGGCTCCGCTACCGCTTCTTCGAGACGAGCTTCATCCGCTCGTTCGCGACCGTCACGCTCGGCGGCGTGGCCATCGCAGCGGTCAGTGCCGCCGTGGGTTCCGCGTAGGGCCTACGGCTCGTAGTCGACGAGCTCGAGGTAGACCATCTCGGCCGCGTCGCCCTGCCGGTGGCCCAGCTTGACGATGCGGGAGTAGCCGCCGGGCCGGTCGGCCATTCGCGGCCCGACGTCGGCGAAGAGCTTGTGCACGACCTCCTGGGAGCGGAGCACCGAGAGCGCCTGCCGGCGGGCGTGGAGATCGCCGCGCCGGCCCAGCGTGATCATCTGCTCGGCGAACGGCTTCACGGCCTTCGCCTTCGCCTCGGTCGTGCGAATCCGTCCGTGCTCGATGAGCGAGCAGGTCAGGTTCGAGTAGAGCGCCTTGCGGTGCGAGGCGTCGCGACCGAGCTTCTTGCCTGTGCGGGCATGACGCATCGCCGGTCCCTACTCGAAGCCGCCCGAGCCGTTCTCGCCGCGGAGGTGGAGGCCGTGCTGCTGCAGGGTCTCGCGCACCTCCTCGATCGACTTCTTGCCGAAGTTCGGGATCGCGGCCAGCTCCTGCTCGGTCTTCAGCACGAGGTCGCCGATCGTCTCGATGCCGACGCGCTTGAGGCAGTTGTACGAGCGGACGCCGAGCTCGAGCTCCTCGATCGGGAAGTTCTCCATCCCGTGCGCGAGCGCCGCCTCGGGCGTGACGCCGCCGTCGACCGGCGCGGCCTCGCCGAAGCCCTCGATCCGGTCGAGGTCGGTGAAGATCGCGAGCTGGCGGATGAGGATCTCGGCCGCCTCGCCGAGCGCGTCCTTCGGCTCTACCGAGCCGTCGGTCGTGATGTCGAGCGTGAGCCTGTCGTAGTCCGTCCGCTGTCCGACGCGGGCAGCCTCGACCTGGTATGCGACGCGGCGTACCGGCGAGAAGATCGAGTCCATCGGGATCACGCCGATCGTGTGCTGCGGGCCGCGGTTGAGCTCCGCCGGCGAGTAGCCGCGGCCGCGGCCGATCGTCAGCGTCACCTCGAGCCTGCCCTTGTCGGACAGGTTCGCGATCTCGAGCTCGGGGTTGAGGATCTCGAGATCCGCGGGGGCCTCGATGTCGGCGGCCGTGACCGCGCCCGGGCCTTTCTTCGCGATGTGCACCTCGATCTCGGGCGACTCGCCGTGCAGCCGCGCGACGAGGTTCTTGAGGTTGAGGATGATGTCGGTCACGTCCTCGCGGACGCCCGGCAGGGTCGTGAATTCGTGTGCGGTGCCCTCGACCTTCACCGACGTCACGGCCGCACCCTCGAGCGAGGAGAGCAGCACGCGCCGCAGCGAGTTGCCGAAGGTGTGACCGAAGCCGCGATCGAGCGGCTCGATCGCGAAGACCCCGCGGTGGTCGTCCACGTCCTCGTGGACGATCTTGGGGATCTGGAAGTCCATTTCTCTAGTCGCCAAGAAGATTCCCTCTTTCCGTTACTTCGAGTAGAGCTCGACGATCAACTGCTCCTGCACCGGCGTGTCGATCTCGTCGCGCTCGGGCTGCTTCAGCACCTTGCCCGTGAGCCCGTCGTGGTCGGCCTGGAGCCACGGAGCGACCGTCGAGACGAGATCGGTCGCGTCCCGGATCACCTGCTGCGCCGAGGAGCTCGGCGGGACGGTGACCACGTCGTCGGGACGAACCTGGTAGCTCGGGATGTTCACGCGCCGCCCGTTGACGTGGAAGTGGCCGTGACGCACGAGCTGACGCGCCTGGGCCCGCGAGGCGGCGAAGCCGAGCCGATAGACGACGTTGTCCAGGCGGGTCTCGAGCATCCGCAGCAGCTCCTCGCCCGTCACGCCGGAGCGCTTGGACGCCTTCTCGTAATACGTGCGGAACTGCTTCTCGAGCAGGCCGTAGTAGCGGCGCGCCTTCTGCTTCTCGCGCAGCTGCAGCAGGTACTCGCTCTGCTTGATGCGGCCGCGGCCGTGCTCGCCCGGCGGGTACGAGCGGCGCTCGATCGCGCACTTCTCCGTCAGGCAGCGCTCGCCCTTGAGGAAGAGCTTCATCCCCTCGCGGCGGCAGATGCGGCACTTCGGACCGAGATCGCGAGCCATCAGACACGCCTCCGCTTGCGGGGGCGGACGCCGTTGTGCGCCTGCGGTGTCACATCTTTGACGGACAGGATCTCGAGGCCGGCCGCCTGGAGCGAGCGGATCGCCGTCTCGCGGCCCGAGCCGGGCCCCTTGACGAAGACCTCGACCTTCTGCAGGCCGTGCTCCATGCCCTTGCGGGCGGCGGCGTCGGCGGTGACCTGGGCGGCGAACGGCGTCGACTTGCGGGAGCCCTTGAAGCCGGCGGAGCCGGCCGATTCCCAGGCGATGACGTTCCCCTCGCGGTCGGTCAGCGCGACGATCGTGTTGTTGAAGCTCGTCTTGATGTGCGCCTGGCCGATGGCGATGTTCTTGCGGACGCGGCGGCGCGTGCGGCCCCGAGTGGCCGCCTGTCTACGAGTGCCCGGCACGCTACTTGGCCTTCTTTCCGCGTCCGACGGTCTTCTTCGGGCCCTTGCGGCTGCGCGCGTTCGTCTTGGTGCGCTGCCCGTTCACCGGCAGGCCACGCCGGTGGCGGATGCCGCGGTACGCGCCGATCTCGGAGAGGCGCTTGATCGCCTGCTGCCGGTCGCGGCGCAGGTCTCCCTCGACCTCGACGTTCGAGTCGATGAAGTTGCGGAGCTTCGTGACCTCTTCGTCGGTGAGGTCCTTGACCTTGGTGTCCGGGTTGAGGCCGAGCTCCGCGGCGATTTTCCGCGCGGTCGGCTGTCCGATCCCGTAGATGTACGTCAGCCCGATCTCGAGCCGCTTCTGGTTCGGGAGGTTGACTCCGGCGATGCGTGCCACTTAGCCCTGCCTTTGCTTGTGACGAGGGTTGGTGCAGATGACCATGGTCGTGCCGTGCCGCTTGATCACGCGGCAGCGCTCGCACATGGGCTTGACGGACGGACGGACTTTCATCGTGTGTTCACCGGTGCCTGTAGGTGATTCGACCGCGGTTGAGGTCATAGGGGCTCAGCTCGACCTTGACCTTGTCGCCGGGGAGGATCCGGATGTAGTGCTTCCGCATCTTCCCGGAGATGGTGGCGAGCACGGTATGGCCACCCCCGTCGAGCTGCACCCGGAACATCGTGCTGGGGAGCGCTTCGACGACCTCACCTTCGACCTCGATCTTCTCTTCCTTAGTAGGCAAATCCCCTTCAGTGAATAGGAGGCTCAGACGCGCACACGCGCACGGCAGAGCCGTGCGCGAAGGGGATCATCGTAGCAAAGGGGCTTTCGCCGAGGTCAACACGCGCGGGCCCTCTGCGGTGATCGCGACGGTGTGCTCGAAGTGGGCGGCGAGGGACTCGTCGACCGAGGAGATCGACCATTCGTCGGCGTGGACGTAGACCTCCGGCTCCCCCGCCGTGATCATGGGCTCGATCGCGAGCGTCATCCCTTCCTGCAGGAGCGGCCCGCGCCCGGGAGGGCCGTAGTTCGGGATCTGCGGGTCCTCGTGGTACGAGCGCCCGACGCCGTGCCCGACGAGGCTCCGCACGACGGAGAAGCCGGCGCCTTCCACGACGGCCTGGACGGCGTGCGAGATGTCCGAGAGGCGGTTGCCGACGCGCGCCTGCTCGATGCCGGCTCCGAGCGCCTCCTTGCAGACGTCGAGCAGCCGCTGCGCCTCGGGCGAGACCTCGCCCACGGGAAGCGTCACGGCGCTGTCGGCGACGAGCCCTTCGAGGGTAACGCCGAGATCGAGCGAGATCAGGTCGCCTTCCCGCGCACGATAGGAGCCCGGGATCCCGTGCACGACCATCGAGTTCGGCGAGATGCAGAGCGCCGCCGGGAAACCCTTGTAGCCCTTCGAGGTCGGGTAGCCGCCCTTCGACTCGATGTACTCGTCGGCGAGGCGGTCGAGCTCGCGCATCTCGATGCCGGGCTCGAGGTGCTCGCCGACGTGGGCCAGTGTCTCCGCGAGCAGCGCCCCCGCCCGCGCCATCCCCTCGATCTCCGCCTCGGACTTGCGGATGATCATCGCTAGGCCCGCGCCTCCACCGAGCTGAGCGTCGCCTCGATCTCGCGGAAGACCTCGTCGACCGTGCGGTCTGCGTGGACGCCGACGACGTTCGCCCGGTGCGTCCGGTAGTAGTCGACGAGGGGAGCCGTCTCGCGGTCGTAGAGCTCGAGGCGCCGCTGGATCGCGCCGGGCGTGTCGTCGGACCGGCCCTCCGACGCCGCCCGGGCGAGGAGCCGGTCGACCACGACCTTGCGGTTCGGCACCTGGAAGTCGAAGACGACGTCGAGGTCGCGTCCGAGCTCGCCCAGGAGATCGTCGAGAGCCTCCGCCTGCGGCATCGTGCGCGGAAAGCCGTCGAGGACGAACCCGCCGAGGGTGTCCCCCCGGGACAGCCGCTCGCGGATCAGGTCGATCATCAGCTCGTCGTCGACGAGATCGCCCCGGTCGAGCACCGTTCTGAGCTCGCGAGCGACGGGTGTGTCGAGCTCGCGCATCTCGCGCAGCATGTCCCCGGTGGCGATGTGCGGAATCCCGTACGCCGCCTTGATCCGCTGCGCCTGAGTGCCCTTCCCCGAACCCTGCGGGCCGAGGACGAGGATGTTCAGCAAGATGCCCGACCGTGGCGATGGGGCACGCACGCGGAGGGCATCTACCGCAAGAACCCTTCGTAATGCCGCATGACCATCTGCGACTCCATCTGCCGCATCGTCTGCAGCGCGACGCCGACCACGATGAGGACCGAGGTTCCACCGAGGGCGCGGTACGTCTGTTGCGAGAAGTGGAAGTGCGAGATGAAGACCGACGGAGCCACGGCGACCGCCGCGAGGAACAGCGCGCCGGGGAACGTGAGCCGGTTCAGCACACGGTCGAAGTAGGCGGCGGTCGGCGGCCCCGGCCGGATCCCCGGGATGTAGCCGTTGTACTTGCGCAGGTTGTCCGCCTGCTCGACCGGGTTGAAGACGACCGAGGTATAGAAATACGTCATCAGCATGATCAGGATCGCCTCGACGAGCAGGTACTTCCAGCTCGTGTAGTTGAAGTTCTGCGTCAGCCAGTTGCCCCACGTGACCTTGAAGCTGCCGACGGTCTGCGGGACGGCGAGGACGGCGGCCGCGAAGATGATCGGGATCACGCCGGCCATGACGACGCTGAGCGGCATGTAGGTCGAGCCGCCGGTCGTCTGCCGGTTGCCGAGCTGGCGCCGCGCGTACTGGACCGGGATCCGCCGCTGTCCCTCCATCACGAAGACGACCGCGACGACGATCGCGAGCGCGATGATCGGGAAGAAGAGCCGTGCGGTCGTGCCGCCGTTGATCCAGCCGCTGATGCCCGATGGGGCGTACGCGAGGATCGAGGCGAAGATCAGGAGCGAGATCCCGTTCCCGATGCCGCGCTTCGTGATCTGCTCGCCCATCCACATGAGGAGCGCCGTGCCGCCGGTGAGCGTCAGGATGATGATGATCATGCGGCCGGCGTTGATGTTCGTCAGCACGTTCTCGTGCTTGAAGAGGAACGCGTAGCCGGCCGACTGCGCCGCGGCCAGTCCAACGGTCGCGTACCGAGTCCACTGCGTGATCTTGGCGTATCCCGCCTCTCCCTCCTTCTGCAGGCGCTCGAGGGACGGAATGACCGCGCCGAGCACCTGGAAGATGATCGACGCCGTGACGTAGGGCATGATCCCGAGCGCGAAGAGCGAGAAGCGCGAGAGGGCGGAGCCGGAGAAGAGGTTGAGCAGGCTGAGCGCCCCCGTGTTGCCCGAGCCGCTGGTGAAGAACGTCTCGATCGCCTGCTGATTGACGCCCGGTGCCGGCACCCACGAGCCGAGCCGGTACACGGCGAGCACGCCGGCCGTGAAGAGCAGGCGGCGCCGTAGCTCGGGGACGCGCCACGCATTGGCGAGCCAGCTGAACATCTAGTCCTCCGTCCCTTCGGTCTCTTCCGCCTCGTCGGAGGCAGGCTGTTCCTCTGCGGCCGGCGCTTCGTCCGCTGCTTCGGTCTGCTCGCCCGCCGCCGCATCGGGCTCTTCGGCGACCGTCGGCTTCGCCTTGCGGTGCCGCACCTTCTTCACCTTCGGCTCGCGGAGCAGCTCGACGGTGCCGCCGGCTCCCTCGATCTTCTCGCGCGCCGAGGCCGAGATCGCGTGGACGCGCACGGTGAGCTTCTTCGTCACCTCGCCGACGCCCAGCAGCTTCACGTCGGTGCGCGTGTTCTTGATCAGGCGCTTCTCGACGAGCGTCTCGGGCGTGACCTCGTCGCCGGCCTCGAACCGGTCGAGGTCGCGGAGGTTGACGGGCTGCGTGAACGTGCGGAACGGCCCGATCGGCATCGCGTCCTTCGACGTCGCGCCGCGCAGCTTGCCGAGCCGCATGTAGATGTTGGTCTGGCCTCCCTCGAAGCCGGCGCGCATCGTGTGCGAGCCCGAGCGCGACTTCTGGCCCTTGATGCCGCGGCCGGAGTAGCGGCCCTTGCCCGAGCCGAGCCCGCGCCCGACGCGCTTGCGGTCTTCCCGCGGCTGCGCCGGAGAGAGGTTGGAGAGGTTGAGTTGCTTCTCGGGCATCGTGGTCAGGCGTTGTCGATCTTCACGAGGTGGCGGACCTTGCGGAGCATGCCGGCGAGCACCGGGGACTCCTCGTGCTCGGCGCTGCGGCCGATGCGGCCGAGCCCGAGTGCGCGCAGGGTACCGCGATGTCGTCCCGACTGTCCGATCTGGGACCGGACCTGCGTGATGCGCACCTTGGCCATCAGGAATCGTCCTTCTTCCTCCGCAGGGTACGGCGCTTCGGCTTCTCTGCGGGCGCGTCCTCCGCGGGAGCTTCTGCTGCCGGCTCGGGCTCGGCGGGGGGCTCTCCTGCCGGCTCGGGCTCCTGCTCGGCCGCCAGTTCCTCGGCGGCCGGAGGCTCTTCGACCACCGTGGGCTCGGCCTCGACGACCGCGGTTGCGAGGGCGGCCTCCTCGACGGGTGCGGCTGCCTCCTCTTCGACGGCGGCAGCGCTCGGCGGCGGCAGCACCTCGTGGATGCGCTTGCCGCGGATCCTCGCCACGTCCTCGGGCCGGCGCAGGTCCTGCAGCGCGGCCACGGTCGCCTTCGCCATGTTGATCGGATTCGTCGTGCCGAGGCTCTTCGCGAGCACGTTGCGGACGCCGCCGAGCTCGAGGACGGCACGCACGCCGCCGCCGGCGATGACGCCGGTCCCCTCCGAGGCCGGCCGGAGCAGCACCCTCGCCGCATCGAAGCGGCCGAGCACCTCGTGCGTGATCGTGGTGCCGTGCTTCGGGATCGTGAACAGGTTCTTCTTCGCGTCCTCGACCGCCTTCGTGATCGCGAGCGGCACCTCGCGCGCCTTGCCGTAGCCGACGCCGACGCGGTCGACCTCGTCGCCCACGACGACGAGCGCGGTGAACGAGAAACGCCGGCCGCCCTTGACGACCTTGGCGACGCGGTTGATCTCGACGACGCGCTCCTTGAGCTCGCGCGTCTCGGTGTATTCGATCCCGCTCAAAACTCGAGTCCTCCCTCGCGGGCGCCGTCTGCGAGCGCCTTCACGCGTCCGTGGTAGAGGTAGCCGCCGCGGTCGAACACGCACCGCTCGACGCCGGCCCTCTTCGCCGCCGCAGCGAGCGCCTTGCCCACCGCTTCGGCCTGCTCGGTCTTGCCGCCCTTGAAGGACTTCGCGAGCCCGAGATGCGAGGCCGAGGCGAGCGTCTTGCCCGCGTCGTCGTCGACGAGCTGCGCCTCGATCCCCCGGTTGGAGCGGAAGACGACGAGGCGCGGGCGCTCGGCGCTGCCGCGCACCTTCGCGCGCACGCGGCGGTGGCGGCGTAGGCGGGCGTCTCTGACGGTGAGGCTAGGCACGCTTGCCGACCTTTCTGCGGACGTACTCGCCCTCGTAGCGGATGCCCTTGCCCTTGTAGGGCTCGGGCGGGCGCACCTTGCGAATCTCGGCGGCCGTCTGGCCGACCATCTGCTTGTCGGTCCCCTTGACGAAGATCTCGGTCGGCGTCGGCACCTCGAACGTGATCCCGGTGCGCGGCTTGATGGTCACCGCGTGCGAGTAGCCGACGTTGAGCTCGAGGTCGGTGCCCTTGAGCGCGGCGCGATAGCCGACGCCCTGGATCTCGAGCTTCTTCTCGAACCCCTGCGTGACGCCGTGCACCATGTTCGCGACGAGCGTGCGCGTCAGACCGTGCAGCGCGCGATCCTCCCCGCGCTCGGTCGGCCGCTTCACCGTCACGACACCGTCGGCCTGCTCGATCTTCATCCGCGCGGGTACCTGCTGCTGCAGCGTGCCGAGCGGGCCGGCGACCGCGACGCGGGCAGGGTCGATCGTGACGGTGACGCCGTCGGGGATCGGGATGGGTGCGTTGCCGATTCTGCTCATTCGCTCACCAGATGAAGGCCACGACTTCGCCGCCGATGCCGCGCTCCTGCGCGGTGCGGCTCGTGACGAGTCCGGACGAGGTCGAAAGGATCGCGACGCCCATCCCGCCGAGCACGCGCGGAAGACGGTCCTTCCTCGCGTAGACCCTACGGCCCGGCTTCGACACGCGCTTCAGGCCCGAGATGACCCGCTCGCGGTTGCGGCCGAACTTGAGGTCGACGACCAGGGTATCGAAGGAGTCGCCCTTCTCCACGTGGTAGTCGCGGATGTAGCCCTCCTCCTTCAGGAGGCGGGCGATCTCCACCTTCATCCTCGAGCTCGGCATGGTCGCGTGCTCGTGCAGCGCCTTGTTGGCGTTGCGGATGCGGGTGAGCATGTCTGCGATCGGATCGGTCAGCACCGTCTCTCTCCTACCAGCTCGACTTCGTCATGCCGGGAATCGCGCCCTGGTGCGCGAGCTCCCTGAGGCAGATCCGGCAGAGGCCGAACTTGCGGAAGACCGCGCGCGGACGTCCGCACCGGTTGCAGCGCGTGTAGTTGCGCACCTTGAACTTCTGGGGTCGCCGCTGTTTGACGACCAGGGACGTCTTGGCCATTACTGGTCTCTCCTGTCGGCGTCCGCGAAGGGCAGGCCGAGAGCGCGGAGCAGCGCGAGGGCGTGCTCGTCGTTCTCGGCGCTCGTCGTGATCGTCACGTCGAGGCCGCGGACCTGCTGGATGTCGTCGTAGTTGATCTCGGGGAAGATGAGCTGCTCGCGGATGCCGAGCGAGAAGTTGCCGCGGCCGTCCAGCGAGCGCGGGTTGAGGCCGCGGAAGTCGCGGATCCGCGGGAGCGCGATCGAGACGAGCCGGTCGAGGAACTCGTACATCCGCGCGCCGCGCAGCGTCACACGCACACCGACCGCCATTCCTTCGCGCACCTTGAACTGCGCGATCGACTTGCGCGCGCGCCGGATCTGAGCGCGCTGCCCGGCGATCGTCGTCAGCTCCTCGATCGCCGAGTCGAGCAACTTCGACTCGGTCTTCGCCTCGCCGACGCCCATGTTGAGCGTGATCTTCTCGATGCGCGGCGCCTGCATGATCGAGTCGAGCCCGAGCTCCTCCTTGAGCCGCGGCCGGATCTCGTTCTCGTACTGCTCCTTCAGGCGCGGCGTGTAGGTGTCGGTCGCGGCGCTCATGTGCGATCGATCTCCTCGCCGCAGTGCTTGCAGGTGCGCACGCGGACCGTCTTGTCCTTGATGACTTTCTCCTTCGTGCCGACGCGGGTCGGCTTGCCGCAGTTGGGGCACACGACCATCACGTTCGAGACGGGCAGCGGCGCCGGGAGCTCGACGATGCCGCCGGGGACCATCGCCGCACCGCCGAGGCCCGACGAGTTCTGGATCGGACGCGGGCGGCGGTGCCGCTTGACGACGTTGATGTTCTCGACGACGACGCGCCCCTGCTTGGGCAGCGCCTCGACCACGCGGCCCTCCTTGCCCGCGTCTTTCCCGCGGAGGACGTGCACGACGTCGCCTTTCCTCACCTTCATGGTCTGGGACATCTCACAGCACCTCCGGAGCAAGGCTGACGATCTTCATGAAGTTCTTCTCCCGCAGCTCGCGCGCGACGGGCCCGAAGATCCGCGTGCCGCGCGGGTTGCGCTGCTGGTCGATGATCACCGCGGCGTTCTCGTCGAAGGCGATCGTGGTGCCGTCGTCGCGGCCGAACGGCTTCTTCGTGCGCACGACGACCGCCTGCACGACCTCGCCCTTCTTGACCGCGCCCTGGGGGGTCGCCGTCTTGACGGTGGCCACGATGATGTCGCCGACGCGCGCGTAGCGGCGGTGATGGCCGCCCTTGACGCGGATGCAGAGGATCTCGCGCGCACCGGTGTTGTCGGCCACGCGCAGGCGGGATTCCTGCTGGATCACTTCGCGGCCTCCACCACTTCTGCCAGGCGCCAGCACTTCGTCTTCGAGAGCGGCCTCGTCTCGACGATGCGGACGACGTCGCCGACGTTCGCCGCGTTCTGCTCGTCGTGCGCGTGGAACTTGACGCTCCGGCGGATCACCTTCTTGTAGCGCTGGTGCGAGGTGATCACGTCGACCTTGACGACGATCGTCTTGTCCATCGCGCTCGAGACCACGACGCCGCGGCGCTCCTGGCGCCGGCCGCGGTCGTGCTCGGGTTTCGGCTCGCGGGAGATGGGCTTCCGCTCGGTGCTCGGAGCCACGCGGCGCCGCGTCTTCTGCGGGCGCAGACGGCGCGGCAGGCGCTTGCGCTTCTTCTTCGGCTCGGACTGGGGAGCGACCGGCGCCTCCTCTGCGGCGGCCGGCTCGGCCTCGGCCACTGGCTCCTCGGCCGCGGGCTCGTCGGCAGTCTCAGGCTCTTCGACGGAAGGCTCTTCGACGGCAGGCTCGGCCTCAGCCGCAGGTTCCGCGGCCTCCTCGGCGGCTGTCTCGGGCTCGGCAGGAGTCTCCTCCTCCACGGCCGGCTCCTCGACGGGCGCTTCCGCCTCGGCGGGGGTTTCTTCCACCGACTCCGGCTCAGCCGGAGTCTCCTCGATCTGCTCTTCGGTGTTCTCTGTGTTCTCGGTCTCTTCAGCCATCGCTCTAACTTGCCTTCGCCTTCTCTGCTTCGCGTTCGTTCACCACGGTCAGGATGCGCGCGATCTCGCGCTTCGCGAGCCTCAGCCGCGCGTGATTCTCGAGCGCGCCGGTCACCGACTGGAAGCGGAGGTTGAACAACTCCTGCCGCCGTTCCGCGAGCCGGTGCTCGAGGTCCTCGTCGGTCAGATCCCGCAACTCCGATGCCCTGGTCAAAAGAGCTCTTCCTCTCTCTTCACGACTTTCGTCTTCACGGAGAGCTTCTGCCCGGCGAGGCGCAGCGCCTCCTTCGCGAGCTGCTCAGGCACGCCGGCGAGCTCGAACATCACGCGGCCCGGCTTGATGACGCAGACCCAGCCCTCGGGCGAGCCCTTGCCGGAGCCCATCCGCGTCTCGGCCGGCTTCTTCGTGAAGCTCTTGTCGGGGAAGACGTTGATCCAGACCTTGCCCCCGCGCTTGATCTTGCGCGTCATCGCGATCCGGGCCGCCTCGATCTGGCGGTTCGTGATCCACCCGGCGTCGAGGGCTTTGAGCCCATAGTCGCCGAACTGCACGGCCGTCTGGCCGCTCGCGTAGCCGGCGCGCCGGCCGCGATGCACCTTGCGGAACTTGGTCTTCTTCGGCATGAGCATCAGCTCTCACCGTCCTTCTTCGTCCTGCGCGGGGACCGCTTGGGCTTCTCCCCCTCGTTTTTCGGCCGGGCGGCGCCAGCTTTGCCGGTGGCGCTTCCAGCCTCAGCGGGATCGCCGGACTGCTCGAGCTTGGTGGGGTCCTCGACCTGCTGCTTCGGCGTCGTCGTGTCCGGAGCCTCGGCGACCTCCTGTGGAGTGACTTCGACCTGTGGCTCGATCACCGGCTGCTCGCGGCCCTCCGCCGACTTGGCCTGCTCGTCGGTGCGCGGCTGCTCGACCCTCGTGTCGCGGCGCGGACGCCCGCCGCCGGAGCCACGGCGCTGACCCGGACGTCCCTGGCCACCTCCACCGCCCTGACCGCGCCGGCGCTGGCGCACCGGGCCGAGGCCCTCGCGGTCGGGACCGCCGCGGCGGCCGCTCTCGCGGGAAGCGCCGAGTCCTTCGAGCGCCCCGCCACGGCGGCGACGCGTGTCCTGGTCGCCCAGGCGCGTGTCGCCCGTGTCGAAGCCCTCCGGCATGATCTCGCCCTTGTTGATCCAGACCTTGACGCCGATCCGGCCCGCGGTCGTCTTCGCCTCGACGAAGCCGTAGTCGATGTCCGCGCGGATCGTGTGCAGCGGGACGCGGCCCTCGCTGTACATCTCGCGCCGGCTCATCTCGCCGCCGCCGAGGCGGCCCGAGCACTGGATCTTCACGCCGGCGGCGCCGGAGCGGATCGCCGACGCGAGCGCGCGCTTCATCGCGCGCCGAAAGGCCACGCGGTTCGAGAGCTGCTCTGCGATCGACTGCGCGACGAGCTTCGCGTCGAGCTCCGGCCGCTTGATCTCGTTGATGTTGATGTGGACGTTCTTCTGGGTCAGCGCGTGCAGATCGCGTCGCAGCGCATCGACCTCGACGCCGGACTTGCCGATCACGATGCCCGGCCGCGCCGTGTAGATGTCGACCGTGATCCGCTGCTTGTCCTTGCGGATCAGGATGTCCGACAGGCCCGCGTGCGAGAGCTTGTTGTAGATGTGCTCGCGGATCCGGACGTCCTCGAGGATGTAGTCCGCGAACTCCTTCTTGCCGGTGTACCAGTTGGACTTCCAGTCGTGGATCACTCCCACGCGAAGCCCGCCCGGATGAATCTTCTGTCCCACTACTCCTCGCTCTCCTTCCCGGCGTCTTCCTCGGGGGTCTCCACCTCGGCCTCCGGCTCCTCGACGGCTTCCGCCTCGTCGACCACTTCAGGCTCCTCCATGGGCTGCGGCTCGGGCGCCGCCATCGCCGGCATCGACGGAGCTGCCGAGATCGGCGCGCCCTGAGCGAGCTCGATCGTGATGTGGCACGTGCGCTTGCGGATGCGGGCGACGCGGCCGCGCGCACGCGCGCGCCAGCGCTTCAGGGTCGGCCCTTCGTCGGCGAACGCGGCGAAGACGACGAGGTCGTCTCCCTGCCAGTGGAGATCGGGGCGCGACTCGGCGTTGGCGACGGCCGAGCGCAGCACCTTCTCGACGTCCTTCGCCACGGCGCGGGACGAGAAGGCGAGGATCGTGCGCGCCTCCGGCACCGAGCGGCCGCGGATGAGGTCGGTGACGAGGCGCGCCTTCCGCGCGCTCGAATGGACCCACTTCGCCTGAGCCCGCACGGTTTGGCGGTGCTGCTGCCGCTCCTGCTCGACGGCGGCCATGGCTAACGCTTCACCTTCGCCGTGCGATCGCCGGCGTGACCGCGGAACGTCCGCGTCGGCGCGAACTCGCCGAGCTTGTGCCCGACCATCTGCTCCGAGATGAACACGGGCACGTGCTTGCGGCCGTCGTGCACCGCGATCGTGTGCCCGACCATCTCCGGGAAGATCGTCGACGCGCGCGACCAGGTGCGGACCATGTTCTTCTGGCCCGACTCGTTCATCTTCTCGATCCGGCTCATCAGCCGTTCCTCCACGAACGGCCCCTTCTTGCTCGACCGCGACATCTAGCGCCGTCCCTCCTTGCCGCGGCGGCGGCCGCGGACGATCAGCTTGTCGGATTCCTTGTGCTTGCGCCTGGTGCGCTTGCCGAGGGTCGGCACGCCCCACGGCGTGACCGGATGCCGGCCGCCCTTCGACTTGCCCTCGCCGCCGCCGTGCGGGTGGTCGACGGGGTTCATCGCGGAGCCGCGCACCGCCGGACGCTTCCCGCGCCAGCGGCTACGGCCGGCCTTGCCGCCGGTGATGTTCTGGTGGTCGACGTTCCCGACCTGGCCGATCGTCGCCCGGCAGGCGAGCGGCACGCGCCGCATCTCCCCCGACGGCAGCCGCAGGACGGCGAAGCCGCCGTCCTTCGCGACGAGCTGGATCCCCGAGCCCGCCGAGCGCGCCATCTTCGCGCCCTGGCCGGGCTTCAGCTCGACCGCGTGGACGAGCGTCCCCGTCGGGATGTTCTCGAGCGGCAGCGCATTGCCGACGCGGATGTCCGCACCCGGGCCTGACTCGACCGAGGCGCCGACCCGCAGCTGCGCCGGCGCGAGGATGTAGCTCTTCGCGCCGTCGGCGTAGTGGAGCAGCGCGATCCGCGCCGACCGGTTCGGGTCGTACTCGATCGAGGCGACCTTCGCCGGAACGCCGTCCTTCACCCGCTTGAAGTCGATGATCCGGTAGCGGCGCTTGTGGCCGCCGCCCTGGTGGCGGGTCGTGATCCGGCCGTTGCCGTTGCGGCCGCCCTTCTTCGTGAGCGGCGCGAGCAGGCTCTTCTCCGGCTCCGACTTCGTGATCTCCTCGAACGTCGAGACGGACATGAAGCGGCGGCCGGCGCTCGTCGGCTTGTAGCGGCGAATCGGCATCAGCGGTCACCGCCTGAGCAGCTCGCGCGCTGGGGCCGCGAGCACCGAGCAGCGCGAGGACGCAGGGAGCCTTCGTAGCCGGAGGCTACGGAGGCGACCGAGGACACGGCGATGCGACGGAGCGCAGCGGCATCCAGCGTACGAGATGCGAGGAAGGTGACCGCTCTCAAAGTTGTGCTCCTTCGAAGATCTCGATCTTGTCGCCGGCCTTGAGCTCGACGACCGCCTTCTTCCAGCCGGGCTTCGTGCCCTTGATCATCCCGCGCCGCTTCGGCTTGGCCGGCATCTTGACGACGTTCACGGAGACGACCTTGACCTCGAAGAGCTCCTCGACGGCCTGGCGGATCTGCGTCTTGTGCGCGTCCTTGTGCACCTTGAACGTGTAGCGGTTCTCCGTGATCTGGTGGTAGCTCTTCTCGCTCACGACGGGCTTGATCAGGATCTGGGCGGGATGGAGGCTCACGAGCCGCCTGCCTTTCCCTGCACGAGCGGCAGCGCGGCCTCGGTCACGACGAGCGAGCGCGCCCACACGACGTGTGCGACCTCTAGCTCGCCCGGGACCGTGACGAGCACCCGCGGCAGGTTGCGGAACGACTTGATCAGCGTCTCCTCGTCCTCGGTCGCGACGATCACCGTCGGCTCGTCCTGGCCCCAACCCCGCAGCAGCTCTACCGCCTGCTTCGTGGAGGGAGCCTCGAACGAGTCGCCGGCGACGAGGCCGATCGTGCCTGCCCGGGCGTGGTCGCTGAGCGCGGCGCGCAGCGCAGCGCGCGCGGCCTTCTTGTTCACCTTGAGGGAGAAGTCGCGGGGAACGGGCGGGAACGCGACGCCGCCGCCGGTGAACTGCGGCGCGCGGATCGTGCCTTGGCGGGCGCGTCCCGTTCCCTTCTGGCGCCACGGCTTCGAGCGGCCGCCGGCGACGAGGCCGCGGCTCTTCGCCGCCCGCGTGCCCTGCCGGCGTGCGTTGAGCTCGGCCCGCACCGCCTCGTGCACGAGGTGCGGCTTGACGTCGGCGCCGAAGACGGCCGGATCGAGCGAGACCTCCTCCTTCCCACTTCCAGAGGTTGGGCCGAGCACGGGTGCTTTCGGCGCAGCCACTAGCGCGCGTCCTCTCTGATCTCCACGAGCCCGTTCTTCGGGCCCGGCACGGCGCCCTTGACGAGCAGGAGGTTCCGCTCCGGATCGACGGAGTGGACGGTGAGCCCGACCTGGGTCGCGCGCTTGCCGCCCATGCGGCCGGCCATCCGGACGCCCTTGAAGACGCGGGAGGGAGTGGCCGAGGCGCCGATCGAGCCCGGCTTGCGGATGTTGTGCGAGCCGTGTGTGACGGGGCCGCGGGCGAAGTTGTGCCGCTTGATCGTGCCCTGGAACCCCTTGCCGATGCCGGTGCCCGAGACCTTCACCTTGTCGCCCGGCTGGAAGATCTCCACCGTGACGTTCTCGCCCTGGACCGCGTCGGCGAAATGCCCGCGGAACTCGACGAGATGGCGGTAGGCGCCGTCGACCCCGGCCTTGGCGAGATGTCCGCGCTCGGCCTTCGAGATCTTGCGGTCGGCGACGGGCTCCCACGCGAGCTGGACGGCCTCGTAGCCGTCGGCGTCCGGCGTGCGGACGGCGACGACGGGGCACGGCCCGGCCTGGATCACGGTCACCGGAGTCACCGCGCCGCTCTCCTCGTCGAAGAGCTGCGTCATGCCGAGCTTCTTGCCGACGATCCCGCGCATCTACAGCTTGATCTCGATGTCGACGCCGGCCGGGAGGTCGAGCCGCATGAGCGAGTCGACGGTCTTCGGGGTCGGCGAGTGGATGTCGATCAGGCGCTTGTGCGTCCGGATCTCGAAGTGCTCCCGCGAGTCCTTGTCGATGTAAGGCCCGCGGATCACGCAGTAGACGTTCTTCTCCGTGGGCAGGGGCACGGGACCGGTGATGGTGGCGCCGGTGCGCTGGGCCGTGTCCACGATGTCGCGCGCGGACTTGTCCACCTGCTGGTGGTCGTAGCCCTTCAGCCTGATGCGGATCTTTTGCTGCGGCACCGACGCCTCCCTCAGCTCCTACTTGATGATCTCCGTCACGACGCCCGCACCGACGGTGCGACCGCCCTCGCGGATCGCGAAGCGGAGGCCCTGATCCATGGCGATCGGCTGGATCATGTCGATCTCCATGTTCGTGTTGTCGCCCGGCATGACCATCTCCTGGCCGTCGGGCAGCTTGATCGAGCCCGTGACGTCGGTCGTCCGGAAGTAGAACTGCGGCCGGTAGCCGTTGAAGAACGGCGTGTGGCGCCCGCCCTCGTCCTTCGAGAGGACGTACACCTCGGCCTTGAACTGCGTGTGCGGCGTGATCGAGCCGGGCTTGGCCAGCACCTGGCCGCGCTCGACCTCTTCCCGCTTCGTGCCGCGGAGGAGCGCACCGGCGTTGTCGCCGGCCTGCGCGGTGTCGAGGGTCTTGTTGAACATCTCGACGCCCGTGACGACCGTCTTCGCCGTCTCGGGATGGATGCCGACGATCTCGACCTCCTCGCCGACCTTGACCTCGCCCTGCTCCACCCGGCCGGTGACGACCGTGCCGC
This sequence comes from Gaiellaceae bacterium, assembly GCA_035279325.1. Classification (GTDB taxonomy): domain Bacteria; phylum Actinomycetota; class Thermoleophilia; order Gaiellales; family Gaiellaceae; genus Palsa-739. The sequence goes on from DATEHY010000012.1 coordinate 27,814, forward strand.
GGCCCGTGATCGTGAACACGTCCTCGATCGGCATCAGGAACGGCCGGTCGAGCGCGCGCGTCGGCTCCGGGATGTACGTGTCGACGGCCTCCATCAGCTCGAGGATCTTCGGCGTCCACTCCGCGTCGCCCTCGAGCGCCTTCAGCGCCGAGACCTGGACGATCGGGATGTCGTCGCCGGGGAACTCGTAGCGGGAGAGGAGCTCACGCACCTCCATCTCCACGAGCTCGAGCAGCTCGGGATCGTCGACCATGTCCGCCTTGTTGAGGGCGACGACGATCGCGGGCACCTCGACCTGGCGGGCGAGCAGGATGTGCTCGCGCGTCTGCGGCATCGGGCCGTCGGCCGCCGAGACCACGAGGATCGCGCCGTCCATCTGGGCGGCGCCCGTGATCATGTTCTTGATGTAGTCGGCGTGCCCCGGGCAGTCGACGTGCGCGTAGTGGCGGTTGTCCGTCTCGTACTCGACGTGCGACGTGTTGATCGTGATCCCGCGCTGGCGCTCCTCGGGAGCGTTGTCGATCGACGCGAAGTCGCGCACGACCGTGTTCCCGCCCTTCTCCGCGAGCACCTTCGTGATCGCGGCGGTCAGGGTCGTCTTGCCGTGGTCGATGTGACCGATGGTGCCGACGTTGACGTGCGGCTTAGTCCGCTCGAACTTCTGCTTTGCCATTGGTGGCTCTCCCTGTCTCCCTTTCTCGCTCGCTCTCAGCCCTGCGAGTCGACGATCTCGCTCGCGATCGACTGAGGCACTTCCTCGTAGCGATCGAACTGCATGGTGAAATCTGCCCGGCCCTGCGTCATCGAGCGCAGGTCGGTCGCGTACCCGAACATCTCGGACAGCGGCACGCTCGCCTTCACGACCTGGGCGTTGCCGAGAGGGTTCATCGACTCGATCCGTCCGCGGCGGCTGTTGAGGTTCCCCATCACGTCGCCGAGGTACTCCTCGGGCGTCGTCACCTCGACCGCCATCGTCGGCTCGAGCAGCGTGGGCTTCGCTCGCTTCATCGCCTCCTTGAACGCCATGGAGCCGGCGATCTTGAACGCCCGCTCGCTCGAGTCGACGTCGTGGTACGACCCCTCGACGAGCTCGATCCTGACGTCCACCACGGGGTAGCCCGCGAGGATGCCCGAGCCCATCGCTTCCTGGATTCCGGCGTCGACCGCCGGGATGTACTCCTTCGGGATCTTGCCGCCGACGATCTTGTCGACGAACTCGTAACCCGCGCCCGGCTCCTGCGGGTACAGGTTGATGACGGCGTCGCCGTACTGGCCCGAGCCGCCGGTCTGCCGGACGAACTTGCCCTGGATCTTCTCCGCCGGCTTCGTGACCGTCTCGCGGTAGGCGACCTGCGGGCGGCCGACGTTCGCGTCGACGTTGAACTCCCGCTTGAGGCGGTCGACGATGATCTCGAGGTGCAGCTCGCCCATCCCGGAGATGAGCGTCTGCCCCGTCTCCTCGTCGGTCTCGACCCGGAACGTCGGATCCTCTTCGGCGAGGCGTGCCAGCCCCGTCGAGAGCTTGTCCTGGTCGGCCTTCGACTTCGGCTCGACGGCGACCGAGATGACCGGATCCGGGAACGTCATCGACTCGAGCACGATCGGCGCGTTGTCGGCCGCGAGCGTGTCCCCGGTCGTCGTCGACTTGAGCCCGACGCCGGCCGCGATCTCGCCGGCCATGATCTCCTCACGCTCCTCGCGGTGGTTCGCGTGCATCTGGAGGATGCGCCCGACGCGCTCGGTGCGGCCCGTCGTCGTGTTGAGGACGCGGTCGCCGGCCTTGAGCGTGCCGGAGTAGACGCGGAAGTACGTCAGCTTGCCGACGTACGGGTCGGACATGACCTTGAAGGCGAGCGCCGAGAACGGCGCCTTCGGATCGGCCGCGCGCTCCTCGTCGCCGCCGTTCTTCGGGTCGGTCCCCTGCACGGGCGGCACATCGAGCGGGCTCGGCAGGTAGTCGACCACCGCGTCGAGCAGCAGCTGCACGCCCTTGTTCTTGAACGCGGAGCCGAGCAGCACCGGCGTGATCTCGTCGGCCAGCGTGCCGACGCGGACGGCGCGGCGGATCATCTCCGCGGTCACCGAGGACTCGTCCTCGATGTACGCCGCGAGCACCTCGTCGTCGAAATGCGAGATCGCGTCGATCAGCTGGTGGTGGTACTCCTGCGCCTGCTCGGTGAGCTCCGCCGGGATCTCGACGACGTCGAACTCCTTGCCCAGGCCGTCCTTGTAGATCACGGCCTGCATCTCGACGAGGTCGACGACGCCCGTGAAGTTCTCCTCCGAGCCGATCGGGATCTGGACGGGCACAGGATTCGCGCCGAGCCGGTCGCGCATCGACTGCACGGCGGCGAAGTAGTTTGCGCCGGTGCGGTCCATCTTGTTGATGAAGGCGATGCGCGGCACCTTGTACTTGTCCGCCTGCCGCCAGACCGTCTCGGACTGCGGCTGCACGCCCGCGACCGAGTCGAAGACGGCGACCGCGCCGTCGAGCACGCGCAGGCTGCGCTCGACCTCGACCGTAAAGTCCACGTGCCCGGGCGTATCGATGATGTTGATCCGATAGTCCCGCCACGTTGCGGTCGTCGCAGCCGACGTGATCGTGATGCCGCGCTCCTGCTCCTGGGCCATCCAGTCCATCGTCGCCGCGCCCTCGTGCACCTCGCCGATCTTGTAGTTGATCCCGGTGTAGAAGAGGATCCGCTCGGTCGTCGTGGTCTTGCCCGCGTCGATGTGGGCCATGATCCCGATGTTGCGGACGCGCTCCAGTGCCACTGCTGTCTGCTCCCTCGTGCTCAAATCTCCCTCTCCGCGTCTACCAGCGGTAGTGCGCGAAGGCCTTGTTCGCCTGCGCCATCCGGTAGACGTCGTCCTTCCGCTTGAACGCGCCGCCCTGCTGGTTGAGCGCGTCGAGAATCTCGTTGGCGAGCTTGTCCGGCATGCCCTTCTCGCGCCGCTCGCGCGCGTACGTCACGAGCCAGCGCACCGCGAGCGTGCGGGCGCGCCGCTGCGGCACCTCGACCGGCACCTGGTAGTTCGCGCCGCCGACGCGGCGGCTGCGAACCTCGAGCACCGGCGTGACCGTCTTCACGGCCTGCTCGAGCACCTCGACCGGCGGCCGGCCGGTCTTCGTCCCGACGGTCTCGAGCGCGCCGTAGACGATCTGCTCGGCGATCGACTTCTTGCCGTCGAGCATGACCTTGTTGATCACCTGCGTCACGAGCGTCGAGCCGTAGACGGCGTCTGCGTCGGCCTCGCGCGCCTGGACTTCCGCACGGCGCGGCATCACGAGCCCCGCTTCGCGCCGTACTTCGAGCGGCCCTGCTTGCGATCCGAGACACCGCCCGTGTCGAGCGCAGCGCGGATGATCTTGTACCGGTAGCCCGGCAGGTCCTTCGTCGAGCCGCCGCGGACGAGCACGACGGAGTGCTCCTGCAGGTTGTGGCCCTCGCCGGGGATGTAGGCACCGACCTCCGCCCCGTTCGTGAGGCGGACACGTGCGACCTTGCGTAGCGCCGAGTTCGGTTTTCTCGGCGTCTGCGTCATGACGCGGGTGCACACGCCGCGCTTTTGCGGCGCGCCGGCGAGCGCGGGCGTCTTCGTCTTCGCCTTCGCGGCCTTGCGTCCCTTGCGCACGAGTTGGTTTACGGTCGGCAAATGAGTCCTTTCGTGAAGAGACGGTCGGCTGGGACAAAAGGTCCCTGCCAACCGGCCCGCGGCATGGTAGCGAACACGCGTCGACCCCGCCAATTGTCCAGAAACCTGGCGATTCGGCTAGTAGCCCGCGCCCGCGCTCGAACCTAAAGTACGCGCACCAAAATCCCGGAATTTGCGGCTTCGGTCCCTCTGATGCATTGGCTATCAATCGGTCTTGCTGTGGCGCTCGGCGTCTGCGTCCTCGTGGCGCTCGAACTGCTGCGTCGGCTGCGGCGCCGGCAGTCCCGCGACGTCGAGGCGCAGGTGTCTGCGACCGTGCAGACGCTCGAGGCCCGGCTCGACGAGCTCGCGCAGGAGCTGAGCAACGCGGTCAAGCGCGCCGAGGAAGAGACCGAGCGGAGCCGGTTTCTCGGCCAGATCGCCACGACGATCGACCTCGACGACGCGATCGGCTCGACCCTCCAGGCCGCGGCCGGGCTCCCGCAGGTCGACGCGGCCGTCGTCGAGCTCGACCCGGACGGCGACGGCGACGAGCGCCTGCTGGGCTCGATCGGCCTCGACCAGGAAGACGGCGAGGAGGGAGGCATCCGGATCTTCACCGGCGCCCCCGAGCGGCGGGACGCGCGCGCCGTCGAGCTCTCCTACCTCTACGCGGAGGAGCAGTCCGGCGGAGCGGTGCACGAGGCGCTCGGCGTTCCCCTCGTCGGCCGCAACGGCCGGATCGGTTGGCTCGGCGTCTTCTCGCGCGATCCCGGCGTCCGGTTCGGCGAGGAGGACGTGCGCCGGCTGGAAGACCTGGCCGAGCGCGTCGCGCCGGCGATCGAGAACGCTCGCCGGTTCCGCGAGGCACGGCAGCTCGCCGACCTCGACTCTCTCACGGGGCTCCACAACCGGCGCTACTTCTACGAGACGCTCGGCCGCGAGGTCGACCGCGCCCAGCGCTACCAGCGCCGCCTCTCGCTCGTGCTCGTCGACGTCGACGGCTTCAAGGAGATCAACGACCGCATCGGCCACCTCGCGGGCGATGCCGTGCTCGCGGAGATCTCGGACCGCATCCGGCAGGTCGTACGCTCGGCCGACATCCCGTGTCGCGTGGGCGGCGACGAGTTCGCCGTGATCGTGCCCGAGGTCGAGGTCGGCCAGGCACGGCAGCTCGTCGGGCGCATCCAGCGCGCGGTCTCCTCACAGCCGATCGCGCGGGCCGGCCGCGTCCGCGTCTCGGCCGGAGTGGCGGACCTGCAGCCGAACGACAGTCCCACGAGCCTGTTCGAGCGCGGCGACGAGTCGTTGTACGCGGCGAAGCACACCGCGCACAACGGCGGGCTGGCGGCCGCCGAGTAGCTCGCG
>DATEHY010000013.1:0-10270 GCA_035279325.1 Gaiellaceae bacterium
GGGGCCAGGGGGTCGAGCTCGTCGAGCGGGACGACGAGAGCGGATGGCACTGGTGTCGCGACGATGCCGGTCGGGAGGGGTGGGTGCCGACCCGTTCGCTCGCCGAGGAGCCCGGGTGAGGTCGGGCTTCGTCTCGGTGGCCGGCCGCCCCAACGTCGGCAAGTCGACGCTCGTGAACGCGCTCTGCGGCGGCAAGGTCGCGATCGTCTCCGACAAGCCACAGACGACCAGGCGGCGGATCTTCGGGATCGCGAACGGCGACGACTACCAGCTCGCACTCGCCGACCTCCCCGGCTTCCAGCGTCCGCTCGACGCCCTCACCGAGCGCATGCAGAAGACGGTCGACGCGGCGTTCGAGGAGGTGGAAGGCGTCCTCTTCGTCCTCTCGGCGCGCGAGAGGATCGGCGCCGGTGACCGCTTCATCGCGTCGCGGGTGTTCGGGCTCGGTGTCCCGGTCGTGATCGCACTCAACAAGGTCGATCGCCTCAGGGCCGGCCACGTCGCGCAGCAGATGCAGGCGGCCTCGCGCCTTGGCGCCTTCCACGCGCTGCATCCGGTGAGCGCGAAGACCGGCGACGGCGTGGCCGCGCTCCGCGAGGAGCTCGTCGGGCTGCTGCCGGACGGGCCGTTCTACTTCCCGCAGGAGCAGCGCACCGACCTCTCGCTCGAGCTGCAGCTCGCCGAGCTCGTGCGCGAGAAGGCGCTCTGGCTGACGCGCGACGAGGTGCCGCATGCGATCTCCGTGGAGCTCGAGGAGATCGAGGAGAAGGTCGTACGAGCCGCGATCCTCGTCGAGACCGAGTCGCAGAAACAGATCGTGGTCGGCAAGGGCGGTGCGCTCGTGAAGGAGATCGGCACGCGGGCCCGGCCGGAGATCGAGGCTCTCCTCGGCCATCAGGTCTTTCTCGAGCTCAAGGTGAAGGTGCGGCCGAGGTGGCGCCGCGATGCCGCGACGCTCGAGCGGTTGGGCCTCTAGGGCGCCGTGCAGGCTGCGCCGCCGTGCGCGGCGAGCCACGCCTTCAGCGCGCGAATCCGCGCCGCCGCCTGGGTCAGGCGGGCCTGCAGGCGAGGCGAGGCCGCTTCGTCGGCGAGAAGCGTCGCGTAGCCGAGCTCGCTCGCGCTCTCGGCCCCGAAGATGAGCAGGTCGGAGCCGGCGAGCATCGCTCGCGTCGCCGTGTGCGGGATCCGCTCCGCGGCCGGCGCCGTGAGGGAGTCCGTCACCGTCACACCCTTGAACCCGAGCTGCTTCCGCAAGAGGCCGTCGATGATCGTGCTCGAGAAGGCCGCCGGCCGCTTCGAGCCGTCGAGCTTCGGATAGACGGCCGTCGAGACCATCACGAGCTTGACGCCTGCGCCGACCGCGCTCTTGAAGGGGAGCAGGCCCTGGTGGAGCTTCCACGCGGCTGAGCGGATCACGATCCGCCCGTTGTCGGTGTTGCCGCTCGCGAGGCCGAGACCGGGGAAGTGCTTCGCCGTCGCCGCGATCCCGTTGGCCTGCAGGCCGCCCACGAAGGCCTGGGCCATGCTCGCGTTCCAGGTGCGAGAGCGCGAAAAGGCGCGCGAGCCGAGGAAGCTGTGAGTCGAGCTCGGCGTGTCGACGACAGGCGCGAAGTCGACGTCGATCCCGACCGAGTGGAGCGCCTCGGCCGCTGCCGCGGCCTGGTCGCGCGCGGCGGACGGGCTCGTCATCTCGTCGGGCGCCTCGGTCGGCGGCGCCCAGGCGAGCCGCCGCACGATTCCACCTTCCTGGTCGACGGCGATGAGCAGCGGCTCGCCACGGGTGCATGCCGCCTGCTGCAGCTCGGCCGTGACCGCCGCGGCCGTCCCGCGCGTGAGCCAGCCGTTGCCGAGGAGCACGACGCCACCCATCTTTCCGTGGCGGATGCGCGTCAGGAACCGCTTGCCGGGCGGGCCGACGAGCGTCCCCATCACGGTCTCGGCGGTGTCGGAGAAGCCGGTCGCGGCACGCGTTGCCGTCGTGGGCCGCGACGACGTGGAACCGGGCCCGGCCGCCGCGGAGACGACTGCGATCGACGCGAATGCGGCGAGACTCACGAGCGCCCCTCTCATCGCGGACAGGGTAGCCCCGGCGTTCGGCCGTGATGGATCGGCGCGCGTGCCGGACTAGACTCCGCGCATGGCCCAGGCGCCTGCATTGCCGGCAGGCTTCGAGCTCCCGCTCGAAGCACGCCTGCCGCGGATCGGAGCGGTCGATGCGGTCGCGCTCGAGGAGCGCGCAGCGTCGCTCGCGAAGCGCTCGATCAAGCGCGAGGCGAAGGTCTGGGCACTCCAGCTGGCGATTCGCACCACGGATCTGACGACGCTCGAGGGGGCCGACACCCCGGGCAAGGCTGCCGCGATCGGCTCCAAGGCGCGGCGTCCGGATCCGTCCGATCCGTCCGTCCCTGCCGTCGCCGCCGTGTGCGTCTACCCGAACCTCGTTCGGGCCGTGCGCGAGCGGCTCGTGGGCAGCGACGTGAAGGTGGCCGCGGTGGCGACCGGATTCCCGTCGGGGCAGTACCCCGCCGCGGTCAAGGTCGCCGACGTGCGCGCGACCGTCGAGTTGGGAGCCGACGAGATCGACATGGTGATCGATCGCGGGGCCTTCCTCTCGGGACGCTACGCGAAGGTCTACGACGAGATCGTTCAGGTGAAGGAGGCCTGCGGTGACGCGCACCTGAAGGTGATCCTCGAGACCGGCGAGCTCGGCACGTACGACAACGTGCGGCGCGCGACGCTGTTGTCGATCGCCGCGGGGGCGGACTTCGTCAAGACGTCGACCGGCAAGATCTCGCCGGCCGCAACCCTTCCGGTCGCGCTGTGCATGCTCGAGGCGGTTCGAGACGTGTACGAGGAGACCGGGCGCCGCGTCGGCTTCAAGGCGGCGGGCGGGATCCGGCAGGCGAAGCAGGCGGTGCAGCACCTCGTGCTCGTGCACGAGACGCTCGGGCCGGAGTGGCTGAGCCCCGAGCTCTACCGCCTCGGAGCCTCGTCGCTCCTCAACGACATCCTGATGCAGCTCCGCAAGGAGCGCACCGGCGCGTACCAGAGCGGCGACTACTTCACGCTGGATTGAACAGGCACGATTTCGTGACGCAGGCGGCACACCCTCGCGAACAGTTCGGCCCTAGGCTTGCCCCCTCCCATAAGGGTGGGGGGCGGGTTTGGGGAACGCGCCCGGCGCACACCAGGCCCGTCCAGACCGACCATGTCCGGGGCAGGCGTGGCTGAGCTCGACAAGCAGCGGCGCGAGGTCGGTGTCCTCGGCGATTGGACGTACGCGAGCGCGCCCGAGTCGCGCGACATCGTCCACATCCGCGAGCGCTACGGGTACTTCGTCGGCGGCGAGTGGCTCGAGCCGGCGGAGACATACGAGACCATCGCGCCGCGGGACGAGGAGCCGCTCGCTGTTGTCGGCCAGGCCACCGCCGAGGACGTCGGCCGTGCCGTCGCCGCCGCGCGCGACGCCTACGCCGACGGCTGGTCCTCGCTCCCAGGCTCCGAGCGGGCGAAGTACCTCTTCCGCATCGCGCGCCTCCTCCAGGAGCGCTCGCGTGAGTTCGCCGTCCTCGAGTCGCTCAACGGCGGGAAGCCGATCAAGGAGTCGCGCGACGTCGACCTCCCGCTCGCAGCGGCTCACTTCTTCTACTACGCCGGCTGGGCGGACAAGCTCGAGTACGCGTTCCCGAACCGGCGCCCGCGGCCGGTCGGCGTCGCCGGCCAGATCATCCCCTGGAACTTCCCGCTCCTGATGCTCGCGTGGAAGATCGCGCCGGCGCTCGCCTGCGGGAACACCGTCGTGCTCAAGCCGGCGGAGACGACACCGCTCACCGCTCTTCTCTTTTGCGACATCCTCCGCCAGGCCGAGCTGCCGGCCGGTGTCGTGAACATCGTCACGGGCGACGGCCGCACCGGTGCCGCGCTGGTCGAGAGCGAGGACATCGACAAGATCGCGTTCACAGGCTCGACCGAGGTCGGCAAGGCGATCCAGCGCCGGCTCGCCGGGACCGGCAAGAAGCTCACGCTCGAGCTCGGCGGCAAGGCCGCCAACATCGTCTTCGACGACGCCGCGCTCGACCAGGCGGTCGAAGGGATCGTCAACGGCATCTACTTCAACCAGGGCCACGTCTGCTGCGCCGGCTCGCGGCTCTTCGTCCAGGAATCGATCTACGAACCGCTCGTCGCGAAGCTCGAGCGCCGCCTCTCGACGCTGCGCGTCGGCGACCCGCTCGACAAGAACACCGACGTCGGCGCGATCAACTCGGCGGCCCAGCTGGACAAGATCCGTGAGCTCGTCGCGTCCGGGGTGGACGAGGGCGCCGAGATCTACCAGCCGCCGTGCGTCCTCCCGGAGAAGGGCTACTGGTTCGCGCCCACCGTGTTCACGAACGTCGCGCAGAGCTACCGGATCGCGCAGGAGGAGATCTTCGGCCCGGTGCTGTCGGTCCTCACCTTCCGCACGCCGGACGAGGCGGTCGAGAAGGCGAACAACACGCCTTACGGGCTGAGCGCCGGGGTCTGGACCGAGAAGGGGTCGCGCATCCTCTGGATGGCGCAGCGGCTTCGCGCCGGCGTCGTCTGGGCCAACACGTTCAACCGCTTCGACCCGAGCTCCCCCTTCGGCGGCTACAAGGAGTCCGGCTTCGGTCGCGAGGGCGGCCTGCACGGGCTGGAGCCGTATCTCAGGTTCGAGGAATGAGCCGGCTGCCCGTCAAGAAGACGTACAAGCTGTTCATCGACGGGGCGTTCCCGCGCAGCGAGTCGGGGCGCACCTACGACGCCGAGGGGCAGAACGTCGCCCGGGCCTCGCGCAAGGATGTCCGCGACGCGGTTCGGGCCGCGCGCGCCGCCCAGCCGGGCTGGGCGAAGGCGACCGCGTACAACCGCGGCCAGGTGCTGTACCGCGTCGCGGAGATGGTCGAGGCGCGCGTGGCGGAGTTCGCCGCGCTGTCCACCGGCCGGGACGAGGTGGAGCGCGCGATCGACCGCATCGTCTGGTACGCCGGCTGGGCCGACAAGCTGCCGCAGGTACTGGGCGGCTCCAACCCGGTCGCCGGGCCGTACTTCAACTTCACGGTGCCGGAGCCGACCGGCGTCGTCGCGGTGCTCGCGCCCGACGAGCCGCCGCTCCTCGGCCTCGTCACGCGCCTCCTGCCGCCGCTCGTCGGCGGGAATGCCGTCGTCGCGGTCGCGTCGGAGACGCGGCCGCTCGCGGCGATCGAGCTCGCGGAGGCGCTGGCCACCAGCGACGTTCCGGGCGGCGTCGTCAACCTGCTCACGGGTCACCATGCCGAGCTCGCGCCCGTGCTCGCCTCCCACATGGACGTGAACGCGATCGACCTCTGCGGCGCCGACGGCGTGGCGCCGGAGCTCGAGCGTCTCGCCGCCGACAACGTGAAACGCGTCGTGCACGGCCGCTCCGACGTGCAGAGCCCGTGGGAGATCGCCTCCTTCCTCGAGCTGAAAACCGTCTGGCATCCGATGGGTCAGTGACCGACGGCCGCTTCGGACACGCGATCGCCGACGGCGAGAGCATCTCCTTCATCGTCCCGGTCGAGGGCGGGACGGCAGGAGACATCGCGGTCAGCGACGACCCGGCGGCGACCGCTCGCGTCGTCGACTTCGCCGCCGGCGGCGAGCTTGCCCTCGCCGGCGACTTCGAGCTCGCCGTCCGCGTCCGCGACGAGGAAGAGCTCGAGCGGGCCCTCGAGGAGCTCGATCCCGAGCTGTTCGTCCTCGCGGGCGAGCTCGAGGAGGTGCTCGACCTGCTGGCCGAGGTGCCCGCCGGCAAGCTCGCGATCGCCGAGCTGCCGGCGACGACGAGCGAGCAGATCGAGGAGCTCGAGCGTGCGGGGATGGACGCCGTGATCGTGCGCGACCGGGAACTTCTCTGACCGACGGCGCGACCGCGATTCCCGAGGTCCAGGCGCTGCTGCGCGCTCTCGCGGCAGGACGTGACGTGGCGGAGCTCGGAGCCGCCTTCGGCGGGACCGCGGCCCTCCTCGCCGAGACCGCGCGTTCGGTCGTCACGGTCGAGCGCGACCCGCAACGCGCAGCCGTCGCGCGCGGGCGGCTCGCCGGGCTCCCGAACGTCGAGCTGCTCGAGGGCGACGCGTACGAGCAGCTGCGAGGCCGCGGCCCGTTCGGCCTCGTCTTCGCCGACGGCGGCCGGCCCTACGACTGGGAGGCGATCGTCGCGCTTACGGGAACGGGCGGGCTGATCGTCAAGGACGACCTGACGCCCGGCCGTCCGGTCGAGGGCGACGACGTTCGCAAGTTCCTCCTGCGCGACCCGCGGCTGGCCGGCGCGGAGATCCTCGCGACTTCGGAGATGGCGGTGGTCGTCGCGGCGAGGCTCTAGCCGAAGAAGGCGCGCGCGACGTCGTACCACTCGCGGGGCACGACCTTGAGCTGGGCGGTCGCCTCCGCGAGCGGGACCGCGACCACGTCGTCGCCTCTCAGCGCGGCCATCTGCCCGAAGTCTCCCGCGAGGGCGAGCTCGGCGGCCTTGAGCCCGAACCGGGTGGCGAGCACGCGGTCGCGCGGCGTGGGGGAGCCCCCACGCTGCACGTGGCCGAGCACCGTGACGCGGGTCTCGTATCCGGTGCGTTGCTCGATCTCGCGCCCGAGCGCCTCGCCGACCCCGCGCTTCGACAGGATCACGTGCCCGAACTGGTCCTGCTCGCCGGCATCCGCGAGCCCGGGCAGCTCGCAGCCCTCGCTGATCACGACGATCGAGAAGTTCTTGCCCCGCGCGTGCCGCTTCCGGATCGACTCCGCCACCTCCTCGAAGTCGACCGGGATCTCCGGGACGAGGATCACGTCGGCGCCGCCGGCGATCCCGCTCATCACCGCGATCCAGCCCGCGTGGCGGCCCATCACCTCGACGACCATCACGCGGTTGTGCGACTCGGCGGTCGTGTGCAGGCGGTCGATCGCCTCGGTCGCGATCGAGACCGCCGTGTCGAATCCGAACGTGTAGTCGGTGCCCGAGAGGTCGTTGTCGATCGTCTTCGGAACGCCGACGACCGGCAGCCGATGCTCCGCGTACATGCGCGCTGCGACGCCGAGCGTGTCCTCCCCGCCGATCGCGATCAGGGCGTCGAGGCCCCGGTCGCGGAAGTTCTGCAGCACCCGCTCGACGGCACCCTCGAGCTTGAACGGGTTCGTCCGGCTCGTGCCGATGATCGTCCCGCCGCGTGGGAGGATCCCCGAGACCTGCGAGGGGCCGAGGTCCTCGAAGATCGGCTCGACCAGACCCCGCCACCCCTCGCGCACGGCGACGGCGTCCCAACCGGCTGCATCGGCGCTGCGGACGACCGCGCGGATCACCGCGTTGAGGCCGGGGCAGTCGCCGCCCCCGGTGAGGATCCCGACGCTCTTCGCCATCCCGCCCGAGCCTAATGCTCAGCGATGCCGAAGGTGGGGGTCGAACCCACACGGCCCGAAGGCCACCGGATTTTGAGTCCGGCGCGTCTGCCAGTTCCGCCACTTCGGCCTGAGGCGCAATGGTACGTCGCGCCCCGCCCGGCGTCGGCGAGGCGGATTCAGGAGTAGATCCAGAGCTCGCGGAAGTCGTCGTCGACGAGCCAGCTGACCCGGCTGCCGCGGGAGAGGCAGAGGATCACGCCCGGCCGCAGCGGGATCGGCTCGCCCTCGTCGACCCGCACCTCGCCGCTTCCCTGCAGGACGACGAGCGTCTCCTCCGCGGCCAGCTCGTAGTCGATCCGGCGGTCTGCGGCGCCGTTCGGCTTCCACAGACCAACCTGGAGCGAGTCGTCGGCCCGCACCATGTGCACGAGCCCGCCCGTCTCCTCGTCCGGCTCCCATCCCTCGCCGACGCCGACGTGTGTCACCTGCGGTTGAGCTCGTCGTCTTTCCGGCACGAGACAGGAGCCTAGGCGTAACGGGACGACGCGGGCAAACGATCTGTGCGCAACAAAACTCGTTTCGCAACAAGAATCGTTGCGCTAGCCTGAGAGTGTGCCCGTTGCGACCGCGACCAAGGTCGAAGCCCTGCGCAGTGACGTCGGCTCCGCCGCGCGCCTCGCGATGATGCTCGGCGTCAGCCGCTCGCAGGTGACGCGGTGGCTCCGCGGCTCCGGGATCGATCCGCTCAACGCCGAGAAGGTCGACCTGCTCGAGCTCGTCTGGTCGAACCTCCTGCGCCTCTACGAGCGCGAGGCAGCGCTCGCGTGGCTGTTCGGCCTCAACCCGTATCTCGGCGACCGCAGGCCGATCGATCTCATCCGCGCGGGCCGGACCGAGGAGCTGATGCGGGCAATCCGGGCCGAGCGCTCGGATGCCTTCGCGTGATCCTCTACCGCTGCTTCGCCTGGAACGAGCGCGCGCGCCCGGACCGCCCGGACGGCGCGCTGTGGTTCCCGCGCCCGTACCAGGGTGACGGCCGGCACGACAACGCCGACCTCTACGGCTGCCTCTATCTGTCCGAGCGGCCGCTCTCGTGCGTCGTCGAGCAGCTCGCACGCTTCCGCGGCCAGCGCCTCTCGGCGGCTCTTCTGCGCCGGCGGAACCTTCCGCTCGCGCTCGCGGAGCTCGAGGTGCCCGACGACGCGGAGCTCGTCGACCTCGACGACCCGGTGGTCCTGCGGCGCGAGCGGCTCCGTCCTTCCGGCGTGGCCACGCGCGTGCGCCAGGTGACGCAGCCACAGGCGCGGGCGCTCCACGAGGGCCATCCGGACGCCGCCGGCCTTCGGTGGTGGTCGACGTTCGAGTCGCTCTGGGCGAACGTGACCCTGTTCGACCGGGCTGCGCCGGCCCTGGGGCTCAAGGCGGTCCGGACGCTCGGCCCGGAGGACGAGGAGACCGTCGCCGCGGCCGACGTGCTCGGCCTACGCGTCCCCTGACCCGACGCGCAGTGGGAAGTACGGCGGCGCCAGCAGGAAGCCGATCCGCGCGTCGGGCCCGCGATGCCCGCGCGCCATCTGCAGCGCGGCGCCGATGCTGCCGATCGGGACGAAACCGAGCTGCCGCACCGCCGAGGCGTCCCGCGCACCCGCGACGTAGACGGCGCCGAGCCGCTCGAGCGCCGGCGCGCATGCGTCCCAGTCGCGGAAGGGCAGCAGCGGATGCACCGTGCGCCCGGCGCGGTACTCCTCGACGGCCCGCGCGTCGGCGCCGACCGCCTCCTCCGCGGCCGCGAGCAGCCCGGGGTCGCGCGCGATCGGGTCGGAGCGGAAGAAGACGTGGTACGGCTGCTGGGTCGGCCGTGCGAACGTGCGGCGAAACCGATGTACGAGGATGACGATGCCGCCGTCGCGGACGGGGAACGCGTCGCGCCAGAGCCCGAGCGCGTGCGCGAGCCCGAGATACGCCGCGAGCAGCGGGTTCGGCTCTTCGCGCGGCAGGAACGGCGTCGTGCCCGGGATCCCGATAACGAGCGCGTCGAGTGGCTCGGCGAGGGTCGCGCGGCGCAGCTCGATCGCGCGGAGCAACGCTTCGGCGTGCGCGACCGACGGCGGCCCGGCGAGGACGGCGGCAGCTGTCCGCGTGCCCCGCAGCGCGCGCAGGACGCGGCGGCGAACCGATACGGGCGCGGCGGAGAACGCCAGCCGCAGCGGCGAGCCGGCGATTCGCTCGGCCGCCTCGAGCTCGTACGGGTAGCCGCGCAGCACGCCGGCGTACTGCGGGTGGTTGAGGACGAGCGAGACGCCGAAGAGAGGGACCTGCGCCGCGAGGGTCCGCTCGACGAGCGTGGCGAGACGCCAGCCTTCCGAGCCGCCCGTCTCGAGCAGCGATTCCGCCGACGCACGTCGCTGCGCCTCGGCGTCGGTCGCGGCGAGGAGGGTCGCGGGCCCGCCGTGCAGGACGGTTTCCGCGCTGCTCACCACGACGACGAGGTCGGTCTCCACGAGCTCGCGGGCGATGCGGACCCTCGGCGCGCCCGCGGGAACTCCAGCGAGCTCCGGGTCGGCGGCGTCGTGTACCGCCACCTCGCCGTGGAAGCGGCGCCTGAAATCCGGCGGGACGAGAGCCGCGATCTCGGGACGGCTCGCTCGGCGGGCGAGGCCGCAGGCGACGAGCAGCGTCTGCTTCTCGGTCGGGATGCCGAGCTCCGCGAGTGCGTCGCTCACGGCCGCGATCGCGAGTGGCCGCTGCGGCCCTTGCACGCTGCCGACCGGCGCAGCGGGCGGCTCGAGCACGATCGTGGCCCGCGACGCGCTCGAGGCGAGCGCCTCGATCGACGCTCCGTCGAGGGGGAAGCGCAGCGCCTCCCGGGCCGCCGCCACGACGTCGGTCGCGCGGCCCG